>JAIYAV010000182.1 GCA_027488855.1 Saprospiraceae bacterium
CCGCTGTTTGGCCAATTTATCCCTAACGATCGGGCCTATATCTTCTTGAATCGACTGGTGATTGTTGGTCTGGCCGCAGTCGCCATCACCGTGTCCTGGCAACAATTGCAACACCCCAACCTGAGCGTAGGTATTTTTGCGCAGTTGGGCGTGTATGGCTTCTTTTCTACGGCCTTTATTCCGGTGCTGTTTGGAATATTTTTAAAGGATGTCCCCCGCTGGGTGGTAGTCATGGCGGCGTTGACGGCTTTTGTGCTGCATTTTGGGACTTATTTGGGGGGTATTAGTCCGTATTTGCAGGGGACGGTGCGGAACCCGGCGGTGGCTTCGACGTTTGGGATTTTGGGCGCGCTTATAGTAGGGTTAATGGGATATAGTTTGCATAAAATCCGAAAAAAATGAGTATTTCTCCAAATAAATGGTTTGAAACTTACTTTGCAAAGGAGCAAAATTATTCATTGCCTAAAATTTCGACGCCATCCCCTCCCCTCCCAACAACCTCATCCGCTCCACCACTTTCGGCACATAACGCTCCGACACAAAGCTACTCACCCCATTGTCCATCACCGTATTTTTCCAATCGGGATGTTTCCGTTCCAATTTATCCGCATTTTCCAGGTAGTATTGTTTTGCGGCCATGGAACGCAGGTACAAAGACTCTGACGACCAGTTCACTTTGGTCACTCCACATTTGGCTGCAGCGCTCAGTTTTTCGGCAGACAATCCAGTGGAGCCATGCAGCGCGATTCCGATGTTCCGGCCTGTCAATCTGTGCAACAAACGCACATTGTCTTCTATGGTTTTGGTTTGAAAACCCGAATAGCCATCATCAGAAGTAAAACCGTGTTGAGTGCCCACCCCCGGCGCCCAAAGGGCAATTTTACCGGGATATTTTGCCTCTACCGCACCGATCAAACGCTCCGTTTCATCGGGCGGGGTAATCCGGTCATCCACTGCGGATTCCATTTCCAAGGTCACATCTACTCCTGCTTCCACGGCGAGTTGGCACAAGTGTAACATGTATCTAATATTTTGCTCTTCACTCATGTCTGAAGCGTCCAAAGAAATGGTGGAAGCAAAGAGCTTCATGTTCTGACCATGCAGCCCCACCTCGATGCCTTGAATGGCAGCCTGGAGTATCCCAATGGTCTCTGGCCCTTTGATGTGGTCGGTATGGTAAATGACCGGGATCTGTTGATACCGTTCGCTGTTGGCCAAAACCATCAAATCCGCCAGATAGCGGGCTACCCCCAGGATGGGATCGCCAAAACCGTAACTGTGCCCTTTGATTTGCCAAAGGCTGGTTTCGATGATCACTGGAGCGTCCGCCATGCGTGCGGCTTCCAGGCAGTCGATCACTGCTGCATGGCTATCGGCATTGATGGCCAGAATGGCGTATTGCTGCTCAAAGGCGTGATTGAGGAGTTGGCGGGATTGAGTGGGAGAAAGGAGCATGGTTCGATTTTTTGGATTCCAACATGAGTAATCCCAAATTTTCAAACTAGCACAAAACGAAAAAAATGAGCACCAAGGAAAACTGAGTCAACATCTAACTTTGTGCCCTTTGTGCTGCCTTGGTGTCCTTTGTGCTTAAAAATGTCGCTTTGGTGATTTTCTGAAAAATTCGGGATAACTCATGTTTTAAAAAGCTACTTTAACGTGTTTGGTTTTCAGGTACTCAAAAACGGCCTTACGGGAAAGCTCCGAGCCAAAGCCACTGTCTTTCCAGCCTTCATAAGGCGCATATGGAGTATTGACAGCCCCATTATTGACGCAAACAGTGCCGGATTCAAGGGCTTGACTCACTTTCATCGTAGTGGCAAAATCCCGGGTAAACAGGTAAGCGCAAAGGCCGTAGGCGCTGTCGTTGGCTTTTTGGATGGCTTCATCCAGCGTATCAAAAGTATCCAGGGGTACCACCGGCCCAAAAGTTTCTTCCTGCATCAACAGCATATCCGGACTAACCTTGCTGAGCACGGTGGGCAAGTAATAATGCCCCTTTTGGAATTGTTCTCCTTCTGGCTTTTTACCCCCTTCATGCAATACTGCGCCCTTAGCCAGAGCATCGGCAACATGCAGCTCCACTTTTTCGAGCGTTGCCGCAGTGGTCATGGGGCCAAGGTCACAGTTGGGCTCGCTGATGCCATCACCAATGCTGAATTTTCGGGCTTTGGCACAAATTTTCCCCAATAACTCGTCGTGGATGGATTGATGGGCATAAACCCGATTGACGCTGCTGCAAGATTGTCCCATGTTGCGGATGCCCTTGTAGGCAATGATTTCTGCTGCAAGATCCAAATCGGCGTCAGCACATACAATCGCTGGGCAGTGACCGCCCAATTCAAGGGATACTTTTTTGAGCTGTCTGGCTGCTGCCTGCATGATCTTTTTCCCGGTTTCAGTCGAGCCAGTCATGGCAATTTTGGCCACGTCGGGATGTTCTATCAGAACCGCACCCACCTGTGCCGCACCTGTGATGACATTAATGACTCCAGCCGGGATTCCACCCTCCGTCAAAGCCTGGCAAAAAGCCCAGGGTGATAGTGGCGTTACCTCGGTGGGTTTCACGACCACCGTACAACCCGTTGCGAGAGCAGGCCCCAATTTCCAACTCAGCAAACTGACCGGGTAGTTCCAGGGCGTAATCAAGCCACAGACCCCGACGGGTTGATAAGTCACCCAGGAATACAAATTGCTTTTTTCAGTAGGATTGACATACCCCTCTACCCGCACCGCTTCAGCAGCGTAATAATCCAATAAATCGCAAGAGGAAGTGACCTCGCTACGGCTTTGAGCGAAGGGTTTGCCTTGTTCCAAAGCCATCAAAGCGCCAATGCGATCCGCTTGGGTGCGCACGTAAGCGCTGGCCTGGCGCATGATTTTTTCTCGTTCCTGGGCGGGCAGTGCTGACCAGCTTTTGAAGGCCAATTTAGCACTTTGTACTGCTGTGTTCACATCGCCAGGACTGGCTATTGCTACTTTAGCAATCAGCTTGCCATTGGCAGGGGAATAAACAGGGGCCAATTCATCGTTGGAGGCAGGCACAACCTGTCCATCGATAAAAAGCCCCCATTCTTTGCCCACTAAAGAATCGATCAAGTCTTGGTTCATGGGTTTACAATTGAGGATTGATGCAGACTTTGAGGGCTTCGCCGGATTCCATCATGATAAAGGCTTCGTGGATGCGCTCCAGGGGCAGCTCGTGGGTAATGAAACGATCAGCTGGAAAACGGCCACTTTGAATCAAGTGATAAGCCGTACGGAAATCACTGATTTTTTCGGAGTAGGAACCGCTGACCATTAATTCTTTGTAGTGCAAGTGATTGGTATTCAACAGGGCTGTAGGATTGGACTTGGGCAAACCGCCAAAAAATTCTACCCTGGCACCTTTCCCAGCAATTTCTAAAGCATCGGCTTGGGCAAAGGCGCTGCTCACGGCTACGATGACGACATCAAAACCTTCTCCTTGGGTAAGTTCCAATGCCTCGGCCAAATGAGTGCCTTCCTGATTGCTCAAGACGGTACCATCAATGTCAAAACGGGTCATCATATCCAGGCGCTTTTGATTGATGTCGAATAGGTGTACCGATTGGGCACCCTGGAGCCTGGCCAACACCGCGTGCATGGCACCAATCGGGCCTGCGCCAATAACGGCCACCCGATCTTGTAGGCCGATGCCCAGGTGGGTATGGGCGTTGGTGACACAGCCAAGGGGTTCGGCGAGGCTCATCTGTTGGGAGCTTTGGTCGGTGGTAACTTTAAAAAGGCTACCCCGCTGTACTGCCCGAGCTGGAACTTTCACGTAGGGCGCAAATGCCCCATCGTAGTGGTAAGACATGGTGGTCCTGCTGATGCAGAGGTTTTCGCGCCCGGCCCGGCAATATTTGCACTCGCCACAGGAGAGTACGATGTACATGACTACCCGGTCGCCAACCTGGACGTTGGCACTTGGGTTGCGGGATTCAATGACTTTGCCACAAAACTCGTGGCCTAAAACCCGGGGTGGGGTGATTTTTTTATCGCCATTGCGGTAAGTGCGCAGGTCGGTGCCACAGACGCTGCAAGCCTCGATGGCGAGGAGTATTTCGCCTTCGGCGAGGCTGGGGTCGGCGATGTTTTCGACGCGGAGGTCTTCTTTGCCGTGGTAGGTGGCTGCTTTCATACTGCTTGTTTATCTCCCACGAATAAATTCGTGGGTTGGGTTTGTAGGGTGGCCTCCCACGGATGAATCCGTGGGTTGGCTGATAATTTAGGATTTTTTGTTTAAGTTTAGGTACAGTTTTGAGCGCTGGCGACAACACACCCACACCTTCACACATTCACACCCAAACCCGATCTTGTGGGTTGGCTGGGAACGCAGGATTTTTTGTTTAAGTTTAGGTACATTTTTGAGCACTGGCGACAACACACCCACACCTTCACACATTCACACCCAAACCCTATCTAGCTCATCCAGTTTTGGGAGGCGGAGGCCGTCCATTTGGTGGTGATTTTTTTGAGTTTGGTCCAGAAACGGACACCGTCCATTCCGGTGATGTCGCCGTGACCAAATTTGGAATCGTTCCAGCCGCCGAAGGAGAATGGTTCACGGGGAACGGGGACTCCGATGTTGACGCCGACCATACCCGCATTCGCCCTCTCGCTAAAGTAGCGGGCTACTGCGCCTGAACTGGTGTAAATTGCGGCGGCATTGCCGTAGGGATTGCTATTTTCGATGGCAATGGCTTCATCCAGGGTTTGGGTGTGGATGATTGAAAGTACCGGGCCGAAAATTTCATCGCAGGCGCACTCGGCACCTGGGGGAACGCCTTCGATTAGGGTTGGACCTACGTAGGTGCCAGCTTCTTTGCCTTTCACCGAAGCACCTCGGCCATCTAGCAGAATTTTATACCCGGCAGCTTCCGCACGATTGATGTAAGCTTCAACGCGCTCTTTGGCAGCGGCGCTGATTACGGCCCCTAAATCCGCTCCTACCCTAAGTTTTTTAGCCTCTTCTACGATTTGATCCAGAATCGTTCCGGTGTCACCCACCAAAATGAGTACACTCGCCGCCATACAGCGTTGGCCTGCACAGCCCATCGCCGAAGCCACCACATTTTTAGCGGTGATTTCAGGGTCGGCATCTGGTACTACTACCAGGTGGTTTTGGCCCCACCCAAGGCAAGTGCTCTTTTACCCAGATTGGCAGCACGTTGATAGACCATCCGGGCCACCTTGGTAGAACCTACAAAACTCAGGGCAGTGATGCCCGGATGATCAATGAGGTATTCCGTAGTTTCTCGGGTGCCATGCACCACATTAAACACCCCGGGAGGCAGGCCAGCTTCGGTAAACAGTTCGGCCAGGCGGACGGAAGTCAAGGGAACCAGCTCCGAAGGTTTGAGGATAAACGTGTTGCCACAACCAATGGCGATCGGGATGGTCCACATCGGTACCATGGCGGGAAAGTTGAAGGGTACGATCGACAATACCACTCCAAGTGGGTAGCGTTCGTATTCACAACTAACCCCGGTGCTGACTTCAAGCAGGCCCTGATCCCAAATTTGGGGCAAAGAGCAGGCGAACTCCAATACTTCAATGCCTTTATCTATTTCCGCTTTGGCTTCTGTCCAGGTTTTGCCGTTTTCGGCCTGAATCAAATCTGCCAATTCTGCATGGTGCTTTTCGAGCAGGGTTTTAAAGCGAAAAAGGACTTGAACTCTTTCCTTTAGCGGTGTCGTTGACCAGGTTTTGAAAGCGACATTCGCATTTTTCACTACCTCATCGATGGTCGTTGGGGAGGCAATCGGGACTCCTCCCAAGTGGGCGCCATCTAGTGGAGAATACACTTCAAGACTTGATTCCCCGGCAGGAATCCATTCGTGGCCTCCGCTGTAATGTCCACGAATTTGGGGTACAGGTATGGGTTTGCTGGTCATAAGGACTGGTTTAAGACACCACTCGTATTGCCTAGTGCATACTTTTCGGTATTGCAATAAAGGGTACTGTACAAATTGAGGTGGCTGCGGTTGCTGTGGTATTTTCGACTGATTTTTAGCAAGGGGGTGTTGGATTCAACTTGCAAATGTTGGGTGTGCGTGGAATTGGCTGCAACAGCCCAGATTTGTTGTTCCATGCCCGTGATTTCAAGTTGGTATTCTTTTGCCAGGAATTCAAAAAAGGATTGATTCAGTTTAAATTGACGCACAAAACGGGGCAAATTGAGATTGGGCACAAAGGTGAGTTCATACATCACCGGGAGTCTCTCTACGGCACGTACCCTGGCAAAATGGATACAGCCCGCTCCTTTTTCAAGCTCGCTGAGTTCAAAAGGAAAATCTTCTGGCCATGGCATAAAGGTTGGCTCTTGTACGGACAAGGTCGAAATTTTTGTTTTGTCGACCATTGCAGAAAAACCGTGAAAGGACAGTAAGTTTAAGGATCGGCTTTTAGATTTAACGATGCTCCCTTTGCCTTTTTGCTTGATGATGTAGCCTTCGGTTTCCAATTGGCTCAAAGCTTGTCTAACCGTTGACCTTGATAGACTTGCAGCAGCACAAAGGTCATTTTCAGATGGCAAAATGCTTCCAATCGGGTATACATCCGCCAGGATTTCTTTTTTGAGTCGATGGTACAAAAGTTGGTATTGTGTACTGCTTTCCATACGATTGAATTCTTAACAGGGCAAAGCTACAAAATCCAACTTGTACGTACAAGTTTGTGGTGAAAAAAAAAGAGTCCAGCCAAAAGGTAACTTTATTTTATTTCCGTCCCTTAATCGTCCCTTATCTTTCGGGCTCTTCAAGCATCCTCTTTTTTTTTCGCTGTAGTCCTGTATATTTGGCCCGCGAAGATGTTCTTCGCCAAAATCAGGAGCTACATGAGCAACAATACTACCTTCAAAAATTTATTTTTTTTCATCTGTATTGTATTTAATTTTAGCATAGCACATGCTCAAAACCCTCAGCAAACGCTGCGAGGGCAGGTATTTGATGCCGTGGCGCAAAAAGCGCTCTCGGGAGCGACAGTACTTTTGGAAGGAAGTACCTCGGGAACGAGTACCGATGAAAATGGAAAATTTCGCTTTGAAAACCTCCCAGTAGGAAGATACCGTTTGCGGGTTTCTTTTGTGGGTTATGATACCTTGGTTGTACCGGAGGTGCTGCTGGAAGCAGGTCGTGAAACAGTCTTGCAATTGCCCCTCCATATTGCTTATACTACTTTAAGTGAGCTCAACATCACCGCTGCACCACTGGAAATTGAATCCCTCAACCCATCCGTACACAGCATCAGCAATGAAACAACCTTGCGTTTCCCGGGAGTATTTTTCGACCCTGCGCGTACGGCCAGTGCTTTCCCTGGAGTAGTCAACACCAATGATCAAGCCAATTTCCTGTCGGTACGCGGCAATACCCCCAATGCCAACCTCTGGCGTTTGGAAGGAGTGGATATTCTCAACCCCAATCACACGCCCAATGCGGGTTCACAAAGTGACTTGCCTACCTTTACTGGCGGGGGCGTCAATATGTTGAGTACGCAAATGTTGGGCAACTCGGCATTTTTGTCAGGAGATTATGGCGCTGGTTATGGCAATGCCCTTGGCGGAATTTTTGATATGCGTTTGCGTGCTGGCAACAATGAACAACAGGAATATACGCTGCAAGCCAGTTTATTGGGACTAGATGTTGCGGCTGAAGGCCCCATTGGTAAAGCCGGGGGTGCCTCATATTTGGTCAATGCCCGTTACTCTACGTTGGGTTTGTTGAGTGATTTGGGGGTAGACATAGGAGGTGAAGCCATCAGTTTTAAAGATTTGGCCGTTAACCTGGTTTTTCCTTTTGCCAAAGGAGGGAAATTTACTTTGTTCGGCATGGCGGGCAATAGTTCCAACGTATTTACCGGGGATCGCGATTCTACCACCTGGGAATTTGACAAAGATCGGCAAGACATCGATTTTGAATCTTCAACCCAAGTTTTGGGTGGCACCTTCCGCTTGCCTACCGGCAAAAAAGGCATGTGGCATACTTCTTTTGCTTATTCCAGCTACAAAAGTGCCCGCCTTTCAACTTATTTCACCGGAGCTGGCCCTACCATAGGAGATCAAATCGGCCAATCGCGCCGCAGCTTGAATACTTACTGGTACATCAAACCCAATCCTCGGCAAACTATCAAAGCAGGGGTCATTTACAACGGTGGCGAATTGGTACAACCTTATACCTCTACCAAACTGGATTTTGGCAACCTGGAGTTGGAGATTGGGCTACATTACATTAAATTGATCAATGTTGTCGCCCTGAAGGATGGCCAAATTGATGATCTTGAGCCTCGTTTGAACCTGGCCTACCGCCTGGATGCCAATAAAAAACTGACTTTATCCTTTGGTGAATTTAGCCAAAAGCCAATCCTGCCCATTTATGGTGGCGAACAACTGCCCACAGCCTTGGTTCAAAGTCAGCAAAGTAGCATCGGGTTTCAAATTCAAACCAGCCCATCCACCAGTGTAGAAGCACAAGTCTATTACCAAAAACAAAAAAATGTAGCGGTACTCCCCTACTCTTTCCAGCTCTTGTCCAGCAATTTTAGCAATGAACGAGTTCCAGTTTTGCTCAGTGACTTCAACATTCCAGAAACCATCAACGCGGATGGCGAAGCCCGGAATTATGGTCTGGAGCTCAACTTGCGCCGGTATCTGGAAAAAGGCTTCTATCTACTGGCCAACAGCTCCATTTACCAATCCGAATACCGCAACAACAGCAGTGCTTATCTACAAACTTTTGGCAACAACGATTGGCGCGACAGCCATTTCAATGGCCGCTATGTATTCAACACCACTGCAGGTAAAGAATGGCGCAAAGAACGCAAAGCGGGCAAGGTCAAATTATGGGGCTTGAATGGTCGGGTAGTTGTGATGGGCAATTTGCGCCAAACTCCAATTGATGCGACCCTGTCTCAAAGAGAAGGCATCACCGTACCACTCTATACCAGTCTGAATGGCAATGAACGGGTTGATCCAGCGTTTTCTTTAAAGAGCAGCACCTATTTCCGTTTGGATACTCGTTTGTATTTCAAGTGGAATACCGCTGGTCGAAACAACACTTTTGCCCTGGACATCCAGAATGCCAGCAACCAGGAAAACGCTGGTTTCTTCTACTACGATCACCTGCAAAAACAGGTTTTGGAGAAAAAACAGTTAGGAATCATTCCTATCCTGAGTTATCGGGTGGAATTCTAGCAATTGTTTAAGTTTATTTGGCATCAAAAAAACGGCGTATACCATCGAAGTTCCGTAGTCTGGCATTCTGTGCTTTGGAGAAGTGAACAATTTATTTGCTTGCATGATTTACTTTATAGCCTTAACACTGCGCTAAGATTTTGGCTCAAGCAATATTTAGCTAGCAATAAAACCAATTCAAGCCAATGACAACGACTCGGGAAACATCAGCACTGGCTTTTTTAAGGCAAATCCCTTTTTTGGGATCGCTTCCGCTTTCGGACCTAACTGAGTTGGCGATGCTTTGCCAGTCTGAGCAGATCCAACGCAACAGCCCCATTTACCACAAAGGAGAGGTATCAAGCCATCTGTTTTTATTGTTGCGCGGTTCGGTAAAAGTTTGTTCTTTTTCTGACGATGGTCGAGAGATCATCAAAGAGATGTTGGGGCCAGTCACTTTATTCGGAGATTTGGGCATCGTGGGGGAAAAAGAACGGCAGGAAAACGCTTTTTCAATGCAGGATGATGTGCAACTGTTGCGCGTACCCAATGAAGCTTTCCGCAAATTGATCCGCAAACACACCGCATTGTCGATGGATATTGTAGATTGGCTGGGTAGCCGCTTGCGGCGCGCCGAAGCTCGTTTGGAAGCCTTAATGTTCAAAGATGCCCGCGAAAGGATTATTGATTTTTTGAAAGACTCGGCAGAACAGCAGGGGAAAAAAATTGGGTTTGAATTGCTGATCAAACACAGCATGACCCAACAGGACATAGCAAACTATACCGGAACCTCGCGCCAAACGGTCACTTCCGTTTTGAATGAATTGCGCAAATCCAACCTTATTTACTTCAATCGCAGAAGTATCTTGATTCGGGATTTGGAGCGCTTGGGGTAAGTAATGCTTAAATTTCAAGGTTCAGCATTGGTCACTGAGCCAAGCCGAAGTGTCACTTCGACCTGGCTCAGTGACCGAAACCGACCAGGAACACTGAATTTTTTTATTCATCCTCGTCTTCCTCGTCTCCATCATCTCCTTCAGCTTCGAGTTCCCGCTGCAACTCTTCCATAAAGACGAGTTCTATCGCTTCCTCTAGCGTAGGAGCCATAGATAAAACGCCATCCAACCGTGAAATTTCGAATAACTTTTTCACTGCTGGCTGTTCGATACCTGTCAAAACGAAGCTTCCTTTGGTTTTCATCAATCGATCGGCTGTCAGAATGGCACTCAAACCTGAAGAATCGACATACTTGACTTTGGAGAGGTCAAAAATTAAATTATTTACACCTTCATTGTGCAGGATAACAATTTCCGACTTTAAATCAGGAGCCACAACTGAATTCAGGTTGTCCTCCTGCAACTGAAAAACCGTATAACGGTCTTGTTTATTAACTAAATATTTCATGTGCTAAGGGTAGTTGATCCATTTTCCGGGCAAATATAAGCATTAGCTCTGAAAGCAGCAGCCGTTATTTGGAATTTATCCAAAAGCAGGGCCATAAATAAAAGTTTCACTTGCTGTGTACAACTATTTAAACCACATTACCTGATTTGCTGTTGCTATGTTAATGTTT
Source organism: Saprospiraceae bacterium (assembly GCA_027488855.1). GTDB lineage: Bacteria > Bacteroidota > Bacteroidia > Chitinophagales > Saprospiraceae > Haliscomenobacter. Next base: position 10,764 of record JAIYAV010000182.1, read on the forward strand.
TTGGATTTTACATTTTATCCAAAAGAGAATTTGTTTTTTAGCCCAAATTGGGTTAAATTTTGCCAGATTTTTGATTTGGACACTTTGACAAGAAAGCTTATTATTGCTCAAATGGATCAAACGAACGATCAGCGATGACTTTCTACAGCAGACAGCGTCAAAAGATGGCTCGATTCTTGCAGCAAAATTGGTAGTTCTGACAGCACTTTAGAATTTTTCTACACTATGAATAACCGAAGATTTTCACCCAAGGTAAAGGAAGTCATCAAAAAGAGCCGGGAAGAAGCTTTCCGCCTAGGACATGACTTTATCGGTACAGAGCATCTTCTTTTGGGGATTGTATCCGAAAAAGACAGTTTGGCAGTTCGCGTCCTGGAATCCTTGGATGTAGATTTCGCTGAACTAAAACAAACCCTGGAAGATTCAGTGCAAAAAATCCCTGCCAGCAACACCAGCTTGAGTGTAGGTACCTTGCCACTGAACAAACAGGCTGAAAAAGTACTCAAAGTCACTTTTTTGGAAGCCAAAATGCTCAAGAGTGAAGAGATCAGCCCAGAACACCTGGTGCTCTCCATTTTAAAGCACAAGGAAAATCCAGCTTCCAAAATTCTCAACCAATTCGACGTGGACTACGAAATTTACAAAGCTGAGCTCGAGTACGTCAAGCAGGAGCAAGATTTCTCCAGCATCGAGCCGCCTTATAATCAGGCACCGCAAGATAGTGACGACCCTTATGACGACGACGACCGTCAGGGTGGTTTCCAGCAGCGCAAAGGCAGCGCCAAATCCCGCACTCCCGTGTTGGACAATTTTGGCCGCGACATTACCAAGCTCGCTGAAGAGGGCAAATTAGACCCCATCATCGGCCGGGAAAATGAAATCGAACGGGTTTCGCAAATCCAAAAAAAAAAAAAAAAGAACAACCCCATCCTCATTGGAGA
>JAIYAV010000152.1 GCA_027488855.1 Saprospiraceae bacterium
AGATATGACCTTTCAAAAACCCAATATTGACCTCCTAATTGGCATCGACGTCGCCGAGGCCTCCAAGTTTTTGCCATTGTTGTGGGGGATGAAACGCAAATACGGCGAAAGGCTCCTCTATTTGCGTCCATCACGTAGTTTACCCAATCCTGCTAATTTTTCAGCTGAAGCCCGTGAGCTACAGTTGGAAATTGGTTATGAGGATGGGCTACAACTGCTTAAAAAAATCGCTTCTCAATCCTGAAGTTTTTTGTTCCAAAAGTAGTAAAATGGCAATCCAGTAGCAATGAGTCCGATCCCCAACAAAGCTTCGCGCGGTTGGTTGATCAAAGTGTTCCCAATCAAAACGACACAAAAAAAGATAAACACAATGGGAACAACTGGGTACCCCCAAACGCGATATGGACGGTGAGCATCTGGCATTTTGCGCCTCAGAATAAAGACCCCCATGGTGGTAGCCCCATAAAACAGGAAGGACGCAAAAATGAGCATATCGGTCAATTGATCAAAACTACCGGAGAATACCAATCCACAAGCCCAAATACATTGGTAAATCAAAGCTTTGCTCGGCGTTTGGTATTTAGGATGGATTTCATCGGCACCTTTGAAAAACACCCCTTCACCCGCCATCGCGAAATAAGTACGAGCGGCCAGCAAAATAGTGGTATGGGTAGAAGCCAGGGTTGTCACCAAAATTAGGGTCGAAATAAAATAGCCCCCACCAGCTCCCCAAAAGGACTTGATGGCTTCGACTGCGGCAATGCTATTGGTCGATCTTTTGATCTCGATCAGTTGATCAACCGGGAGTAGTACCAAATAAGTGAGATTGGCCAATAGGTATACTGTGATCACGGTCATGACCCCCCAAAACAAGATAATCGGCAAATTGCGGTTGGGATTTTGAATTTCTCCACCAATGTAGCCAATGGTGTTCCAACCCTCGTAAGCCCAAAAAGCCGCCAGCATCGCCGTAAACATAGCCGAAACCAGCCCGCCCCAGCCTGGACTCACATATCCTGTGGCATTCTGGCTCAAGCGGCTCCAATCCGCCTGACCGCTGGTCAAACCAAAAACGACAATGGTTGAGATGCCCAGAAGTACCAGGATGATCAACCATTTGCTGATCTGCCCTCCGAGTTTCACGCCCCGAATGTTGACAAACGTAAGCAGAACGATTACAAGAACCGTAAAGAGTTTGACACTCAGGTTGTCAAAAGGGTAAATCCAACCGCCTAGGTTTACACCTGCCAATTGTGGCCATAATTCAGGTAGAGGAAATAATGAATTAAATGATTGGGTAAATACATAGGCAATCGAAGCAATGGCCGCAGTTTTGATTACTGCAAAATTTGCCCAGCCAAATACAAAAGCAAAAAATTTGCCGTATATTGTTCGATAATAGCGGTATTCGCCGCCTGTTCCGGCCAACAAACTTGCTACTTCGGCGTTGCTAATCGCTCCAGCCAAGCTGATTAATCCGCCGAGCAACCAACAAATCATAACCAACCAAGGCGACTGAAGTGTTTCGGACATTGGAGCTACTTTTTTGTACACTCCTGATCCGATCATCGAACTAATGATCAAGGCTATTGCCGTGGGCAAGGTAATGGCTGCGGCCAGTTGTTTGGTGGTGTTGGTGTTTGACATACTCAATATTTGTAAAATTTTTCTTCCTATTCGAACCAAAAATACAATCCCATCCCAAAGACACAAGAATTATTTTTCCCCAAATCAAAATTGACTAAAATGTTTAACACTGTGAACCAAACCAAAAAGAGGATCATGATCCTCTTAACCTTGTGGACTTGTGTCGTTTTTGGCCACGCTAGTCCTCTGACTATACCAACTACACCAGTACTTCCGAAGGTAATGGCGACTGACCCTGCACACTACGACTTCTCGTACGACAACGTTGACTTGATGCTGCAACTGATTGAAACCCACCGCAATTTCCGTCCCTCCAACGCTTTTTTGGAGTATGGCGTGATGTTTTTTCCTGAAACCGACCCAGCTACCAATCAATTGCGCTTGGTTGCCAAAGCCTGTGTGATTTTTCCGTATGAAGCTGTACCGCTGAATTTGCCGGGCAATCATTTTCCGGGAGCATTAATCGGAGAGGATTTTTTTGATGAGACTTTTTTAAAGACCTTTAAAAAAGACCCAGCATTGGCGAATGGTGCAGCTCAGGCTTATACTTTTGCCGTTTTGCTCGAAAGTCAAGTGCAGCTTTTAGTGGCTGCTTCTGGTGTGGTCGGACTTAAAGCGTACCAGGTGAAGGTTGATTACGGGATGACCGTTCCTCCTGCAACAACGGCAGTTTATTACAACCTCAACATCGTAAATGACATCCCAGGGAAAGGATTCGCCGATGGGGCACAATTTTTTCTCGCCTGGCCTTGTCCACCATGGTGGAGAGAATAATTAATCGGATAAAAGCGTAGTTAAGGCGAAAATTCGGTAGCTCTTTGCCGGTTTTTCGCCTTGCTTGCATAACTTGCTGGTGAAATTCAGAACACCAACAAACCGTGATTAAATTGCTCAACTCTTCTTCAATCATCTTCTTCAGCTTATTGTTCTCTTGGCTGTGCGCACCTTTATTTGGCCAAAATGATTTATTCTTTCACGAATTGACCAGCCAAAATGGCTTGGAAAACACCAAAGTCGTATTCGTTTTTAAAGATTCTCGTCATTTCAACTGGATAGGAACACTGGGTGGCCTTTACCGCTACGACGGTGCAGAGATCGTTAAATACGGGCTTGAAAAAGGGATCAATGATCCTTATTTGCAAAGCTCAATGGTGGAAGACCAAAAAGGAAACTTGTGGTTCTGCTCCCTAAACAAATTATACTGTTATGATCGGCTTCGGGATACTTGTCTGAATTTCGGAGGGTTTAAATTGGTCAATGGTGAAGAAACCTTGAGTGATTACAGCCTCATCCATCTAGATGCTCAAGATCAGCTCTGGCTAACGGCAGGAAATGGACTTTATTCCATTGATCTACAAAAAACCATCCAAAAAAGACAATTGATATTTCAACCCTACTCCACAGGGAATGATCAAATTAGTGGAAAAAGATTTTCCCCGATTTTGGATGCTCAAAAGAAATTCAATGGTTTTTTTGAATATCGTTTGTATGGTTCCGGCATGAAAATTTGGACTTTGGGTGATAAAAAAAGCTTCTCAAGTCATTTGTATTTTTCCAATACCGAAACCGATCAGGCAGCTTACGATATTCGACAGGTACTCCCTTATCCGGGTCAAAAAAACCAGTACATCTTGTGTACTTCCGTAGGATTAAAGGTATTCGATACCGCAAAAAAGCAACTCCAGGATTTATTCACCTTACCCACTGCCCCTCATTTCACCTACGCCATTTTTATCAAACCACATTTGTTGTTGTGCAGCACCTTTGAAGCCCTGTACTACTTCGATTTGACAACTGGTAAACCCACTAAGGTCAACGATTGGTCTGGCAAACTCAATTCGAAAACCATCTCTCATCAAAAATTCAGCGAGTTGGTTTTGGATCGTGATGGTATACTTTGGGGCTTGGTTTATGATGAAGGTTTGTGTTTTACAAATCCTGAATTGATTAAGGCCCAGTTTATTCCTATGGATTTCAACATAGAATACCTGGAGGTGATCAATGCCCGGGAAATTTTAATCGCTGGCCAAAAGGGGCTTTATTTATTTGACGGCCAAAAAATTCTTCAACAGTTTATACTAAATGAATACGTTACAGGTTTATACACCGACAAGCGTTTGAATGTGATATGGGTGCTCACCAATCAAAAGATTTACCATTACCATCCCCAATCAAAAAAACTAACCTTATATCTAAATCCGCTTGAACCCACATTGGGACTGTATCGAAGCGTGAACAATACTTACTGGATTTCTGGCTTATCCGATACCAAACGATTGAACCTTACAAAAAAACAAAAAGAGCCCTTGGGCGACCAGCTCGATTCACTATTAGGTGTGTACAACATTTGGGAAGACAGCATTTATCAACGGATGTATTTACATGAAAATGGTAGCGTTTATCACATTTATAAAAACCGGAAAAAAGAAAAATCTTTCTCTTTGAATGGTAGAGTTGGTGGACAATTCATTCCAAGAGGTAGCAACAAAGTTTGGATTGTGAGCGACATTGGAATTACACTCATTGACCGTAAACAATTGACCATCGAAAATTTTATACCCCCAGCAGATTGGCCTTCTAGCTCCCTGACGGGTATCGCTCAAGATAAACGGGGAATCATCTGGATCAGTGCCAATAACCAGTTGTTGAGTTTTAGTTCCTCCGGCAAACCTTTGCGTATTTTTTCTCAAAAAGAGGGGTTTTTCTCGGCGCCATTCCAATTTGGAACGCTTCGTCCCTTGGATGAAAACAACTACATCATTGGTGGTCGTTTTGGCCTGACCCAATTCAATACCGAAGATTTAGAAAAAAATCTTCCGCTGCCCAAGATCAGCCTGACCCGATTGATGGTACTAGGGCGCCCCTATCATGCTTTGTTTCCGACTGATACTTCGATTCTGGAAAAAAAATATTTTAAATTGAAATACAATCAAAACTCTTTAGCCTTGCGCTTAGTGGCGATTGATTTTAGTATGCCTGCAAATGTAAAAATCCAGTATTACCTGGAAGGTCAGGAAAAAGTGACTGAAGCAGCAACCCGCAATCAGTTTAGCGAAATACGGTATAGCAAGCTGCCACACGGCAAATATCGTTTGATGGTCAGGGCCGCAAATGCGCACGGTGATTGGAGCCCTTGGGAGCAAAAATTCAAGTTAGAAATTACTCCGCCCTTCTGGATGCGCTGGTGGTTTATCGTATTGGTCTCTATTCTATGCATTTTTGGGCTGTTTGGCTTGGTACAATTGTATTTGCGAGTCCAACTGCGCGAGGCCCGCATTCGCAACGAAGAACAGGAACGAATCCTGCGGGATATCCACGACCTCACCAGCGGGAAAGTGGTTTTTTTCCAGGATTTCCAGTCTTTTGCCGAACAGGAAATTCCTCATCCTGATGCCAAAGCCAAGGCCCTGGGCATTGCCGAACAAGCCTTGCAATTGTTCAAACGAATCTCTGCCGCCGTGCGCAACAGTACCGAAGCTGACA
>JAIYAV010000165.1 GCA_027488855.1 Saprospiraceae bacterium
TGCGGAGCAAAACGTCGTGATCGTCGTGTCGTCGTGGTGAATTATCTTTTTGGCGTAGCCAAAATCATGTGTTTAGCATTTTAAAATTAGAACCAATCGTCCCTGCCTGGAAGGGGTCGGGGGTTCTGAGCCAAATGCACGCTACCAAATTCAACGCAAAATTCCTTGAATCAATGACATTGGGATAAAGCCCATTCAAGAGGTGATACACCATCCCAACAGCTAAAGCTGGAGGCAATTCATGTCCTCCGCTTCCAATGAACAAAATTGTCAAGTAGTGGTGAAGAGTTTGTTTAAATGCGCGTATACCAAACAAAAGAATAAGCATAAGGATTCTCTGCATCCGCTGGATGATCCTCCCTTTTCACTTCCTTCCAGAGTGCAGGATCGATTGCCGGGAAAAAAGCATCACCCTCACAAGTCATGTGTATCTCCGTGATGATGAGCTCATCGGTGAGGTGCATGGTTTGGGCATAAATTTCGGCCCCGCCTAAAATGTTCAATTGTTGGACGCCGAGTTTTTCGGCCAGTTCGAAGGCTTCGGGAATGGAATGAGCAACATGAATCCCCTTCGGCGCGTAATCCTTTTGGCGGGTAACCAGGATCACATCCTGGCGATTGGCAAAAACCCCCATTCCTTCGGGTGTTCCGTAAGAGTTGCGCCCCGTAAGCAGATAGCCATTTTGGATTTGCTCCGAAAAAAAGGCCAGATCGGCAGGCATGTGCCAGGGCAGTTGTTGTTGGTTTCCGATGACGTGGTTGTCGGATTTTGCGGCGATGATGGTTTTTTGCATGGGTTACACGTTTCTGGATTGAGGTGTCTCGAAAAGGTTTACCAAAGCGACATTTTAATTATCACAAAGGAAAAATAAAGAGGACACTGAGGGCACAAAGTTAGACGTTGACGGAGCTTCGTTTAACGTTTATCCTTGTCAACGTCTAACTTTGTGTCCTCTGTGCCCCTTTGTGCTTTCTTTGTGAAAAAAAGTGTCGCTTTGGTGATTTTTTTGAACTCAGGGATAAACCCTATTTAGTTCTTAAAGTATTTCACTGGCGACTTGGTATTGTAAAAGAAAAACGACCACATATCCGCCTGTTCTTCAATGACTTTTGAAGTAGGCTTACCCGCTCCGTGGCCCGCGTCGGTTTCGATGCGGATCAGAACTGGCTTGTCGCCTACGTGGCTCGCTTGTAGTTGGGCAGCAAACTTGAAGGAGTGTGCAGGCACCACCCGGTCGTCGTGGTCGGCGGTGGTGACCATGGTGGCGGGGTACTCCACGCCAGGCTTCAGGTTGTGCAGCGGCGAGTAAGACTTCAGGTAATTGAAATATTTGGGATCATCCGCTGAGCCGTACTCGGGAATCCAGCCCTTTCCCACCGTGAATTTGTGGTAGCGCAACATGTCCATTACGCCCACCGCTGGGAAGGCAACCGCGAATAAATCAGGGCGTTGCGTCATGGCTGCGCCGACCAGAAGACCGCCGTTGGAACCACCGGCAATGGCCAGTTTTTCTTTGGAAGTATACCCCTCCTTGATTAAGTATTCAGCAGCGGAGATGAAGTCATCAAACACATTCTGCTTGTTGAGCAACATCCCAGCCTGGTGCCATTTTTCGCCGTATTCCCCCCCACCGCGCAGGTTGGGCATGGCGTATACGCCGCCATTTTCGAGCAAAATCAAACGCGCTGTACTAAAGCCAGGGGTCAAACTGACGTTGAAACCACCGTATCCATAAAGGTAAGTTGGGTTTTTGCCATCCAGTTTGAGGCCCTTTTTGTGTACCACAAACATGGAGACTTTGGTGCCATCCTTGCTGGGGTAAAAAACCTGTTTTTCCTCGTAATCCTCTGGATTGAACTTCAGTGGCGTTTTGAAGAACTGTTCCGATTTACCCGTTTTGAGGTCGTATTTGAAGATGACACTGGGGTAAATGAAGGAAGTAAAGGTGTAAAAGGTGAGCTCGTCCTCTTCTTTGCCATAAAATCCACCAGCAGAGCCTACTCCAGGCAGTTTGATTTCCTTTTTGTTTTTGCCGTCGTAGTCCATTTGGTAGTAACGGGTCGTGGCGTTTTGCAGGTAATCCGCAAAGAGTTTTTTGCCCACCGTACTGGCACTTTGCAGCAGGTTTTCTGATTCAGGAATGATGACTTTCCAGTTCTTTTTGTCGGGTTTGGCGGCATCAATTTCGATCACGCGATAGTTGGGCGCGTCAATATCGGTTGTAGCCAAAAAGCGGCCATTGCCCAGGTGCTGGATGACGCCACTTTTGTTGGTATAGCCAGGGAAAAGAGCTTGAAAAGGGCCATCTTTTTCCAGGTCTTTGATGTAAGTAGCATAGCCGTCGGTGCCGGGCGCGGCGTATAGAACGAAGTATTTGTAATCCTCGGTCACCCCGCCATAATGGTAGATATTGGGATTTTTGCGGTCTTCGTAGATCAGTTTATCTTTGGATTGATCGTCGCCCAATTGGTGGTAATACACCGAGTGGAATTGGTTGTTGCCCGAGAGTTCCTGGCCTTTAGCGGGTTCGGGATAACGGCTGTAAAAGAAGCCATTTTTATACCAAGAGGCGCCCGAGAATTTGACCCATTTGAGGACGTCTTTCAGCTCTTTTTTGGTGGCGATGTCCACAATGCGGATTTCCTGCCAATCTGAACCCGCCTGATTGCGGGCGATGGCCATGTACTTGTGGCTGGGATCTGATTCGAGCAAACCCACCGTGATGGTACCATCTTTGGAGAGCTGGTTGGGATCGATGAACACTTCAGGGGCTCCGTTTAGTCCTTTTTGGACATAAATCACCGCCTGGTTTTGCAGGCCATCGTTTTTGGTGAAGAAGTAATTGTCACCAGCTTTGCTTGGCGCACTGACCTTCGGAAAGTTGTACAATTCGGTGTGGCGATTGGCAATCGCTTTGCGGTAAGGGATTTTTTCCAGGTAATCGGTGGTCACCGCATTTTGGGACTGCACCCACTTCTTTACACTTTCGGCGGTATCTGCTTCCAACCAACGGTAGGGGTCTGCCACCTTATTGCCGTGGTAATCGTCTACTTGTGCTACAGTATCAGTCCCTGGATAGGTGACTTTAATCGTTTCCTCCATGGTAGGTTTTTCTTTTTTGGCGCCACAAGCGCTCAAAGTCAATAATAAAATGGTTAGGAATGAAATTGGTTTCATCATCGTGGTGATTTTTTTGTATTTTGAGTCTTGGGAAAGTTCCTAAAATAGTAACTTTTTAGATTCAAGTGAAATTTTACTTACCTGCATCGTTACCGAATACCTATTAAATCAAAAACGATGAACCTCTACATAAAATACATGGTCAGTTTGCGCTGCAAATTGATGGTGAAGGAAGAGTTAAAAACGCTGGGCCTACACTACGTGTCGGTCGACTTGGGCATGGTGGAAATCATGGAAGAAATGACCCAGGAGCAGCACGATCTGTTGAAAAAAAATCTATTGAAATCGGGTCTGGAGCTGCTGGATGATAAACGATCAATCCTAATCGAAAAAATCAAAAATGTGATCATTGAGATGATTCACTATTCCGATGAATTGCCTACCGATAATTATTCTGAAAAAAAAAAAAAAAAAGAATATTTAAA
>JAIYAV010000157.1 GCA_027488855.1 Saprospiraceae bacterium
AAAATGATTGGGCGCAGCCCAATCCAAAATGGTTTGAAACTAGAACTGATCGGCCTTGCTGTGAGGGGAGGACAGCCTACGTTAGCTCACTATTCTACCTTTTTCTCGAACAAAAGGTAGGGCTTTTGCTTACCGAAAATGTACTCCCCTCACAGGGGTAGGGGGTTGGTGGACCACAGCAAACTGCTCAATATCAACCACTAATCAAGTGTTTTATAATTGTGTCCTAATCGTAGCCCTTTAAGGGTCGGAGGGTGTTAGACCCAAGCACAATCCTGCGCCGAATCCACCTTTTTCCTCACATCAACGACAAGCCCCGCTAGGGGCGCAATATGGGTAGCCCCCAAGCACCCCGAGTTTTTCCAGCGTCCTGTAGGGACGAAATGTGGGTACCAAAGGCGCGGTTGGGGAATGACGAATGACAATTGTTCTCAGTGGACTACGGCTTGATTTGCTTTTTCAGCTCTTCAATTTGCCTTTGCAATTCAAGATTTTTCTGAATCTCTTCTTCTGCACGTTTCTTTTCTTCTTCTGCACGTTTCTTCTCTTCTTCTGCGCGTTTCTTCTCTTCAATCAGCAACTTGTCTTTCTCTGCAATAATCTCTTCCTTCTCCGCGATGATCTCTTCCTTTTCAGCAATGATTTCATCCTTTTTTTTCATCTCCCGATCAAAAATTCTATCCAGTTCATCCTCTACATCCATCAAGTCCCGAATCTCTTCGCTGGCAATGGCTCTCCCCAAACGATCTATCATTTTTTTGACCAATGGATCATCCGTATCTCCCTGAAAATCCAGTTGATGCTTGTCACTTGTGCTTTGATAGATCGGACTGAAAATGTGCAATACGCGCTCCAGTTTGTTGCGGGCTGCTTTGGCCAACTTACGTACTTGAATCAAATAAGAATCATGAGTCAACAACTCGACGAAATCCTCTTTGATATCCAGAATTTCCTGGGTCACTACATCCCGGTACTCTCGACTGATTTTTACCACTCCCGACTGAATGCTGTTCAAAGGAAATCCTAAAAAGTAGATCGTGATGATGGGCAATGGGAGTTTTTCAGGCTCTCCTTTATCGTTGAGTACATCGTCTTCTTTGCGGTAGTTGTCGCCCAAATAGCGCCGAAAGCGCATCACATCAAAAGCTTTTTTGGCCTTTTGCAACTCAATGAGGACTTTGCTGATTTCTCCATTTGGCTTTTTGATCACTGCCTTGAAATCAAAACGCAAAATGCGGATATCACCACTCGTTTCGGTGGAGGTTTCCTGCGGTTTTACTTCCACACTTTGCACCTCCTCCCCCAAGATGGTTGACACCAACTCCCGAGCAATCTCCACGTCCTCAAGTAGATACTTAAACACGACAACGTAGAGTGGATTGGCAATGATCATACCTGATTTTTTGTTTGATTTCTATCGCAAGGTAAACTATTTTGGGGAGGTTTTGGCTGATTTCTGCTCTTTTTATTTTTATCCGTGATGTCACCGAGAACTGGCAGATACTCGACATTAATTGAATATGCGGATTTTTATCCCGCCTGCGGAGTGATCCGCTAAAATAAGCCACGAATCACACTCATTTTCACGAATTAGACCTCCCTTTTGAGGCTTCGCCTCCTTTTTGCTAAAAACAACAGGATTGTAAAACGGATGAAACGGATCAAACGGATTGGAACGGACTTTGCCTCATCCTTATCCGCCGTAGGCGGCAAAAATCCGTTTTTATCCGTTCCATCCGTTTCATCCGTTTTACAATCCTGTCGCTTTGGTGGCTTATAATTCGCTAAAATCCCTAAACCCAACGCCCCCCATTCGTCATTCATCACTCGAAAAATTCGTCATTCGCCAACAATTCATCACCCATCACTCATTATTCATCACTTTTCGCTTTTTAATCCGGTCGAAAAAGGTGTTGAAATCTATCTAAAAATAATTTAAATTGCTCGTCCAGAAAAGAACCTAGACAGCATGCAACTCGAACTTCACATCGGATACAATGAACTGATCAGCCTGATCAGGCAGTTACCACCCGCTGAGCTTCAACGTTTGAGAGAAGACATTGTAGATTTAACTGAACCTACAATGTCCCCCATAGCGCCCAATAACTTGCAGCAATTGCTACTGAATGGCCCAACCATGAGTTTGGAACAGGCGCAACACTACGATGAACGGTAAATCGTCATTCGAAAAATTAGTCACTACAGTTGCTTCCTTGCCCACAAAAGCTTAATATAGCAGCCAAACTCAAGTAAGTATAGCAAAGCCAAATCCGTTCAAGTCTATGGCGAGAGATGCCTTACACAACGATGTAAAATTAGCCCTCATCAAAGAAGGATGGACGATAACCAACGATCCGCTTTCTTTGGAAGGTTGGCGACCAGGTTGGGAGGTAGACTTGGGAGCAGAAAGGGTGATCGCAGCTGAACGAGGGATCGAAAAAATTGCGGTGGAAGTCAAAGGGTTTTCAGAACAATCTTTTGCCTACGAATTCCATCGAGCCTTAGGGCAATACTTGAATTATAAATCTGGCCTAAAACGTTTGGAGCCAGATCGAAAAGTTTACATTGCAGTACCTATTGATGTGTACAACCGGGAATTCAGTCAAATTGGTGTACTTGCCTCCATTGAAGACTATCAAGTACAAATCATTATCTTTGATCCATTGGCTAAAGAAATTTCATCATGGAAGAAGCAGTAAATAAAACCCACTACAAAGCTATCCTTTCTTCTTACCTGGAAGAACTGGCAGTGCAATACAATTCCCAGCCCAATCACCACCTGGAATATCAAGCATTGATAGATACCGAACGTGGTCACTTTCAATTGCTGAAACTTGGTTGGTACAATCGCCAATACATCTACACTGTACTTGTACACTTTGATGTCAAAGTAGATGGAAAAGTTTGGATTCAACTCAATGATACCGAAATGCTCGTGGCCGACGAGATCGTTGACCGCGGAATTGCAAAAGAAGATGTGGTGTTAGGCTACAAACCTGATTATATGCGCCCATTTACGGGGTTTGCGGCAGCGTGAGGATCAATCCCAAACCCAACGCACCCATTCGTCATTCGAAAAATTCGTCCCTCGCCAACACAAATCACACCCTACTCTTGAGGCTTCGCCTCCTTTTGACTAAAACAACAGGATTGTAAAACGGATTAAACGGACCAAACGGATTGAAACGGACTTTGCCTCGCCTTCGGCTCATCCCTACCCGCCGCAGGCGGCAAAAATCCGTTTTTATCCGTTCCATCCGTTCCATCCGTTTTCCAATCCTGCCGCTTTGGCCCGCCTTCTACCTCCCCTAAAATCCTCGGACCCAACGCTCCCATTCGTCATTCGTCACTCGAAAAATTCGTCACTCCCCCTTGCTTCCCTGCCCACAAAAACTTAATATAGCAGCGAAATTTAAACGATGCCAGCAAAAGGCCTTGTTCACGATTTGGTAAAATGGATTCAATAAATCAACATAAAACCATCGTACTGGACTACCTTCAAGAAGTAGCCAACCTGACTCCGTCTGAGCTAACCGAGACAATCGTCGATGAGCAGCACAACCAGTACTTGCTATACAGCAACTATTGGGAAGAAAATCAAAGACGCTACGGTTGCTTCTTGCACATCCAGATCAAACCCGATGGTAAAGTATGGATTCAACACGATGGCACTGATCTATCCGTAGCCCAGCAACTGGTAGAGCGGGGTATCCCCAAAAATCAAATCGTACTCGGTTTTCGAGCGCCTTTTTATCGACAAATGAGCGATTTTGCAGTGGCATGATTTGTACATCCACTTAAATCCCCGGACTCAACCCGACAATTCGTCATTCCTCACTCGAAAAATTCGTCATTCCAAAACACGAATCAAACCCAGCTTTTTGAGGCTTCGCCTCCTTTTCCCAAAGCGACATCAATAGCAGCGCGGATGACGCAGATTTTGGCGGATTTAAACGGATTTTTTTCGCCTGCGGCGAAAATTTTATACTCAAAATAATCTCGCTCGCGTCGAAGGCGTGAGAAAAAATCCGCCTTGATCCGCCAAAATCCGCGTCATCCGCGCTGCTATTGTTGCCGCTTTGGCCCGCCTTCTACCTCCCCTAAAATCCCAAAACCCAGCCCAACAATTCATCATTCATCTCTCATCACTCATCATTCATTACAAAGTTTACAATAAAAAAATACCACCATTTAAAAAAAATACACTATGTTCGCATCGGCTTCAATTCCACGCCACATCACCGCACTCGCGGCGAAACTCCTGAAAAGCACTGCGACTTTTCAGCGGCGAAGCCATCCCACACCACCATACACACAACACTTTTAAAGTAAAAAACCACCCTTGCGCCCCGGGAAAACCCCCGACCCAAGGCCCCCCATTCGTCACTCGTCATTCGAAAAATTCCTCATTCCCCATATGTCTGAACACTGGGACATCATCATCACCCCGCGCCGCTCGATCTTTTCGCTCAACCTGCGCGAAGTCTGGAACTACCGCGATCTGCTCAGCCTCTTTGTACGCCGCGACATCGTAGCGCAGTACAAACAAACCATCCTGGGCCCCCTCTGGTATTTCATTCAGCCGATGCTGACCACCATCATGTTCACCGTCGTGTTTGGCAACCTGGCCGGGATCTCCACCGATGGCATCCCGCCCATGCTGTTTTACCTGGCGGGCATCACCAACTGGAACTATTTTGCCGAATGCCTCAACAAAACCAGTACCACCTTTCGGGACAACCAAAACCTTTTTGGCAAAGTCTATTTCCCCCGCCTGGTGGTGCCCCTGAGCATTGTGGCCTCCAACCTGGTAGAGGGCAGAAAATATAGGTTTTCAACGATTTCATAAATTCAATCAAAAACTATTAAAATGAAGAACATATTAAAAAAAATCATAAAAAAAGAAAGCGCTTTATATAAATGGTTGTCCCATGTATATAATTTTAAATCTGCTTATTGGAAACCTCTTATCGAAAACGACATTAGGCAAATCCTACAGAATCATATCAATCAAACAAGCGAATTTACATTCATACAAATAGGATCTAATGATGGAAAATCTAATGATCCACTACATGATTTTATTAAATCGAATAATTGCAAGGGAGTATTCATAGAACCCGTACCATATTTGTTTGAAAGATTAAAACAAAACTATAAAAATAGTCTAAATCTTTTTTTTGAAAATATAGCAATTGCAGATGAAAATTCATTCAAAGATTTCTACACTATAAAAGAAGTTAAAGATAACACTTTGCCTTCTTGGTATAATCAATTGAGTTCATTTCGACTAGAAACTATTATGTCTCATAAGTATTATATTCCTAATTTAGAACAGCTAATTGAAAAACAAAGTGTTCCAACACTTACACTACAAACAATAATTGAAAAATATGAAATAAAACACTTAGATATATTGCATGTAGATACAGAAGGTTATGATTTTGAAATCATTAAAACTATCGACTTTCAAAAATTTTGCCCTTCGATATTGATGTTTGAGCATCAACATCTTTCCGAAAAGGAATATTATTCTTGCTTAAGAATGGTAAGAAAATATTTTCGACATCTTAGAAGAAATAGCGACGGAGACACAATATGCTATTGATTCAACAACTTCCTTTGGCGCTGTTTGAAATTATTATGGAATGATGTATACCGGAAGCGGGCTTTCAATCGTATCGTTATGATCCCTTTGCGAGGGTGTTGGAGGTTGTTGGAAGTTTTGAGGGGCAGAATACATTGTATGTGAGGGATTTGGAGGAGGTGAGGGAAAGGATGAAGATGGGGGAGAAGCGAAGGTGCTTAATTTGTGGGTGTGAAATCTCAAATGATTCGAACCGCTGGTGGCACTGCATAAATGGTAAAGAAGACCCTTACCTGTGCACACATGAACGCAACGAACGCAGCAGTAAAGGTAGTATCCAATACGTCTTTCTTTAAATTAACTCAAAAAGCCTACTTTTAGAGTAGCTAAACTTAAATCAAAATCAAAGACAAATGACTAAATTCTCTCTTAAAAGAAAATTGACAGACTACACAAAAGTCCAGGTGTTTATTGGCAGGCTCATCAGGGGTAAAAAAACCTTTATTAAACACAAAAGAATAAAAAACCTGGATTATCTTGATATTGGTTGTGGTCCTAACACAAATAAAAATTTCGTAAATCTTGATTATTCCTGGGATCCAAACATTGATGTGTGCTGGGACTTAACAAAAAATGAATTACCATTTTCAGATAATCGTTTCAATGGTGTTTTTACAGAACATTGTTTTGAACATATTTCCTTTGAACACTTCAAACGAGCTATGAAAGAGATTTACAGAGTTTTAAAACCTGGCGGAACTTTAAGACTAATCATGCCTGACGGGGAATTGTATTTAGACATATACAGCAAAAGAAAAAATGGAGAAAACCTTAAAATGCCATATGAAGAGGGATGTATTTCTCCCATGCATAGAATAAACGGGATTTTTAGAGATCATGGGCATAAATTTATTTATGATTATGCCACAGTAAAATTAGTTTTAGAAGATTCAGGATTTATACAAATTAAAAAAGAGCAATTTAATCAAGGGATAGACAAACAACTATTACGAGATTCAGCCAACCGAGCAATTGAGTCTTTATATGTTGAAGCAACTAAGGGCGTGTAAAAATTTTGCTTTCTCAATATGTGAGAAGGCATTCTAAATTGGCAGCTGGAGCAAGGACTACACTAATAACATACTCACCTCTAAGATTTCTAAAAATCTGTAAAACCGATACATGAGCCTACTTAATAAAATCATCCCAGCATCACTTAAAATCAAGCTCAAGCGAAAATTGGGCGTGCCTGACATGTTTTGGAGTTTGCAAAACATGAAACAAAATGGATTTCGACCAAGCAAAATAATCGATATCGGCGCTTACGAAGGGAAATGGACTTTGGAAATGCTCTCCATTTTTCCTGATGCTAAATACTTACTCGTTGAGCCGATGGAAAAGAAAAAGGAGATACTGACCGCTTTACAAAAATCCAAGCCTCAGCAAATCACTTTTATAAATGCTTTACTGGGTGCTTCTAATGGACAACAAGTTGCTTTTAATGAAATGGAGACCGCTAGTTCTGTTTTAGAAGAACACCAGAGTACCTCAGCCCAAGTCGTAAGCAAAACATTGAGCAGTTTATCCACTATTACCCAACAAACGGGATTTGAAAAACCTGATTTCATAAAACTGGATACACAAGGTTATGAGCTAGAGATTCTAAAAGGAGGTATAGATGTTTTGGCCGCTGCTCAAGTTGTGTTGATGGAGGTATCTCTTTTAGATATTCACAAAAACGTTCCACTCTTAAAAGAGGTAGTTGATTTTATGGATGGATATAATTTCACTACTTATGATATTTGCAGCTTAACCCGTCGACCTTTAGATAAAGCCCTTTGGCAAGTTGATGTCATTTTTGTTCAAAAAGAGCACTTCCTGATCCAAGACAAAAGATGGGGCAAGTAATTTTTAAATCTTTGTTAATCTGGTATTTATTTTCAATTCATGGTGCTAAATAATTTTTTATGGGATTACAGCGCTAGGCTAATCATGATGGGAGTAAATCTAGCCATTACCGGGGTACTCAGTCGAATTTTGAACCCCACTGATTATGGGGTCATGGGCTTAATAATGGCTGTAACTGGAATCGCAGCAATTTTTCAGGATTTTGGATTTAGCTCAGCAATTGTACAGAAAAAAGAAATTTCCGAACAGCAAATTGCCACTATCTTTTTTTTGAATTGGGCCGTTGGGATATTGATCTATTTGCTCATTTTTTTTATGGCTCCTTGGTTGGCAAAATCATATGGGCAGTATAATCTTGTTGGGTTCCTACGGGTGAGTGGTTTGATTTTTTTAATTAGCCCAATCAATCTGGTTCCTTCCGCCCTGATCCAAAAAAACATGCAATTCAAACAACAAGCGCTTAGAAATGTGGGCACTACGGCAGGTATTGGCAGTATCACTATATTTATGGCCTATCATGGCTGGGGGGTATGGAGCCTCATTTCTCAAAGTTTGTTGATTAGTTTTTTCAGCATCCTTATTAATTTGGCAATTACAAAATGGCGTCCCTTTTTTTTTTTTAACCTGAGTGGGATTCGCTCAATCTTTAGTTATAGCAGTTATTTGTTTTTATCATCATTGCTCAACAATACCTTCACCCGAATTGATGTGTTTTTAATTGGTAAAATATTTAGTTTATCCACTTTGGGACATTATACCCGGGCACAAGGGATGGACAACATGGTTAGAGGGGTTTCTACTGCCAGTTTGTTGAGCGTACTTTTCCCTTATTTTGCCAGAATCCAACATGACGAGTCTTTGTTGGTTCAACAATGGGTAAAATATTTCAACCTGATTTGTTTTGCCTATTTTTTATTAATGGGCGTTACTTTCATCAGCTCAAAATTTATTTTTTTATTTCTTTTTGGGGAACAATGGTTAATTGCCGCAGACTATTATAAAATTATAGCCCTAACTGGATTTATTTACCCGCTGAGTGCCCTTGCTCTTAGCATCCTTGAAGCAAGAGGGCGCAGCAAGGCTTTTTTTCAGGTAGAACTCATCAAAAAAATCATCATGCTGCCCTGCTTCTTCGTAGCTTACTATTTTGGTATTGAGGCATTTTTATGGTCGCTGATCATTGCCTACGTGATCATGTTCATTTTTAACTTGGTGTTTCTCAAAAAAGCCATCCACTACAGTTTGAAACAAACCTTGATTGAATTTGGTAAGTATGTACTCATTCTTGCTGTATTCCTGATTGTTACCTGCTATTTCGCCTATTCCTCTTTAATTAATTCTACTGATTTTTGGGTGGTTGCAGGTGTTAGTACCCTGTTTTCTCTTTATTACCTTATTTGTGTTTATTTTCTACAACCTCAAACCATCCAATTGGTCAGACAAACCATTCGCTTAGTACTTAAACGAGCTTAATTTGATTCCTGTAACAAAACCATTTCTGCCCCCTTTAGCAACCTACCAGGCCTATGTAGAAGGCATTTGGCAGCGCAACTGGTTGACTAATAATGGGCCTCTGGTCAATGAGCTAGAGCTAAAGTTAAAGGAATACCTTGATCTGCCTCATTTGCTTTTTTTAAGCAATGGGACAGTGGCACTACAAATGGCGATTAAAGCCCTAAAACTGGAGGGTGAAATCATTACTACTCCTTTTAGTTATGTTGCAACTACTTCATCCATCATATGGGAAGGATGTAGACCCGTATTTGTGGACATTGACCCTCATACCTTAAACATCAACGCTGAACTAATTGAGGCGGCTATTACCCCCCGTACTTCAGGAATCCTTGCTACCCATGTTTATGGCAACCCTTGTGACATTGATGCCATCCAATCTATTGGAGCGCGTCATCAACTCAAGGTAATTTATGACGCAGCACACTGCTTTGGCACCTTGTACAAAGGCCGAAGTGTATTTGCCTATGGGGATATTTCTACGACCAGTTTTCATGCGACTAAGCTTTTTCATACCATTGAGGGGGGGGCAGTGTTTACTGCTAATGCCGAATTGTTGAAAAAACTGGCCTATCTCCGCAATTTTGGCCACGATGGGCCTGATAAATTTGCGGACGTGGGCATCAATGGCAAAAATTCGGAGTTCCACGCGGCCATGGGTTTGAGTAATTTAGGGTATATCGATGACATTTTGAAAAGTAGGAAAAATCAAAGTGATCAATACACTCAATGGTTTGATCGCCCCGGTTTTCAGCTGATCACCTGGAGCAAAGACAGCAAAGTTAACCATGCCTATTTTCCCGTGATTTTACCCAGTGAAGCCCAGTTGCTAAAAGTCCAAAAAGACCTTGAAGCCAATTTGATATTTCCTCGGCGCTATTTTTATCCTTCTTTGAGCAGTGTTGAAGTTTTTAATCCAAGCAACACTCCTGTTGCGGAAGAAATTGCCAAAAGGGTCTTATGTTTGCCACTGTATTATCAATTGTCCAAGGAGGAAATTGATTTTATTTGTAGGATTGTGATGCGATCAATGAATTATTAATAGTTTGTAATGAAAGTAGCAATAATGCAACCCTATATTTTTCCATATATTGGCTATTTTTCATTAATTAATGCTGTTGATCGCTTTGTTTTTTATGATGATGTAAATTATATGAAAAACGGTTGGGTAAACCGAAACCAAATTTTAGTTAACCAAAAGCCACTATACTTTACAATACCGTTACAGGCTCAAAGCTCTTTTTCGAGAATAAACGAGATAAGAATCCACAGTAGAAACTGGATAGAAAAAACCTTAAAGACTATTGAGCAATCATATAAAAAAGCGCCTTATTATAATAATGTATTCCCACTTATACAGAAAACATTTTTATATGATACTGAACTGATTTCAGAAATGGCAAAGGAAAGCATTCTGAATACTTGTCAATATTTAAGTATAAAAACTTCATTTATATCTACGAGTGCTGTTTACGAAAACCAAACGCTGAAAGCTCAGGAAAGGGTAATTGATATATGTAAAAAAGAAAGCGCAACTGTTTATATTAATGCAATTGGAGGAATGGAGTTATATGATCATAAAACTTTTTCTAGAAATGGGATTAATTTGTACTTCATGAAGCAAAGACCCATTTTTTATAATCAATTTAAATACAAAGAATTCATTCCTTGGCTTTCTATAATTGATGTGATGATGCATAATGATCCAAAGCAAATAGCCGATTTTTTTCATGAACACGACTTAATATGAAAGAAATTGGCGGATATTTTGAGCTAGAGTTAAATAATACAGGGAGCTTTCATTCTAGTGTAATCGCCGTAAACTCGGGGAGAAATGCTTTTGAAATGATCTTGACGGTTAGGGGGTATAAAAAAGTGTTTTTACCATTTTTTTTCTGCGATGTCCTTTTAGAACCGTTAAAAAAATTGGAACTAGAAGTTGGATATTATGATTTGCAAGATAATTGGCTTCCTGAATTTGATTTTCAGCAATTAAATTCCGATTCATGCCTTTTGTATATTAATTATTTTGGAATCAACCTAAATAATTGCCAATATCTAGCCAGCATATCTGAACAAATTTGCTTTGATTTTTCTCAGGCATTTTTCGATCAACCTATTCGAACACATGATACTTTTTATTCACCTCGAAAATTTTTTGGCGTTCCAGACGGAGGATATGTCTTCCTTAAAGACAGTAAAACTTTCTTTAAGGACATAGAAGATGATAATTCCACCTATAGGACAAGCCACTTATTTCTACGTATGGAAAAAGGGGCTTCTTCTGGATACCATGATTTTTTAACACACGAAGAGCAGTTGAAAAATTGTCCAATGAGGAAAATGTCGAAAAGTACAATAGCAATATTAAATAATATAGATTATAGCAATGTTATGAAAAAAAGGAAAAAAAACTTTGATTTCCTGAAAGATAAATTGGGGAAATCAAACAAGATTGTTGCATCAAGAGAAACAAACCAAGCACCCATGAATTACCCTTATTTAATCGCGAATATAAATTTAAAACAATTTCTAATCAGAAATAGAATTTACGTTCCAACTTTTTGGCCCAACGTTCTTAACAATGCGCCAAAAAACTCTTACTCGTTTTTCCTGGCTACGTTCCTAAACTGTTTGCCGGTAGATCAGCGATATGATTTAAACGATATGGATTATGTATTTTCAAAAATCGATAGCTTATGAATATCAATGGGAAAAAAATTACATTGCGGGCGATAGAGGAGGCTGATTTGCCTGCACTTCACAAATGGGCAAACGACCCTGAAATCCAATATTGGTTAGGCGGATGGCATTTCCCAACCAATATGCAGGATCAAAAAGCCTGGTTCTCTTCCCTCAACGTTAAAAGCCTTAATCAACGGTTTGCTATTGAGGCTCCTGAATTGGGTCTAATTGGAACAGCCAATTTGGTGGATATTGATTGGAAAAATAGAAATGCCTTTCACGGTATGATGCTGGGTGATGTTGATATTCGCGGTAAAGGCTACGGCTTAGATACGGTAATGGCAATAATGCGCTATGCATTTGAAGAATTAGGGCTAAACCGCCTCGACGGTTCCATGATTGAGTATAATACAGCATCACTTAAGCTTTATGTGGATAAATGTGGATGGAAAGTAGAAGGGACACAAAGAGAATGGTATTTTAGAAAAAATAAGCTTTGGAATCGAATCATGGTTGGGATAACTAAACAAGATTATTATGAACTCCTACGAAATAATCAATACTGGGATTAAGAACCCTGATGTATGTATTGCGATGCTGGTTTGTAATCATATAATCATATAAAGTTTATCAGCCAAGCTATTGAAAGTATTTTGATGCAAAAAATGCAGTGCACGTATAAAATAGTGATGTAGACGACTTCAGGTCTTACCATAGCCTAGTCGCGCAGCTCCGTATTTTTTAATGCGTAAAAAAGAAAACAATAAGATGGACCAACCTTTGGTATCTGTTTGCATAATGACTTATAATCATGCTAAATACATCAGAGAAGCGCTAGATAGTGTCTTGATGCAAAAAGTAGATTTCTTCTGGGAAATCATTATAGCAGATGACTATTCTACTGATGGTGCGCGAGAGATAATTATGGAGTACCAGGCTAAGCACCCAAATTTAATCAAATTAATATTGCAAGAACATAATGTTGGACCACTTAATAACTGGATTCAACTATTGTCCGCATCTAATGCACAATATGTTGCATATTTAGAAGGTGATGATTATTGGTTAGATGAATATAAACTTCAAATGCAATATGATCTGCTAGCTGTAGACCAAAGTTGCAATGCAGTATTTACAAATGTAGTTATAATAGACCAAGAAGGGAATAAAAAGAAAAACATATACAACATGGAGAATGGAGTAAAAATACATTGGATTGATTTGTTGTCGAATGGAAAATACATGAAAATCTCTTCGATTATGTATAGAAATTCTTCTTTATTAACAGACTCTATGAGAAATGGTTTCCCTTGTGATGAAACAAGTTTTGGGTTGTTTTTGCTAGAATCCGGGCAGTATGGAATTTATCTTAATAGGATTGCATGTACCTATCGGGCGCATCCTGGTGGTGCATGGTCTATGAGTAATAATTATCAAAGACTTAAAATTTTTTCTTCTGTAGAAGAAAAAATAATGCAAAGATACATTGAATTATCACCAGGTAATAAAGAAATAGTAGAAAAAAGATATTTTGCCTCTCTGTGCCGTATTTTATCAGCTGCAATTACCCAAGGCAATGTTAAGAATATTTTAGTTGAAATAAAACCTATAATTTCCAAAATGCGATTCAATACATTCTATATTAAACACCTTTTGATTCAAGTATACTTAGGCACTAAGCTCTTTGTCAGATCAGTTCTCATAAAGAAATGAAAATTGCATTTGTACTTCCAGAATTGTATCCTCACCCTGGAGGTGGGCTAGCAACTTATTATTTACACTACATTAGTAAAATTAAGCCTTACTGTTCTGAAATCAAGATTTTTGTAGGAAGTGCTACTGAGCAGAGACTAAATCCAATAAATTGGGAAGGAATCTCTATATCGTATTTAAACCCCAAAACATATAAAAAATACTTTTCTCAGTTCTCTCACTTTTCTTCCTGGCCAGAAATACAAGGTCATTTAGCCGCGGCTTGGGGTCTTTATGAGCAAGCCAATGCGGGAGAAGGCTTTGATATCATTGAAACAACGGATTGGGGCTGGAATTACCTACCCTTTGTTTTAGATGGGCATAAAAATTTGATAACTAGATTACATGGCAGTATTGCTCAAATTGAGTACTATGATCCAAGAGAAAGTTTACACATCTACGCCCATTTAACCAGTACATTAGAACTTGAAACTTTAGCTTTAGTACATAATCTTGTTACATACAGCTACAATAACCAAAAATTCTGGCAGCAAGAACTAGAGAAAGAGGTCCAGCATATCTACCCCATCATAGACTTGAATGACAATGGTAGAAATATCCCCCCAAAGGAAGTGCCTAGTCAGCCTTACGCATTAGTTGTAGGAAGAATTCAAGCTTGGAAGGGTGCTGAAATACTTTGCCAAGCACTTCAGTACAATGAAATTGGTATACCAATCTATTGGATGGGAAGAGATACGTCTTACAAAGAATTTGAATCCTCGTATAGCTCATACCTTGCCAAAAAATATCCAGGCATCTGGGGTGAAAAGATTATTCCTATTGGTGCCCGGCCAACAGAAGAGTGCCAAATTTGGATGCAAAATGCTACATTTGGAATAGTTCCTAGCACTTGGGATATGTTTAACCTTACAATAGCTGAATGGATAAATACTAACAAACCTTTGGTCTGTAGCAGCGGCGCTGGAGGGTACTCACTACTCGAAAATATGCCAATCGATCTCCTTGTAGAAAGTAATTCTCCAGATTCTCTTTTTGAAGCTTTACATCGAGCAGTCAATTTAACTGTGAATGAAAAGACAAAACTAATCACCGCTCAAAAGGATAACTTTTATCTTTTGTGTAACAAAGAAAAACTAGTTGCGGAAAATCTAGCACTCTACAGAAAAGTATTGGATAATGACGACTCAAGGATGCCAATGAACATTTATAAATGGCGATATCGGGCATATTACCCCTCCAAGGATTACATAAAAAGAACCACTCAACTTGATCAATGGCCTCTAAAGGAACTTGTTAAGTACCTGGGCCAACGAATGCTGAAAAGATTATTCCCAAAATGAGCACAATTGCTCTTTGTATCCCTGCCTACAATGCAGCCTGGTGTCTACCGCGACTACTGGCCTCAGCAGCCAACCAAGAGATTCCATTTGATGAAATCCTGGTTTACAATGATTGTAGTACCGACAACACGGTTGAGGTTGCCCAGAACTTCGGAGCTACGGTTATTGAAGGCGAAGTGAATGTAGGTTGCTCTGCGGGAAAAAATCGACTTGCCCAAGCAGCGAAAAGTCGATGGATTCATTTTCATGATGCAGACGATGAATTATTGCCAAATTTCACCAAACTTGCCCACAAGTGGATACAGCAGGAACACTGCCCAGATGTTGTGCTGTTTGATTACGAATGGCGTGACAATGAAAGCAATAAGGTATTGATGATTCGCCAATTCAATCGCGAGCAACTGGAGACAGACCCTGTTGCATATTCCATTCTGGAGCAAATCAATCCATTTTGTGGGCTTTATCGCAAGGAAAAAGTGCTGGAAGTTGGTGGTTATGATACCGACCCCAAAGTATTGTTCAACGAAGATGTGGCCTTTCACATTCGGCTTGCAGTAAATGGACTTAGGTTTTCTGCTGAGCCAGAAGTCTCGATCATTAATTACCGGGTAGGCGGGTCCATGTCGGGAGCCAATCAGCTTAAATGTATTCAAGCGCATTATGAAGTTTTGCATAAAGCAGCTCAACAAGTTGGGCACAAGTATGCTAAAGAACTTACTTCTAAACTATGGAAAGCATCAGGGTCAGCTGCCTCCTTAAAAGATTTTACTACAGCGGATAATTGTATCAAATTGGCCATTCAACTTCAGAATACTAAGTATCCTTTAGATCAAGGTCCTCTATTTACGCTACTCTGCAAAATAAATCCTTTTTTTGCAATTAGGTTTAGGGAGTTCACAATTAGATTACTTAAACCTCAGTTACGAAAATAACTATGAATCCTCCTCTAGTTTCTGTATTAATGCCAGCATATAATGCTGAGAATTATATAGGAAACGCTATTGAATCTGTGCTCAAACAAACCTACCATAATCTTGAATTAATTGTGGTTAACGATGGTTCTACAGACAAAACTGAAGAAGTTCTAGGTGCCATCCACGACAATCGATTGAAAGTGGTACACCAAAATAATCAGGGGCAATGTACAGCGTGTAACCGAGCCTATGCGGAGTCTTCCGGTACGTACATTAAGTTTTTTGATGCTGATGATCTACTTTCTTCCAATTGTATAGAGTTGCAACTGCAGCGGTTGAATGGTAGTGAAGATAAGGTAGCTTCAGCAGAGTGGGGCAGGTTTTACAACAATGATCTGTCTACTTTTAAACTAAACCCTGAATCTGTTTGGAAAGACATGTCGCCAATTGATTGGCTGGTCGATTCCTTGCAGCAAGGGGTAAATATGATGCAGTGTGGACTTTGGTTAATACCCCGAGCTGTTCTAGAGAAAAGCGGCCTTTGGGATGAGCGCTTAAGCCTTAACAATGACTTTGACTTTTTCATTCGGGTTTTACTCAATTCGGAGCAGGTAATCTTTACGCCTGAAGCAAAATTGTACTACCGCTCAGGGAATGCCAATACACTTTCTGGTATTTTGAATCGAGACGCACTTGAAAAGGCTATCCTATCCAACAAATTAGGGGTAGAACATTTGTTGAAATTTGAAAACTCTTTACGAGTCAGAAAAATTTGTGCGAATGTGTTACAGCAATGGGCATATCAGGCTTACCCCCAGTTCCCTGATCTCAGTACTCAACTTGAAGACTGGATCAAAAGATTAGGTGGAAGTAACGTACCATTATCTGGAGGGGAAATGCGGAGAGCACTAGCTACAATAGTAGGCTGGAAAAATGCTAAAAAGGTGCATGCAATCTATGAAAAAATCAGGTATAATTAATCATCAACAGATTTTGCATGCGCATCGCCATCACGGCTGACCCCGAAATCCCCGTACCACCCCAACTTTACGGCGGCATCGAACGTATCATCGACATGTTGGTGCGGGGTTTGGTCGAACGTGGTCACGAAGTCACCTTGATTGCACACCCTAATTCACAAGTTCCGGTGGAACTCGTGCCTTACCCGGGCTTGCGCCCTCGACACCCACTGGACACTTTGCGCAATACATTGACGGTAGCCCAGACACTCGCTCGTGGGCGCTACGATCTGGTTCACGCCTTTGGTCGTTTGGCCTACCTGTTACCGATTTTACCCTGGGGTTTGCCCAAGTTGATGAGCTACCAGCGTGAACCCACGCTGAGCGGCATCCAGTGGGCAGTACAATTGTCCAAAAAAGGCAGCCTGGCTTTTACGGGGTGTAGTGAATACATTGCCGCCAAAATTCGTCCCTACGCCCCTGCTTACGCAATCCACAACGGGGTACCACTGCAGGTATACAACTTCCAGCATCAGGTCGCAGCTGATGCTCCGCTGGTTTTTTTGGGCCGGGTAGAACATGTCAAGGGCGCCCATCTGGCCATCGAGATTGCCCGACGAACTGGGAAAAAGTTGATCCTGGCGGGCAATGTCCCCAACGATGCTCAGTTTCAACACTATTTTCAGGAACAGATCAAACCCCATCTGGATGGTCAACAAATCCAGTACATTGGTCCTGTCGATGACCAGCAAAAGAATGAATTGCTAGGTCGAGCCGCTGCATTTTTGATGCCCATTTTGTGGGATGAGCCCTTTGGGATTGTTATGGCCGAAGCGCTGGCTTGTGGAACGCCCGTAATTGGCATGCATCGAGGGGCGGTACCCGAAGTGGTACAGCCTGGTATAAACGGATTCATTGGCAACACTCTACCCGAACTAATAGCTAGCGTATACCAAATCGACCAAATCGAACGCCACAATTGCCGCAAAAGTGCCGAACTATTCTTTAGTGATCGGGTCATCGTGGGGCAATATGAGCAACTGTACCAAAATCTCATCGTCAGACGCTAAAATGGAAGTCCCCAACAAAATAAATGTCTCCTGCGGCACCAAGTTTCACTCAGATTATATGGCCGCCCAGTTGCACCGAAGAGGTTTGCTTAATCAAGTCATCACCGCACATTTGCCCTGGAAATACATGGGCCGTGCAGTGTTGCCACGCAAAAAAGTGCTGTTTTTGCCACCTTTTTTTGTATTAAATGTACTATTGAACAGTTACCTGAAGGTCAAAAACCGACGCTTCTTGAGGTGGGTGGATGTATTCAGCATTTATTGTTTTGATGCGGTAGCGGCCCTCCTGGGGCGCAAAAGTTCGATCTACATTGGCTGGGCATGGAGCAGCTTATGGCAAATGCAAAAAGCAAAACGGAAAAATAGCTTACTGATCCTTGAAAAATGTGGCTCTTATGGCTATTACCAACGTGATTTGTTGCAGGTTGAATACCAAAGGTTGAACATTCCTTTTGATGATCCTTCACCGGAGATTTTACTTCGGCGGGAAGCCCAGGAATGTACCCTGGCTGATTACATCCTGTGCCCCTCGCAGCATGTAGCCCAATCCTTACTCGATTATGGCTACCCCGCACCTAAATTAATCATCAACCCTTATGGTGCCAATCTGGAGCGCTTTCATCCCGTGCCCAAAACCGACGAGGTTTTTCGCGTGGTTTGTGTGGGCACCATTGGGGTACGCAAGGGCAGTATTTATTTGTTGGAGGCCATCAAAAACCTGCAAGAACAGGGTATTCCCGTAGAATGCCTGCTGATTGGCAGCGTAGAAAAAGCTTTCGAAGGCCATTTTTCTGCTTATAGGTCGCGGATTCAGCACCTTCCCAGGGTAGAACAGGCTGAACTTAAAAACTACTATTCGCAGGGCTCGGTTTTTGTATTATCCAGTCTGGATGAAGGAATGGCTTATGTACAATTGGAAGCAATGGCTTGTGGGTTGCCCTTGATTTGTACTAAAAACTCTGGCGGTGAATCCATTGTGGAGGAAGGCCAGAATGGATTCGTGATAGAAGCTCACTCCGTGGAAGCCATTGTGGAAAAACTGTTACTGCTTTACAAGGAACCCCAACTTGTAATAAAAATGCGATTGGCCGCTTTGGAAAAAATAAAGTCTTTTACCTGGGATGCATATGGAGAACGCCTGGTGGAAGCTTTGAAAAAAATCAGTGGGTGATGCGCTATACTGGAAAATTAAAGTATCTGCTGGATTCGGCACTCCGCTATTGGAGTCCAGCACTTTGTCCTTTTTGCCAGGGTCAAAACTTAGCTACTATTGACCGAAAGTACCTGTTTACAGTACTAAAGGAATGCAAACATTGTGGCTTGTTGCACCGTCATCCTTATGAAAAAAACAGTCTCCACAACCAGGATTATTATGAAAACGCCTACGAACAGCCTGGAATTACAACAGACTTACCAGACGAAGCTACTGTTGAGCAGTTAAAGCAAGAAAATTTTCAAAGTACAGTACGCAGTATCACCTGGTTACTCCCCATATTCCAACAAATCTTCGGTACCCAGCACTACAAGGAAAATCGACTAATTGACTACGGCTGCAGTTGGGGCTACATGACTTATCAATTTCAACAACTCGGTTTTACGGTGCAGGGCTACGAGATCTCCCGTAGTCGGGCTGCTTTTGGCATACAACAACTCGGGGTCGATATTGAAACCCGGGAAGATGCACTACAGGATGGAGCAGACGTATTTTTTAGTTCACACGTGATTGAACACCATCCCTCGATTCGTGACATGATTGCCGTGGCCAAAAACAAACTCAAGGACTCCGGTTATTTCATTGCAGTATGCCCGAATGGCTCCGAAGCTTTACGTTTAAAAAACCCTCTTTTATTCCATCGCTTGTGGGGTGAAGTGCATCCCAATATGAT
>JAIYAV010000389.1 GCA_027488855.1 Saprospiraceae bacterium
ATGTAACGTCGGGTAAAAATCGATACTACCCGCGACAACATCCCGGTTTGGTGCTCCGTAAAAACGGTGAGCGTATATTCTTTGGTCATGGTTTTTTTTTAGGAGTGAAAAGTGAAAAGTGAAAAGCGAAAAGCAGGGACACCATTTGGATTTCACGGTTTAATGTATTTTTTTCACTTTTCACTTTTCACTTTTCACTTTTCACTTTTCACTTATTCAAGCACGATCTCATCCACTGCACAACCCGCCTGTACCATTGGGAAAATGTTTGCCTCTTTTTCCACGCTCACGTGCAAAAGGTAGGGGCCATCGTGGGCCAACATTTCGGCAATGGCATCTTTTAGTTCTTCTGGTTTGGTGATGTGCTTTCCGGTTACACCAAAACCTTCGGCAATTTTGACAAAATTGGGGTTGACCAATTCTACCGAAGAATAGCGGCGTTCGTGGAACAGTTCCTGCCATTGGCGCACCATGCCCAGGAAGTTGTTGTCGAGGATCACGATTTTCACGCCAATGTGCCATTGGGCACAAGTACCCAATTCTTGCAAGGTCATTTGGAACCCACCATCGCCGATGAAGACAACGGTTTCGCGGTCAGGGTCAGCCATCTTAGCACCCATGGCAGCTGGTAAGCCATAACCCATCGTACCTGCACCACCCGAAGACACCCACTGATTGGTACCCTTGAATTTGTAGTAGCGGGCAGCCACCATCTGGTGTTGGCCCACATCGGTAGCGACAATGGCCATACCTTTGGTTTGTTCAGATACCTCGTTGACCACCATGCCCATGCGGATTTCCCCTTCGGGAGAAGGCTGCATGTCGCGGTGAATGACTTTGCTGTATTCGATGTCGTCACAGGCATGGAACTCTGCAACCCATTCAGGGTAAGATTTTTCCACCACCAAAGGCAAAAGACCCTTTAATGCCTGTTTGGCGTCCGCTAAAATGGGGACCTGGGCATGTACATTTTTATTGATTTCCGAAGGATCGATTTCGATGTGGATGACTTTGGCCTGCTTGGCGTATTTGTCGAGGCGGCCCGTTACACGGTCATCAAAACGCATGCCGATGGCAATGAGCACATCACATTCGTTTTGTTTGATGTTGGCCCCGTAGTTGCCGTGCATGCCCAACATCCCCATGTGCAAGGGATGCTCGTTGGGGATACTGGACAAACCGTGGATGGTACAAGCCAGCGGAATGCCCGTTTTTTCTACAAAAGCTTTAAATTCTTCCTGGGCATGAGCAATCTGGATGCCATGACCCGCCAGAATCATTGGCTTCTGGGCATTGTTGATCAACTCAGCAGCATCACGCAGCGCTTCAGCATCGGGCTTGGAAGCAGGATGGTAGCTGCGAATGACTGGTTTGCGCTGGTAAGAGAACTCCATGAGTTCGTTTTGCGCATTTTTGGTGATGTCGACCAAAACTGGGCCGGGACGACCCGTGTTCGCAATGTGGAAGGCCTTGGCCATCGCTGCCGGAATCTGATCGGCGCGGGTGACCTGTACGTTCCATTTGGTAACCGGCATGGTGGTATTGATCACATCGGTTTCCTGGAAGGCATCCGTTCCCAATAAGTGAAAAAAGACTTGACCGGTGACGCAGACGATCGGGGTAGAATCCAATAAAGCATCAGCAAGACCCGTGACCAGGTTCATCGCACCGGGGCCTGATGTGGCCATGGCGACCCCAATTCTGCGGGTAGCGCGGGCATAACCTTCGGCAGCGTGTACCGCTCCCTGCTCGTGGCGGGGCAGGATGTGCCGCAGTCGATCCTGATAATCGTACAGGGCATCGTAAATGGGCATAATCGCGCCGCCGGGGTAACCAAAAATAGTATCTACTCCTTCTTCTAAAAAGCAACGGAGTACCGCCTCTGCGCCTGAAATTTTAGTTGCAGTGGTAGCGGCCTCAGGCTCTAAAGTGGCTGTCGCCTGCGAACTTTCCATAGATGGATTGTTTAGCTGTCAGCCGTCAGCCGTCAGCTATCAGCTATCAGCCTTTAGTAGTGGCACTTCGACTATACTAAGTGATCACGACGTAAGGCTGATAGCTGATAGCTGATGGCTGACTGCCATCAGCTGTTTTAAAATTGATCTGTAACACATCCCTCACTGGCAGATGAGACCATGTGTCGATATTTGGCTAGGATTCCAAAAGTTGCTTTCGGTTGTGGGGCAATCCACTCGGCACGGCGGATGACCAACTCGTCGTCATCAACATGCAAAATGAGCGTATTGTTCCCGGCGTCGATGCTGATCTCGTCGCCATTGTGGACCAGCGCGATATTGCCACCGCGCTCCGCTTCAGGGGTGATGTGCCCAACGACAAAGCCGTGGGTACCACCCGAAAAACGACCGTCGGTGATCAGGGCTACCTTATCACCCAAACCTTCACCCATGATGGCAGAAGTTGGTTTGAGCATTTCAGGCATACCCGGTGCACCACGTGGACCGCAGTAACGGATAACTATAACCTCACCCGCCTTCAATTGTTTAGCGGCGATGGCTGCATTTAGTTCTTCTTCTGAATCAAAGACGTGCGCTGGGCCTCGGAAGTATTCACCTTCTTTGCCCGTGATTTTGGCTACAGCCCCTTCGGTAGCGAGGTTGCCGTACAAAATCTGGATGTGACCCGAGGCTTTGATCGGTTCACTGAGTGGTTTGATGATGGATTGCTCGGGCGTAAGTCCGGCTATTTCGGCGAGGTTTTCTGCTACGGTTTTAGTCGTTACGGTCATACAGTCGCCGTGCAGCAGGCCTTCTGCCAACATCATTTTCATTACTCCAGGCACTCCACCTACGCCGTACAAATCTTCCATGGCGTATTTGCCGGAAGGTTTGAGGTCGGCCAGGAGAGGTGTTTTGTCGCTCATGGCCTGGAAGTCGTTGATGGTCAAAGGCACTCCAACCGATTTGGCCATGGCAATGAGGTGCAGCACCGCATTGGTAGAACCACCGAGGACGATGATGACGCGAATGGCATTTTCAAATGCTTCGCGGGTCATGATTTCGCGGGGTTTCAGGTCTTTGGCCAATACATTCAGGATGGCTTTTCCTACCCGGTGGCAATCATTCAGTTTTTCGGGGTGATTGGCCGGGATGGAAGAGTTAAAAGGCAAGGACATGCCCAGGGCCTCAATGGCGGAAGACATGGTATTGGCCGTATACATGCCGCCGCAGGCACCGGAGCCTGGGCAGGAATTTTGGACGATTTTTTTGTACTCGTCGTCTTCCAGTTTTCCAGCTACAGACTGGCCGTAGGCTTCAAAAGCGGAGATGATGTCGAGTTTCCGACCGTTGTGGTGGCCGGAACTGATCGTACCACCGTACACCAGAATCGAAGGGCGATTCAGGCGACCCAGGGCGATCATGGCACCAGGCATGTTTTTATCACAACCCACAATGGGGACAATGGCGTCGTAAAATTGCGCACCAGCTACGGTTTCAATCGAATCGGCAATGATGTCGCGGGAAGGCAGGGAATAACGCATCCCGGAAGTGCCGTTTGAAATCCCGTCGCTGACCCCGATGGTATGGAAAATCAAACCCACCAGGTCACTTTCCAACACCCCTTGTTTGACCAGATCGGCCAAACCATTCAGGTGCATGTTGCAGGTATTGCCTTCCCAGCCCGTACTGACGATGCCAACCTGGGCCTTCTTCAAATCCTCCTCGCTCAGACCAATGCCATACAACATGGCTTGTGCGCCGGGTAGTGAGCGGTCTTGCGTAATGATCTTGCTGTACTTGTTCAATTCCATGTCCGTGTTTTCGTTGAAATCTGGCAATGCTTTTATCCAGAGGCCACAAAGGCACTAAGATTGAGTACTTCGTTGTCTTAGTGCCTTTGTGGCGGCAGTCAAAAAGCGGATTGCTGCTTAAAATCATGCATTAATTCAAAGGTAAGCTTGGATTTGTTTTCCAGCGAATTAAAATTTGGGGAGTGTTACGAAGCAGTAATTTTAGGTTTTTGATTGTAAGTTGTTGGTGGATAAGTTTTTATAGGGTGTTTTCTTACGAAGTGTCATTGGGGAAAAATGGCTTATTTCATTTGGAAATGCGCCATGCTGGCGAAAGACTTGGACTATATCAACAAACACATCTAACATCTTGTAACCGCCCGTTTCAACGGGTGGATCCAAGCGCACCCACCCTTCACATCTAACATCACTACAGAGGCTTGCATCATGAAATGGTAGTAGATGTAAGCCTCTGTAGTGATGTTAGATGTGAGAGAAATTTAGCACTCAATCCCGCCGTTGAAACAGCGGGTTACAAGATGTTAGATGTGTTGATCGGTATTAAATGGAAGACGAGTAAGGTTGAATCCAATTGAAAATCAAGTTAATAAAATACTGGCGACTTGTTCCTGCCCGAAGGCAATGACAATTCTTTTGCGCAACGGAAGCCCCGCTAGGGCTACGGTATACACACAAGTAGTATAATAAAAGCGTTCTATATAGTAAACACAAGGTACAGCCATGGAGAAGCGATTTGCGCCCATTAGCGCCTCATCATTTAGCAC
>JAIYAV010000213.1 GCA_027488855.1 Saprospiraceae bacterium
CGCCGTCTTGGCGCAGCATGCGCACGCCCAGCGCGTGAAAGGTGCAGACCAGCACGTCTTTGGCCGCTTTGCCAAATGGATTAAAGTGTTGGACAAAACCAGATTCCAATAGCTCCTCCAGCATTTTACTTGTTGATCCCCCGGATTGTAAGGCACAATTTTCGATTATTTGATTTCTGGTCATCCCGGAAGGT
The DNA here is from genome assembly GCA_027488855.1 of Saprospiraceae bacterium. Lineage (GTDB taxonomy): Bacteria > Bacteroidota > Bacteroidia > Chitinophagales > Saprospiraceae > Haliscomenobacter. The sequence goes on from JAIYAV010000213.1 coordinate 195, forward strand.
TTGTTTGCCAAAGCCCTGACTACTTCAAGGTGGCGTTCTGGTTGATCAAAAAGCGCAGGATACAGGTTCTCAAATTCTTCGCGCAATAATCCGTCTTGAGCAAAAAACAAGCGATCAATCACCTGCTCTATACTCTCGCCTCGACGCAGCTCCTTTAAATAGTGAGGGATACCGCCGGTCATCATGTACAATTGTAAAATTTGATAACGTTTAAGCCGGATTCGCTGACTTTGAAGAAACTGTTCCGTTTCCATCAAATTAAAAGGCATCAGGCGAATTCGCCGGGTCAAACGATTGTGCAACCCTCCCTTGTTCCTAACCACATTACGAATCATCCAGGATGCAGCGGAGCCACAGATTACCACCACCAGGTTAGATTGTTTGGTGGCCCAACTATTCCAAAAATAGTCGAAAGCGTTCAGGAACCCAGAACGAGGACTATCCAGCCACGGAAATTCATCCAAAAAGACCACTCTTTTCTTTTTGGAGGGCTTTTGCTCGAGCAAATCGGCAAGTAAGCTGAATGCTTCCAACCAGGAACGAAGTTTATTAGGAGTCGATTCCAATTTGAACGCTTTGCCCAATGCCAATGCAAATCGTTCGAGTTGCTTTGTAGCAGATGTATTTTTTATACCTGAAAATTCAAAAACGGTTTGTTTCTCGTAAGCATGGCGGATTAAAAAGGTCTTACCTACTCGGCGGCGACCAAAGACGGCCACCAATTCAGGTCCTGACGAGTCTAACACGTCCGATAAAAGTTGCAGTTCAGATTCTCGACCAATAAATGCTTGCATGTAAAATAGAATTTAACCGAGCCAAAAGTAGGTAAAAAAATACACTTTTGGCTCAGTTAAATTCTATTTTTTTCACAAAAAAACTTCTAAATCAAGCATGTGAAGATTTTAATACTCACTTCACCCGCCCATACTTTCGCAACAACTCCAGCACTTTCTTCTGCGGCAAAGCATATGCCTTATTGCCATTGATGCCTTCCATCGTTTCGGCGGCAACCATCGCATTGATGATGGCTTCCTCCACGGCTTGAACGGTAGCGTCAAACAGCGGATTGATTTCATCGTTGGGCAGCTCGACCACTTTGGTGAATTTTTCGCGCTGAAACGCGCCAGGATTGCCCGTGGAGAAGGCGAGGAAGATGTCGCCAGAGCCATTTTCGCCCCGCCCGCCAACGATGCCGATACCCAGCGGTACCCGGGCCGCAATCCGTTTTAATTGGTGGGGTAGGAGGGGCGCATCGGTAGCGACGACAACAATGATCGAGCCATCGCCGGGTTTGCGGTAGTGTTGCGGGGCCTGTTTGAATTCGTAGTTCAGTGTATCTTTCAACAATTGACCGATGGGCACACCTGCAATGCGGAAATGCTTTTTGGAACCAAAATTGGATTGGACCAATACCCCCAAAGTGTAGGTCGAGTCGGCGATTTTGACGATCCGCGAAGCCGTACCCGTACCACCTTTAAAACCCAGACACATCATGCCCGTGCCCCCACCCACATTGCCTTCCTTGATGGGGCCAGTTTTGGCGCTGTCGAGTGCAGCATAAGCATGGCTTTCTTTGACGTGGAAGCCGTAAATGTCGTTGAGGAAACCGTCGTAAGTTTCGGCTACGACGGGATAGGTGTACCAAAAATCTTCCTGGTACCAGTGGTGATCCACAAACCATTTCAACACCGCGTCGCGCACCACCCCCACACTGTTGGTATTGGTGATCATGAGGGGTGTTTCCAAAAAACCGGATTCGGTGATCCAGGTGGTGCCGGTCATTTCCCCGTTGCCGTTGAGGGAGTACCAGTTGGCGTAGACGGGGTTGTTGACGCGGCCACGGGGCAGGATGGCGGTCACACCCGTACGCACGGGGCCTTTACCCCGGATGTTTTGCCCCTGACCAGAGATGATGGTGCTGTAGCCGACTTCCACCCCTTTTACATCGGTGATGGCGTTGTATTTTCCGGGCGTACCCTCGAAAGGGATGCCAATGTCGCGGGCGCGTGGCTTTTGGGCTTGAACTTGGAGACTAAACAGGATTAAGGAGAAAAAAAAGAGGGCCTTCATAGGAGCAGGTTTTAGGTGGGGTAAAATACCTAAAATAAAGGTAAGAACACAAAGCAAAACGTCGTCAACGTCTCACTTTGTGTCTATCATTAATTATTGACTCTGCTACGTTCTTCTTCAGCACCAGTGGCTCTTTGTCGGTTGCTTTTTAGCTGCTTGTTGCCGAAATTGCGAGCATAAGAGAGTTTAAAAGTGCGTTGGCTGAAATCCAAAACGACTGTGCTTACGACATTGTATTGCGGGAGATTGTTTCCAAAGCGCAATTTTGCTGAATTCAGTACATCGTCGATGCCAAAGCGTAGGGTACCCAGGTTGTCTTTGAATTTCTTCTGAATCCCAATATTCAGTGCCCCGTAAGGTAGCGTGACTGCTGCCCCGGATAAGGCCTTGGTTTGGTACACGCCCACCATTTCGGCGCTGAAATCTTTGGGTAAGGTAAAATTGTTGATCCAAACCAGTTGCAGGTTTTGGTTGTGTACCTGGATGAGGTTTTTATCAAAATAGGCATTCACTTCCTGCCAGGTAGCAATCAGGTTGTTCTGCATGTTCCACCATTTGGTCAAGTTGATCGGCAGGGCAAAGACCAATGCGGCAGACTTGCGGTTTTTCATATTCTGGGCGGCATAAAGAACTTTTTTGGTACCCGCTATTACCTTCGGCTGAAAAAGGGAGATGGTACTGTCTTCCACCGAATACAACAGGGAAATCAAGGTCGATTTGTAGCGGTAATCCAATTTCAGACTGTTGGAAAAAGAAGGTTGCAAAGCGGCATTGCCCGACAAAAAGGTATTGGGGTCAACAAAAAACACAAAAGGAGCCAGATCGTTGAAGGTCGGGCGGGTGATGCGCCGGCCATAAGAGATGTTGGCAGAATGGTTTTCGTTAAACGTTCGGGCCAGGTAAAAACTGGGGAATAACCGACCATAATGCCTGTCGACAATATTGGCTTGTTCTTTGGTGCCCAGGTTGGAGTTGGTGTATTCATAGCGCAGGCCCAGTTTCATGCTGGTTTTGTCGTCCAGTTTTACATCAAAGGAGCTAAAGGCTGCGAAGATACTTTCCTCCAGACGGTATTTTGCGGTGAGACTGGGGTCTTTTACCTGAATGCCATTCTTGATCATGGCTGCGGTCACATCATTGTCAAAGCGCGAAAGGGTGCCTTTAACACCAAGATCCATTTTGATTGCTTCAGAAAAGCGCTTACTGTAATTCAAGCTGCTCACCCCCACATTAATGGGAGTCAGTTTTCCACTGAAACTTTGCTCCTGAAACAGGAATTTGTTCGAACCATCGAGGTAGGAGGTGTAATAATTGGCAGGTTGGTTGTTGTAATAATGGAGGTAGTCTGCATCAAAGGTCAATGATTCGCCATCGTTAAAGGTGTGCTGCAGATTGAGGTTGCCCGCCAGATTTTGCCAATGGTTGATTTCGTCTACCTTAATGTTCAATAGCGTATCGGTGATGCCGTTTCTTGATTGGGCGGATTGAGTTATTCCAAGTTGGTTATATTGGTTGTCATACCCTGAAATGAGCGCACCGAGGATGGTTTTTTTGGTCAGCTCAAGGTCTACCCCCAGTCGAAGGTTGTGGTTGCGCTGTGCCGATGGGTTGCGCACACTTTCTAATAAGGTACGAATGGTTTCTCCATTCAATTGCACTTCTCGGTCCATGCTGGTCGTAAATTCCTGGTTTCTTCGGTTATACGAGTAGTCCCCATACAGGTTGAAGTTTTTTTCGCGGTAGTTAAAATTGATCCCACCTGCGAGTATACTGCCCTTGCCGAATCCACCAGTCAGGGAATAAGCGCCGTTGAGCCCAAGGTCTTGGGACTGTTTTAGCACAATGTTGATGAATCCGGCATTGCCTTCGGCATCGAAGTTGGCTGGCGGGGTAGTAATGAGTTCGATTCTTTTGATGTTGTTGGAGGGCATCCCGGCCAACAATTGCACCACGGCACTAATCGGCATCCGGTTAATTTTTCCATTCATCATCACAATGACGCCCTCTTTACCCGTCATGGCAATGGTATTGTTTTGGCGATTGACTACCACACCAGGTGAACGTTCCAAAATCTCGAGTGCAGTGGCACCAGCAGCGGTAATGCTGTTTTCGACATTGATCAGCATCCGGTCAATTTTTTGCTCGAAGAGAGGCTTTTTGGCCACAACGTCCACGGCCTCCAACAGGGCTACATCCTCTTTAATCACCAAGTTCCCCAAATCCTTGATCGGTTTTTTATTTTTTACTTCAAAAACAGTACTGCGGTAGGTTTGAAAGCCAATCATGCTGATTTCCAGTAGGTAAGTGCCGTCGTTTACGTCGTCTATCCTAAAGACGCCATTGTTTTCGCTGATGGTGCCTTTGACCAGGGAAGTGTCGCTTGCTTTTAACAGGAGCACATTGGCAAAAGCCAGGGGGATTTCCTTTTCATTGAATACCACAGCACTGATTTGTGCTTGAATCCCTTGCTGAAGGAAAAAGAACAACACAAAAATGAACAGACGATAAAAAGGGTAATTGGTTCTCATGTCTCAGAGGGTTTATGTTGTTTGATTTAATCGGTGAAATGTTTGAACAAGCCAAGCAGGGTTGGCACCGTCACAAAATGCTGAGGACAGAGAGGGGAAACAAGCAGCATTTTCCCAATGGTAGGATTGATTCTCCGAATGGTAAGAAAACCCTTTCGAATGAAATGGAGGGAGGAGTAAAACAAGGGATTGATTTCATCATTGGGTAACTCGACTACCTTGGTGAATTTTTTGGGCTGAAAGGCACCAGGATTGCCCGTGGAGAAAGCGAGGAAGATGTCGCCAGAACCAGTGCAGTTGGAAAATACCGCGACAAAAACATCCTCGGCGTGCAGGTGTTTGTTTATGGCCTCAAATTAATTATATCCACTTTATATTGCAAGGGCTGTCTCAGAACTTGCGTTCTGAGACAGCCCCATTACATATGCTTCTTTGGTCATCAAATCAGACAACCCACCCTGTTTGATTAGACTTTTATTGAATCGTGTATCCCAAACGTACAAAGGCAAAACGGCCATTGTACCCACCCTGATTGGGTTGAAACAATAACCGTCCCCGGTTAGAAGCATCTCTACCTGCAGAGTAATCTACGCTACCATAGGCATTGCGGGGATCGATGTAAATCTGATCCGGATAAACATCAAAAATATTGTTGGCACCCAGCGAGATATTGAACGACTTGGATGCACGGAAACCCAGCACAAGGTCAGTAATCCATACAGGTGCAAAGGTCTGTTCGATCAAGGCTTTTCCACTTACATCGCGAGCAAATTGGGTGTTCCAGAAAGTACCATCCGCTTTTTTTGCTTCGGTATCCAGGTTGTGTACATATTTAGACTCTCCAAAACGCACCGCACGAATAGAGATGTCAAACTTCCCGGTAGAATAAGTCAAGCTCAGGTTGATTTTGCTATTGGGCTGCCAAACTTCAATCCGTGAACGTTGCTGACGGTCAAACAAACGGTTTTTGAACCAGTCGTCTGGCGTTTTAGTTGGATCGTTTTTAGCCGGATCGTTGATCAATGGCGTGCTGTTGATGCCTGTCACTTCGTTTTTGTTGAAGTTGGCACCAACGGTAAAGTTGAGGCTGCTTTTCCCGATGGGGAAACGGCTGTGTGCAACAATGTCGATACCTGTAGTCCTGGTATTGGCAGCGTTGGCAAAAAAATTGACGTTGTTCACACCCAGGTATTCCGTAGCCGAAAAGCCTAAAAGAGACCGTGAAAATGCACCAGAATAGACGATCCGATCCTTGATGTCGATTTTGTAGGCATCTATTGTCACGGTCAGGATGCTATTGACTTTGGCGGTAATACCACCAGCAACACTGACTGAGGTTTCGGGTCGTAAAGCATCTACCCCGATTTTTTCACGGGCGATGGGATTGTCGTTGTTAACGGTAAGTGTATTTGAAGGCAGACCGCTTACAAACTGGGTACTGGTATTTTGAAAGTACCGCTGGTGCAGCGACGGGGCCCGAAAACCAGAGCTTACCGATCCTCGCAGTGCAATTTGTTCTGTAAGCTTCAAACGTGCGGTGACTTTGCCGCTAAAGTTGGAACCAAAGTCGCTATAGTTTTCAAAACGTCCAGCAAGACCAATCATCAACCGATTGGCCAACTCCCCTTCGATATCGGTATAAAAACCCAGGTTCGTTCTGGCTTTATTGACTTCATCACTGGGCTGATACCCCGGAAAAACCTGTGCCCCAGGAGCAGCAACCGCAGTTCCCTGGGCGGGTCCACCAACGGTTAATGGAGCGGTAGGAACGGTACGCCCATTGCCAAAGTAAGAATTGGTTTCACCCGCTACAATTTGGTAATGATCCCGACGATACTCTGATCCAAAAGCCAGGTTCAGGTTTTTGATGGGACCGACTTTCGCGAAGAGCCTGGAGATGTCCAGGTTGGTCGTATTTTGGTCAAACTTCAGCTTGCCCGCATCAAAGGTGGTAGGCTGGGTGTCGCTATTGGGCAGTGAAGCATTTCCGGAATCGAAAACTGAAAACTGAAAGCTGTTGGATCCAAAGGTGTTGCTCAAGTCTAAATCCCAATTATTGATGATGGTTTTGTAACCCACGATAACCGAACGGTCGTTGATATCGGATTCGATACCCGGTAAAAAGCCATTGGGATAAACGAGTGAGCCATCTGCTTTAAGGGGCTGCTGGTTTCTGGCAACAGGCACCCGGTAATTGCCATAACCCTGCCCAGTGCGGTAAGTGATGCCGCCAGAAAAGTAGAGCTCAGATTTGTCTCCGGTTGGAATCCCGCCATTGATGAATACGCCGTAATTCTGCGCGGTAGAGTTGCCAAAAACCATATTGTGTCGATCGTAGTTGTTGCTGGTCGCAAGTCCCGCATCCGCTGCAATTAAACCTTTGCGGAAAGTAGCCTGATCCTGACCGGCAGGTGTGGCTGGGAAACCGCCATTGCTGCCAAGGTAGGTAGTGGGAATATTGTCGAAGCCACTACGGTTCGTCTTTCCACGGTCGTTGTATTGCGCAGCAACGGTAAAACCGCCTTTGCCCAAACGAAATCCTTTCATGATGTCAATTTGAGCAACCTGGCCATCGGTAATACTTTCGCTGCGGCTATCGATCCCTCCAGTGATGTTGGGCGAATTGTATTTCATGTTGGTAAAATTGGCTCCCGTAGTGAGGGATACCGCCAAGCCATCGTATTGCTTTTTCAATACAACGTTGATGACCCCGGCAATGGCATCGGATCCGTATTGAGCCGCAGCACCGTCGCGTAGAACTTCGATCCGTTCAATTGCCGCAACGGGAATCACGTTCATGTCCGTTCCAACCGATCCCCGGCCAACCGTTCCGTTGATGTTGACCAAAGCGGAGGTATGGCGTCGTTTTCCATTGAACAAAACCAGCACCTGATCTGGACCTAACCCACGCAATGAAGCGGGATCAACGTGGTCTGTTCCATCCGCTACGGTCTGGCGATTGGAGTTGAAAGAAGGGGCCACATAGTTTAAAATTTGACCAACATCCGTTTGGGCAAAAGTTTTAATTTCTTTCGCCGTGATCACATCAATGGGCACCGCAGATTGAGTACTGGTGCGGGCTGCAGCACGACTTCCCAGAACCACAAAATTGTCCAGTAATGCCCCAATCGTTAGCGCTGCGTCAATTTTTGTCGACTCGCCGATTTGGACATCTTTAGCTGCGTACCCTACGAATCCAAACACCAAAACGGTAGCACCGGAGGGAACCGCCAAAGAATACGCCCCGCTGATGTCTGTAACCGTTCCGGTAGTAGTGCCTTTGACGAATACAGTAGCTCCAATCAGGGGCTCATTAGAGTTGGCGTCAGTAACCACGCCAGTAATGGTTTTTTGACCCCATAAAATCAAAGCGCTTGCAAAAAATGCAACGAAGAGAAGTGTAAAATGCTTAAGTTTCATACTTGTATATTTATTTAAAATTCCACGTGAATACTTATAAAATTCCACAGATTTCAGAATCACTTAGCGTGTGTTTGGATCTCTGGTTTGTAAGGACAAAAGAGCTGTGTTTAAAGGTGATAGTTTTTTTTCATCGTTCCTTAATTTATAAATGTAAACAAAATTATTTGTATTTCATCATAAAGGACTAGGGCAAACGCATCCAATCGCTCAATCAACATAAAATCCGATATTGCACTTCAAAAAGATGACTCCAAGTTCTCTTGAATCTAAATTATCTCGAAAAAATTCTAAGGGTGTAGATTTGATGCGTTTGCCCTAGGCTTTTTGAATATACCAGAAAATTTACACTTTTTAAATTACAAATAACTCAACCACCACTTCTCCGGGTGCCCCGTTTTGTAGCGATCGTACCATTTGCACAAGGGGTACAATCCGGCGACGACGGCTACCCAAATCAAATACACAATTCCCAAACTAAAACCCTCCCCAGGAATGGCAAACAAGAAGGGGAATTGGTTTTTGGTAGCAAAATCTATTGCATCCTGTAGGGAATGCCCTCTGCCAAAAAAACAAATGGCCGAACTAATGTGGATCAGGTAAAAATGGAGGATGTAATAGAAAAAAGCGGTCCGGCCATACGTGCGCAACACCCCGGTAACTCCATTATTCAGGCGTTCCAACCAGGCCAGCATCAAAAGCGCCGGGCCAATCGTCATGCACATATACAGCAGTGAAGGTGGATATTTATTGAGGTTCAAAAAGGAAAGTACGCTAAAAAGGAAATTCTTTTGGGTGCTCCAATGGGTAGGATCGCCATAAATATTCACAGACCTGAGCACCACTAGTAGCAACAAACAAATCAAGCCAATTCTGATCAACATTTTTCCCCGCTCCGCTACTCCGTATTTTGGTGAAAAAAAGACCCCAGTACAATATCCCAGCAGCATCAAACCCGTCCAGGGCACAAATGGATACAAAATCAGCAGAGCCCGACCTGTAACAATTGGATAAGCCCCGGAACGGTGCACCAGCATCCACCAAAAATTAGGTTGGAAGCCTTTGACCGATTCAGGAATATCCAGAAGATTATGTCCCAGCACAATGATTAGTCCGATTGCCAAAATAACTTTGAAAGGGGCACGAATCAACACACTCATGATCACCATGGTAATGCCAATGCACCAGATGACCTGCAAAATCAGCACGCTGTATAGGGGATTAAGGGTCAGGGCAAAGGTCATGATCACCAATTCAACCAGAATCAGCCACAAACCCCGCTTGAGCAAAAAAGCACGCAGCTCCTGTGGCGTCTTGCGCAAACTTTGCAAATAAATCGATGTACCCGAAAGAAATACAAAAATGGGCGCACAAAAATGGGTGATCCAGCGGGTGAAATACAACATCGGCGTGGTGGTCGCCAAATCCAGGGGATCACCCGTAAAAGCCCCGCTGTGAAAAAACTCGCGGGAATGATCCAGGGCCATGATGATCATCACTATGCCTCGGAGTACATCAATGGATTCGATTCTGTTTTTCGGAATGGGTGACATTAGAAAGGGTGATTAAGGGTTAAAAGGTGGGGTAAAATACTGGAAGTTTTTAGTTTTCGCTAGGAAGATGAACTACTCTGAATTTTTACAAAACCACCAAAGCGACATTTTTAAGCACAAAGGACACAAAGGCAGCACAAAGGACACAAAGTTAGATGTTGACGATGCTTTGCTTTGTGTCCTCTGTGTCCCTCTATTTTTTTTCTTTGTGCTAATAAAAATGCCGCTTTGGTGGTACACAAAGCCATGACATCCCTACTGTTTCAAAAACGAAATCAGCCCAGGGAAATAATGCTCCTGATCGTCCCACATGCTCATGTGCCCACCATTGGGGCACAACACAAACTGCCCCTTGGGAAACTGCGTCGACATCCACTTCATGTACTCCGGGTCCATGGTATCGTGGCTGGCACCGATGACCAGGGTAGGGGTTTTGATCTTGGGCAATTCTGCACTCACGTCCCATTTTTCCAGTTTGCCCGAAATTCCGAACTCGCTGGGGCCTTGCATCGAGACATAGATTACAGAGTTGATCTTGGCAAAAGTGCGGTTCACCGCATCCGGCCACTCTGCTGAAGGCATGCGCAGAATGTGTTGCTCGTAAAAATTGGGAATCAACAACTCCATGTACCGTGGGTCGGTATATTTCCCCTGGGCTTCTAGGTCTTGTACTTCCTTCAGCACTTTGGGGTCCAGTTGTTTGGCCAGTACATTATCCGCATAGGCACCGTACTTGGGGCAGCTGGCCATCATGTTGCTCACGATCAAACCCTTGAGGTTTTGCTGGTACTTCAGGGCGTACTGCATGGCCAAAATGCCACCCCAGGAATGCCCCAGTAGGTAGAAGTTGTCTTTGTTCAAGCCCAGGGCCTGACGCACTTGTTCTACCTCCTCCACAAAACGAGGGAGGTTCCACAAACTGGTATCGCTGGGTTGATCGGAATACGCCGAGCCCAACTGATCGTAATAGATAAATTCAATGCCTTCCTGCGGCAAAAAACTTTCAAAAGACTCAAAATACTCGTGGGTGCAAGCCGGGCCGCCGTGCAGGAGCAACACTTTGATTTTCGGGTTGTTGCCAAAACGTTTAGTCCAAACTTTGAACTCACCCTTGGAGGTTTTGATGGGGATTAGACGGACTCCACCGGATTTGGGATTTGCGTCGCTGGTGCTGGAGAAATAGTCTTCCAGGTGAACGTGGTCGGCGGATGGTGTAGCTTGGGGCTGGCAAGCATTTAAAGCCGCGATGAGCAGCAAAAAAGCCAGCGAGGTAATGGGTTGAAGGGCAAATGATTTGAACATGATGTTGAACAATTGATGAAGAAACAAGATAATGAATGTTTGCTAAAAAAGGGCTTAACTGCCCTGGATCAGTTCGACATAAAACCTTACCACATTTTTGAAATCCGCAGTGCTGATCCGCTCATTGGTGCCGTGTGGGCGTTTGAGGTCTTCGTCGTTCATGCGCACGGGCATGAAGCGGTAAACATTGGGAGAAACCGTGCTGAAAAAACGCGAATCGGTTGCACCCAACACCAGGTAAGGGGCGACCAGTACATCCGGAAAACAACGTTTTATCGTACGGTGAATGAGTCGAAAACCCAAAGTGGCAGTATCCGAAACCGGAGAGGGATTGGTATCGAATTTTTGATTTGATTCAACCTTTATTCGCTCATTGTCAATGGCTTTTTTGACGTGAGCAATCACGCCCTTTACGGAGTCGCCGGGCAAAATCCGAAAGTTAACTTTGGCCATAGCTTCAATGGGCAATACATTGTCTTTTACCCCGGCTTCCAGGATGGTAGGAGCAATGGTGGTGCGCACCGAGGCATTGCCCGGATTGGACTGCGCCAACATGCTAATGATGGTGGATTTCAACAACCAGCGGTTGGCCATGGCCATTTTGGTGCCGAAGGGCATCTCCGGCGCAAGGTAATCCTGCAAATAACCCACCGCTCCCTCCAGGCGTGCCGGGAAAGGATGTTTTTGGAGCCGGTCAATGGCAGTAGCCAATTCGCCGATGCTGGTTTGGGGCGGCGGCATGGAAGAGTGCCCACCATCCCCTACCGCCGTCAGCGTTAAGGTGGTGTAGCCTTTTTCGGCAACACCCACAAATGCAATTGGCTTAGGGATATCAGAAATCGCGTCTACCTGGATACTCCCACCTTCATCCATCACAAATTCCAGTTCGATCTTGCGGGAAGCCAATAATTCAGCGATTTTTTTTCCTCCATTGTGACCCGATACTTCTTCGTCGTGGCCAAAGGCGAGGTAGAAATCGCGCTCCGGCTGATAACCCTTTTGAAGCAGGTGCTCCACCGCTTCCAAAATGCCAATCACAGTGACTTTATCATCCAAGGTGCCGCGGCCGTACAAAAAGCCATCGGCGATTTCGGCAGCGAAAGGCTTGTGTTTCCACAATCTTTCGGTGCCCTGGATCACGGGCACCACGTCGTAATGCCCCATCAGTAGGGCTGGTTTGAGCTTGGAACTTTTGCCTTTCCAAGTGTACAACAGAGCATATTGATTGACCCGCTCAAGCTGCAATTGGGCATGCACCAAAGGGTAGGTTTTGGCCAAAAAAGTGATGAATTTTTCAAATTGGGCGCTGTCGATTTGGGTAACATCTGCATTCGAAACGGTGCGAAACTGAATGGCCATTGCCAGGTGTCCAACCACTGAATCCCCGATGGCCAGGGTCGGGGTTGGGGGAATGCCAGTCATCTGTTTAGAGGACAAACGGAAGGTGTTGAACAGCATGATAAGTACCAAAATGATGAGGAGGATGGCCAGGTATTTGAGGAGCTTCCACATGTTTTTGTACGAAAGATAAGTGGAAATTTTTGACCGTAAGCTTGATGAAGAAAAAGCGTGTCATAAAAAGTAGTTACGCACCGCTCAAATCACCTTCAATCGCAGCGCCAAAGCCTCCTGAAAACCCCGGCTCACTGGCAGGGTATGCTTACCGACACTGACGTAGTTGTAGTTATCCAGCACCGCATCAATCTTAGTCACATTGACGATATGCGAGCGATGGATGCGCATAAAATCACCCGACTGTAATTTTTCCTCAAAGCTGCCGAGGGGCAAGGCCATCAGATATTCGGTGCCGGCAGTATGGATTTTGCAGTAACTGCGATCCGCTTCAGCAAAAAGAATTTCTTCCAACATTATTTTTACCATTCTGTCCTTGTAGCGCACAAAGATGCGGTCAGAGAGGATGCTTTCTTCTTTTTGAAGGGTCTCCACTGGAGCAGCAGGCGCGATTTGGCTTTTTTCCTCCGCTACTTTTTGCAGTACCAATTCAACGGTGCGGCTCAGGTCGGCCTGCCGGAATGGTTTGGACATAAAAGCGTAAGGTTGAGCGGCTTTGGCCTGGTTGTAAGTGTCGTCGTCCGCATTGGCGGTGAGGAAAACCAGAGGGATTTGATACAGTTCATGGATTTGCAAGGCGGTTTCTATCCCATTCATTTTGCCTTTCAAAGCCACATCCATCAGGACCAGATCGGGTCGTGTGGCTTCGATGCTTTTGAGGGCGTCTTCTCCACGTGGGATGATGCCCGTGACGTCATAACCGAGGCTATTGAGCATCATGGAGATGTCGGCAGCAATGATGATCTCGTCTTCGACGATGAGGATTTTGGCGTTTTCCATAGGAGCAAGACTTACAGGGCATGCTCCAAAGTTAGAAAAATGCTGGGATTAAAAGGAGGTTTTTAGAAAGTGGGTAAGAGTCACACTCACACTATCACACCCTATTTTGTCCATTGTTTCCATTGATATACTTCGCCACCTAAAAACACAGCAGAAAACCCTTTTACATCAGGCCGGCTGAAGCGTTCGCTGCACATGTAAGTGTCCAGTTGTTGTTCTGCTTGCGAGATGACTTCGGGCAAGGTTTTACTGGCCGATTTTTTGACGTATTTCAGTTCCAGTACGATTTCATAATTCATCATGCGGCCAGGGATTCTCTCCAGAAAAATATCCGGATACCCCTTGCGGGCTTCGTATTCGCTGTGGATGTGGAAGGCTTTGTAGGGAAAAAGCAATCCTACAATCAGGGTTTGTAGGTGTTTTTCACCATAGGCCAGTTCATCGCGATTGGAATGATTTTCGCTTAACACATATTCTACGATTTTCAAAAAAGGCTCAGGTTTGGCTTCATTGACGAGTGCATCAATGGATTTGGTGATGGGTTGATGGGTTTTGGCAAAGCGGGTTTTTTCCAAAAACAAGGCCGTGAAATATTCGAAATACAGTTTTTTGATCACGTAATTGGGGATACGAAAGCGCCAGTCGCTGCTCAGGGGTTCTTGCACGGTAAGTAAACCGAGGTAAAAGAGCAGGCTTAAAAAATCTTCTTGGGTGAAGGGGGCGTCAATGTTGAACAAGCGAGTAAGTGGGAAATCGGCGTATCCTTCTTTAACCAGGGCTTCTAGTACCTCAAAACGCTGCGTTTCTTCTGCCCCAATGGTAAAGTAATTGCGGACTTTACGGTAGTCGGAGATGACATTGGTATCAAGCATTTCATCCGGGTAGCTCTGACCGATGCTGTATTCTTTTAAAAAATAGAGCACCATATCTGGATTAAACAAACTTTCTTGCGCCCTGTGGTTGAAGCGATAACCATTATACCACAATTGTAAGTCTTGCATGAGTCCAGGCACTTCCTGGCTAGCAATTCCCGCAAGGGCAAGCATTTGTTGAACCTCTGCGCCCGTAAATCCCATCATCTCGTGAAAAATGGGATTCAAGCTAATGTTGTCGCTAATGTTGAACCCACTGGTCAAGGAATCGAGGGTGATGGGGGACACGCCAGTAATAAAAATGCGGTCCACCACACCATCACGAGTAGCCGTTTTGAGGCTTTCGTAAAACTTGCGCACAAAGCCATTTCTGCTCACATCCGTTTTGAAGCGTGGAAGATCAAATGATAGGAGTTCATTGGCAAAGTGGTCGTATTCGTCAATGAGCAAGTAGATTTTGTGAGCAATTTTTTTGGACCCAAGCACGCCAAAAACCATTTTGACCACAGCCTCGGGGCTGGACTGATTCAAGATGAGATCCTCATCTTCAGCCGTGAAAAACTGTGCATAAGTGGTCAAAAAAGAACGGACGCCCAATAAAGTATTGGTCAGAAAACCCTGATACGTGCTTTCCTGGGTAGCAGTATCGATACGGCCGAATTCAAAACTGAGTACGAGATAAGTATTGGCACGAGGAGTCGGGTGTTGGCCGATGTACAAGTTTCCGAAAAGTGCTGGAAAATTGGCAAGGTGTTCCAATCCGTAATAATGGTGTAGTGTACTGATGAATAGGCTTTTACCGAATCGTCTGGGGCGTAGAAAAACCAAATATTTAGCATTCCATTGTTCTAATTTCTCAATAAAATGCGTACGGTCTTGATAGAAATAAGCTCCATCCACCAAGGTTGTAAAATCGCTTTCACCGTATGGAATTTTGATCATCATCCCCGTTTTGCCCCTAAAAGTACAACATGTTGGTACGGCGTACAAGTCCAAGGAGTAGAACTTATGACAGTCGAATCACAAATTCATCCCAAATCGGGCCATTTGCAGCAAAATAAAAAAATATAAACAAGCTCCCAACTACCTCCATGCCCTTTGGTGACAATATCATTTCTAGGCGGACACTTTTTATAGGAGAAAAAAGAGAAAAAGTTGTTTGACATTTGGGAAAAAAGAA
>JAIYAV010000140.1 GCA_027488855.1 Saprospiraceae bacterium
AACCCAAAATCGGTAAAAGGATTGATGAACAATGGCTCTGCCATACCTGCTAACTTTTGTTGGCAAAGATACAAAACACGGCTAACTAGTGCAATTTTTTGTTTAAAAGGGTCTTTGAGAAATATTTGAATAGATTGGAAGCCTCAGACCCTGCTAGAAAAAGTCTTCTCCCCCAATATGTGCTCCCCCCTACTTCAACTGCTCCAACAACTTCGATACATTGTCCTTCGTAAACGGCAACTGCGTCCCATTGCGCATCAACACCACGCTATCATCTTTCATAATTGAATTGACGTGCAGAAGGTTGATCAAATGGGAGCGGTGGAGGCGAAAAAAGTTATTGGCGCGCAGCAAATCTTCATAATGGCCGAGCGGCTTACTGGTGATGTACTGCTTCTTGTCAATGGTATAAAACTGCGAGTAAGGCCCAGAGGCTTCGATGTTGACAATCTCTTCTATGTCTAGCACCACGACCTTGTCCTGAGTATTCAAGACCAAGCGATTAAAGCGTGAATTTTCGGAGTGAATTTCCTTCATGGCACTGCGCAACACGTCCATTTGTGAAAAAAGGTCTTCCTTTTTGACACGGTTGATCTTGTTGATGGCCTCGCTCAATTCGTTCGCTTGGACAGGCTTGAGCAGGTAATCTACAGCGGCGTAGCGAAAAGCTTTGAGTGCGTAACCTTCGTGGCTGGTTACAAAAATGACCGGGGTGTCATTGGGACGAAACAAGTCTAAAAAAGCGAATCCATCTATTTCTGGCATCTCCACATCCAGAAAAAGCAAATCAACCGGATTTTGACGCAGAAACACCAAAGCCTCGATTGGTTTATTAAAAATGGCTACAATTTCTACATCAGGGGCAACTTGCTGAAGCTTACGCGACAACAATTCGGAGTACAGTGGCTCATCATCTACAATAACCGTTTTCATCAAATGTGTTTACGTCAAATCTTTAAATCAGGTCTGGAACAGCAATGGAAACGAAAGTTTGACATTGCTTAGTAGTGGGACGAAAATACACATCTTATTTGTAAAATGCAGCAAGCCTCTCCAGGATACTGAAGAGGCTTACGCAACAAAAAGGTATAAATCGTTCAGGATCAGTCCATAGATTGGTTTGCACCCTCAGCAGCTTTTACCAAAGCTTGATATTCTCTTGGTGAAAGGCCGTCCAATACATAATGAATCGGGTTGACCTGTTTCCCTTTGAGGTGCACTTCGTAATGACAGTGTGGTGCGGTAGAAGTACCAGTACTACCCACTTTACCCAGGGGTTGGCCGCGTTTTACCCGTTGTCCAGCCCGTACTTCGATCGAATTCATGTGGGCATACAAGGTTTCGTAGCCGTAGCCATGCGAGATGATCACACATTTTCCATAACCACTGTGGTATTCCGCTTTTTTGACCACTCCATCTCCAGTAGCCTGGATGGGAGTGCCTTTGGGGGCAGTGAAGTCCAAGCCATAGTGCATCCGGGGTACTTTGTACACTGGGTGAATCCGGTACCCAAAGCCTGAAAGCAAGCCGACCATTTTGGCCAATTTGTCCGAACGTACTGGTTTGATGGAAGGAATGGAAGCCAACATTTTTTCTTTGGCGTTGGCCATGTTGATGATGGTGTCCAGAGATTTGGATTGAATCACCATTTTTTGCTTCAAACTGCGCACTTTGTCCAGTGCATTGATGATCGAAGCGCCGCCATGTTTGAGGTCGCGGAAGCTCAGAAATTCATCGTGACCACCGACTCCACCTTCCCAGATGTTTTGGTCGATTGGGTTCATCCCAAAAATGGTGCGGTAAGCGTAAGCATCTCGATCGTTGAGGTGCTTCATTTCTTCGTTGATGGCTTGTAGGTCACCCTCCAGTTTTTCGTAGTGGGTTTTCATCACCTCTATTTCTTGCAAGAGGAGTTTTTCTTTGGGGGATGGAAAGTACTTGTACAGTACGATCGACAACAAAAATGCAGTAAAAACTGCCGAACATAAAAATGTTAAAGCTCTTGATGCTATGGTAAGCCAACTGATCTCTACTTTTTCAAACCTAAGTGTCTGAATGTTGTAGATGAACTTTTCTCTTTTTCCCATGACGCTAGTTATTGGCCAATGTGACTGAATTTGCGGAATTTTTCTCTTAATATGTTGTTGAGATGGGACCGTAAAATAGCTTCCTTCGTGGTTCTTACTGGCGTGGAAATAGGCTAAGCTGCGACCAAATTAGTTCAGTGTGTTGATTCATCCAAAAATTTGCATCTTTTTTTTTCCACATTATCAACATACGCCCTTTGGTTCACACTCCTTTTTTCTAGCAATTGCAGGAAACAATGAAGGAAAATTGACCGTTTTTCAAAAAAAATTGCTTTGTTTTGCCTCACTTTTGGAGCAACAGAATGCAAATATCGAAACAGATTTCCAGATTGTAGCATTCTTTAAATTTTTTTTAACTGTTTCTTAACTAAAAAACAAGTTTAAAGAACCTTATATCTGATAATGCTCCATGTTTTTTGTTTTTAAATACAAAGACTTATGATGACCGCACGCGAAATTCGCCAGGCTTTTCTCGATTTTTTCGCTTCCAAAGCACATAAGATTGTTCCCTCGGCCCCACTGGTGAACAAGGATGACCCCACTTTGATGTTCACCAATGCGGGGATGAACCAGTTTAAAGACTACTTTCTGGGCAACCAAACCCCGGAAGTGCGGCGCATCGCCGATACCCAAAAATGCCTGCGTGTGTCCGGCAAACACAACGACCTCGAAGACGTTGGTTACGATGGTACGCACCATACCATGTTCGAGATGTTGGGCAACTGGTCTTTTGGCGATTATTTTAAAGAAGAAGCCATTGCCTGGAGCTGGGAATTGCTGACCGATAAATTGGGCCTGGATAAAGAGCGCCTCTACGCCACCGTATTTGAAGGTGATCCTGCGGCATGTATTCCCGCCGATGATGAAGCCCTCGAATTTTGGTTGCGCGTATTGCCAAAGGAACGTATCCTCTACGGCAACAAAAAAGACAATTTCTGGGAAATGGGCGACACTGGCCCCTGTGGCCCTTGTACCGAAATCCACTATGACACCCGCAACGATGAAGAAGTAGCCAAAACACCCGGCGCTGGCCTCGTGAATGTAGATGGCTCGGGGGTAGTGGAAATTTGGAACAACGTATTCATCCAGTTCAACCGCAAAGCCGATAAGTCGCTGGAAGTACTGCCCGAGCAACACGTGGATACGGGGATGGGCTTCGAACGCTTGTGTATGGTCATGCAGGGCAAAAAAGCGACTTATGATACGGATGTCTTTACGCCTTTTATCCAATACATCGAAAAGGTATCGGGCAAAAAATACACCTTTAGTTATGAGCGCGACGCCAAGTCGGACATCGCCATGCGGGTCATTTCCGACCACATCCGCGCCATCGCGTTTACCATTGCCGATGGGCAATTGCCCAGTAGTTCTGGTGCAGGGTACGTGATTCGCCGCATTTTGCGCCGGGCCGTGCGGTATTATTATTCCTTTTTGGACATCAAACAGCCTTTCCTGCATACCCTCATCCCGATGCTGGCGGATGCTTTTGCCGATGCGTTCCCGGAATTGAAAGCCCAACAAACGCAGGTGGCCCGCATCATTGAGAGTGAAGAAACCGCCTTTTTGAACACCCTGGAGAAAGGTTTAAAACGTTTTGCCGATTTGGACAAATCTTCTGGCCAAATCAAGGGGGAAGATGCTTTTGACCTTTATGACACCTTCGGCTTCCCGATCGACTTGACCCAACTCTTGGCTCAGGAAGGAAACATCCCTGTCGACATGGTGGGCTTTGAAGCGGCCTTGCAAAAGCAGAAGGAGCGCTCCCGGGCCGATGCCGCCAAAGTGGTTGGCGACTGGCTGACTGTAAACGATGGCGAGGTAAAATTTGAAGGTTACGACACCCTGGTGGTCGAAAACACCGTGGTGCTCAAGTATCGTACCGTCAATGTCAAAAACCAGGATCAGTACCAACTGGTGCTGCAAGCCACTCCGTTTTATGCCGAAAGTGGTGGTCAGGCAGGCGACCAGGGTTACCTCATTGTGGGTGCCGACCGCATCAATGTACTGGATACCCAAAAAGAAAATGACTTGATCATCCATGTGGTGGACGAGTTCCCAGCCAACCTGCAACTGCCCGTAAAAGCGGTAGTGGATGCAGAGCTGCGCCAGGCCGTGTCCAGCAACCATACGGCGGTACACCTCATGCATGCTGCGCTGCACCGCATCCTCGGTCAGCACGCGACCCAAAAGGGGCAAAACGTGGACGATCAGCGCCTGCGCTTCGACTTCAACCATTTCCAAAAAGTGAGCGACGCAGAATTGCGGGAGATTGAGGACCTAGTCAACGAAAAAATCCGCGCCAACATCCCGCTTGATGAAAACCGCAACATGCCCATTGAAGAAGCTCGTAATTCGGGTGCGATGATGCTGTTTGGGGAAAAATACGGCGAAGTTGTGCGCATGATCACTTTTGATCCCACCTTCAGCCGCGAATTGTGCGGTGGAACGCATGTGCAGGCCACGGGTCAAATTGGTTTGTTCAAAATTCTCTCCGAAAGCGCGGTAGCTGCGGGGGTAAGGCGTATTGAGGCCATTACTGCCACGCATGCCGAAGCTTTTGTGCGCAGTGAATTGCGCGAACTGGACGCCATCCGCAGCATCCTCAAGAGTAAGGGCGAAGCGGCCAGAGCCGTGGCTACCCTGCAGGAGGAAAACAAGGAACTGCGCAAAGAAATTGAGCGCCTCGTGGCAGCTCAAGCCTATGCACTCAAGGATGGCCTGATTGCCAAAGCAGAAACGGTCAATGGTGTACAGTTCATCAGCGCGCGTTTGTCGATCAACGATTCGGCTGCGCTGAAAAACCTGGCTGCCCAAATCGACAATGAGTTGGGCAACGCCGTGGTTGTATTTGGTGCCGTAATCAACGACAAGCCCATGGTGATGGTCACCATCAGCAAATCATTGGTAGAGGGCAAAAAATTACACGCGGGCAATATGGTGCGCGAACTGGCCAAAGAAATCGACGGCGGTGGCGGCGGTCAAGCCAATTTTGCTTCTGCAGGTGGAAAAAATGCGGCTGGGCTGGATCAGGCAGTGGCGAAGGCACGGGAGCTGGTGGCTGGTGTTTAAGATCGAGCTTTGAGTTATAATCATGGAAAGCCCAAATGCAAAATTAATGCATTTGGGCTTTCTATTTTTTTACTTCAACACCATCTGCGCAAAATAAGGATGATCCGGGTTCACAATCAACTCCTGTCGTTGTGGATGAATGAGCACATCCATATCTTCCAATGGAATTGCACCAAGCAACACTTCACTATCCCCGGGTAAGACCAT
>JAIYAV010000133.1 GCA_027488855.1 Saprospiraceae bacterium
CAAAAACAGTTATTTTACCAGACCGAATCTGGGTCAAGTAGCGATACTGTAAATTGATGGCAGCGTGGGAGCCCTTGGGTGCTGTTTCCTGATTGCGGCTTGCATTTAATGCCATGGAGCCATACCGCAAGGCAATATCCCAGCCTCTGATCAGGCGCTCTTTTTGTACTTCTCGGCCCAGTTGCAGTTGTACCCCTGAACCAGCAAAACTAATTTGGCTGACTGCCTCATCCCTGAATGTTTCAGCAAAAAGGCTGGCACCTGTTTTAAAAAACCGCTGTTTTGCTTCCATCGGCTCCTGTGCCTGTATCGAACTCATCCCGAGTACCAACAGGAGAATGGAAATGAAGATTCCTTTCATTGTGTCGATTTGTTGGTGATTACAAATTCAAATATGCCTGAATCATAACCTTAGCCAAAGGAAATTTACATGAATGCAGGTATAGACTGATGAGCGCAGATTGGATGAATGAGGCGACCATCAAGCTTTGTCCGCAAAAAAAAAGCTCAGCGCTTACTTGGGTTGCGCATAAAAGCTCTGTAGAGAATGGGTATACACATGGCGATTCATAGGGTACTTACGCTGAAAAACAGTTGGATTATTGGCACCAACAGGCACGAGCATAAGACTCGTTTTTCCGTCCTCTTTGTGTAAGTCTGCCTTAGCGATATTTTGCCTCACATCAAATTCTACGTCAAAATAATACAAATAAGGTGGTACAAAATTGAGGTAAGAACGTTTGGCTTTTGCACTCACTTCACCCTGACTGTTGACTAATTTGAAATCCTTTTTGTCGATGATTGCCCGCTGAAATTCAACGGCATTGAGCGGTACTCCATTCAAAATCGGCATAACATTGAACTGGCCATCGATCATTGCCCATTTGTTTTCTTCACGGAGCCATACTTCTGCTAAAACATGGCCTGCACTGCTTTTTACTGTTTCAACATCCCGGGTTTCTAAGCCCAATACCCTTGCTTTCATGCCAACAGCGAGCAGTGCGTCCGTTGAAACAATCCCATATTCAACGCAGCGGAATTTCATGCCAGACTGTGCCTCTTTCAATATGGTGATGGCATCTGATTTGGAAGGTTGGTTGCTCCCATTGTGCTTCCATTGTTGATGTGTCCAGCTCAAGATGGCTAAAGCTTTTTCCCGATCGGTGCGGGAATCTTTAATGACTTCATTCAAATGGTGTTCTTGCCTCAGTTGCCGGTAGTAAGGCATCTCGCTTGTATCCGGGAAAACAAAATGGTAATCCCGATCAATATCGGTAAAGGTTAAGGGGCCTACTTTCCGATCAGGCAAACCAACAAGTAATTTACCAACGGTATAACAACTAGAGAAGCCAAGGGAAAGCATGATAAAAATTAGCGTTTGTTTCATCGTCATTAGCGATTAAAAAGGCGGTCTATACCTTACGCATAGACCGCCTTTTGATGATTAATTTTGTTTTTCACACCAGTCAAGTATCTTTGGAAATAGCGAAGCCACGGTCTCGCCTTTGTTTCTGGATTTGTATAAACGAATAAACTCTTGATTAAAACCTTCAAAACGGATAAAACCTCGTCCTTTTGATGACATTAGTGCTTCCACTTCTTTGATGTATAGATCGGTATCCGCGTCATAGGTGGTGTTGTCCAAATACCAAAGGCTGACCAATGCCCAGTTCATATACTCCTGAAAATTGCTTAAAGGCTGCTTGTAGCTGGATGTCGTCTTATTGTTTACATCTTGCCACTTGCTGCGGTCTTTAAAAATGTTCTTTATGCGGTCTTCATATTTCTCTGATTCTGGGTTTTCAAAATTATGGTTCAATTCTGTGAAGACATATGGAGTACGCCGGATGTCATTACTCTTGGTTGTTTTTTTGTCCAAATAAGGGAAATTAACATGTAGATGAGGCTCCGAAAATCCATTGTTCTTCAGCAAAACGGTGCTTTGATTGGCATAAGCCAGGGGGGAGAACAGAATGCGGAATGCATCGTAACGCGAGTCAGGAAAATTGGCGTTGCACCAATCTACCATTTTAGGAAAGTTTGCAGTATCTCTGTAATACTTAATTTGTGCATCATAGAGGCCCTGATGCGCTTTATAAAATGCCCTAAAGTTGGTTTTATCGGCAAAGGCCTGCAATTCATCAATATAGGGATACAATAAATTGGTAAAACCAAAAGCTTCACTTTTGAAATTCTCCTTGCGTTTGATAAAATTGTTCTGATCAAATTCATAACTGTAAGCTTCATCCTGATAGGCAAAACCAAAATCAGAAGTGATAGACAAACCCGCATCAAATTTTTTGACTATAGCTTCATTTTTGTACTTGCCAAAATGCTTGATGACATCTGCAAAATAGCTGCCTTTCTTGTAGGTAAAATAGGGGTCACTGTCGGAATAGTTGGTCAATGCCGTAACAATAAAGACCAATTCCTTTACTTCAGGCACTTCGATGGCTACAGAACCTTTGTTGGCTTTAATGTAATCATCATCGAAGTTGGCTTTTTCACATCCCAAAAGAATGATAGAAAGCACCAAGAAAGATGAGCATATGAGATTGAGGTAGTGATTTTTTTTCATGACTGCTGTTTTTTAATGGTTAGAAATTGAATAAGGGTAAGCGATAGGTCAGTTCAAATACGTTGTTGGAGCCTCCTTGTTTGAATCCGCTGAACAACAAATCCTTCTTCACCAAGAGCTGTACCGAGCCTTCAATTCCCATTTTTGACAAATCGTAGCCTATGCCACCTTGTACAGTACCGAGCAAATAGGAACGTCCAGAGATTGCGCCCTCCTCTTTGTAGCCGATATACTGATTGCGTTGCAGGCCAACGCCATAGCCCAGTTGCAAAATCAAACCTTTGCTTTTTGTCTTTCTTACAAAATGTTCAGCTTGGAAAATATAGCTATTGTAAGAACTTTCAGCATGGGAAAGCTGAAAGTTGAGGCCCAGGTGCCGGGTTGTTTGCACCTGCCGTTCCGGGCGATTTTCATTTTTGGACGATTTGATTTTGTCTTTTTGGGCGTAGGTATAATCCGTGCCCAAGCGTAGCCCCAAAATAGACCCCCATTGGTATTGCAACCCAACGGTGATCGGCAATTTCTGTTCGGGGTTGCGGAGTAGCGTCACTTTGTCTTGACCCCAAAGCGAAGGACTAAGAAGCCCAAAAAAGACGAGCAAAACGAATGATCTCTTTTTCATTTTTGTGCATTTTAAAGTTGATTACATCAGGTGATTCTGATGCCTCAAAAGTAAATGCACAGGGGAGGGAAGTCAAATTAAAGGGAGTGCTGCATGTTTGAATTCTTGCAATGAACCTAAATTCAAACTGCGAAAAAGTACTGCAAGGAAGAAATATTCACTCAAAAACTATGATACAGCATCATTTAGCATACGAGAAGGCGTTGTACCTGTCACTGACCTGAATGCGGCATAAAATGAGGACTTACTATTGAAACCAACCTGTGCGCCAATGGCATCCATCGTCCAATTGCTATATTCAGCGTCGTCGAGCATCGATATGGCCATCTTAATCCGGTACTGATTGACAAAAGAAATGAAAGAACAATTTTCAATTTTCCTGATGGTTTCGCTGATTTTTCGTGGAGATGTACCTAGGCGTTCGGCTACATCACCCAATTGCAGGTGTTTGTGCTGATACAAATGGCTTTTTTCGAACAGTTCTTTGATCTTTGCCAGCAGCTGTTGTTCCTCCTGATCAGCCATTGGCGATGCGATGGTTTGAATGTCCGCTTCAAAAGCAACAAAGTGGGTCAGCTCCCGATTGGTAAAAATGGGCGTAATGGCAACACGGCAAATATACGCTTCCCCATTCTTGCGGTAATTGATGATATCGGTTTCAAAGGGAATTAAGCTCTCCAAACCATTTTTCATCTGGGTACGCTGATCATTGGTGGTTAATTCTCCTTGCAAAAACGATGGTTTTCGGCCCACTGCTTCTCGCTGGCTGTATCCAGTCATGGCTGCAAAAGTTTGATTGGTGTAACGAATCAAGCGCTTAGCATCCGTGATCACGACGGCCTGGTCTGTTTCGTTGAGTGCAACCTTGAGTAAATCGGCCTCTTGTGCTAAATCCTGGGCGGCATAAAAATGATTTTGAAGTACCTTGTAAAGGATAAAAACAGCATAACAAATGAGCGTCAAGTCAGTGTAAAAAAAGTCACCTTCAGGTGTTCCAAACTCCGTTATCAGCAACAGCACAATGAAGGACAAGATGACTTGAATGCTCCGATGCTGTGACTGATAAACAATGTTTATGGTTTCGATGGATTTTTTTCGCAGGATGAATACTAGTGTTGCCAGCACAAAAATGGTAGTAACGTAGAGGCTTGGATCTAGATAGATAAGATAAACCTTCAATAGTTGAGGTACCCAACTAGGATGAACAACACTCAGTGCGGCACACAAGAGGATAAAAGCAATTTCGATGGCCCCTGGCAAAAGAAGCAAGCTCGATTTCCAGGAAAATAAAGCATTGGGGAGAATTGCCAAACGCACCCAAACAAAGAAGAATGCCCCAACCGTATAATGAAAAGGAAAAAATGCAGAGTCCAACTTGATGTGGTGAATAGGGTAAGTCTCAACCAAAGTATGCTTGGTTAAAAAGAGGGTGAAACAGGTCATGAACAAAAAAAAGAACAACGATTCTGGTCTTTTTAGCGATACGCGCTGTGCCATTATCATCAAAGCTAAATAGCAGAGCACCATTGAGGAGAATAAGAAGTAGGTAATCATAACTTTACTTTTCGGGTGAGTTAAAAACTTTGTGGAACACACCAGTAAAGAGGAAAATTTAAGACAGTAGCCCTAAGCACTTGAAACCAAAAAACTACATTGTAGTGTAGGTTTTTGGGTTAAAAAATCACACCCCGAGGGCTCGGAGCGGCACTGGGCTGTTGCCTGCCTTGTTAAACAAGTAAAGCCCTTTCCAGTTTTAGAAAGGGCTTTACAAATATCTGCTTGAATAGAATTCCTGTTCCTAAGCTGTTATTTCAACGACTTTTGCAACTCTTCATTCATCCTCAGGAAGTCTTCACGATTGGCTAATTTAGCCTGTTCCCAAGAAGCTTTAGAAGTCGCCAATGCACCAACTTTGTCATTCATGGCTTTTTGGATTCTGGCCTTTTGGTACAAAATCCAGAATGCATCGGAATTACCTTCCAATGCCGTGTTAATCCAGCTTAATGCCTGCTTCAGGTCTTTGCCCTGTTCCAGGTAATATACCGCTGATACGACCAGGTTGTTTGGATTGATCTTAGTGCCTGCTTCAATTGATTTCAAGACTTTAGCATCAAAATCGACAACAATTGGGATTTTTACAGAAGTATTTTCCCACATCAACTGAAGGTTAGCTGTTTTGCTGTCTTCGGATACGTCAGCAATTTCGATGGTAAAAGTTTCCACTTTTTCAGTGAGCTTCCCTGCCTTCACGGTTACCCGTACCTGATCCTTAGACTGATCATAAGCATCGGTATCGCCTCCCATCGCTACCTCTTTGTAAAGGATCACCGTCCAATCCGAAGCGCTGGGAATGGTCAGAAGCAGGTAAGTGCCTTTGGGTACCGCAACCCCACCAAATTTTACCTCATCGGTAAATGTTACTTTGGAGCCAGCATTGGCGGCAGTGCGCCATAAGGTTCCAAATGGGACTACGAACGCTGCACCAGCACCAAAAATTTTGCGCCCTTTGATTTTGGGTCGCGAGTATTCTACTTTTACATCGGTGAGACCAACTACGGTGCTTACCGTTGCGGAAGGGCTGCCCTGTGGCATTTGAATTTGCGCCCAGGCACTTAGGCTGAATACACTCAAAATAAAGATTAAAGAATAATGTTTCATCATTATACAGTTAGGTGAACAATCAGTGACCGTTATTGAGTGTAAGCTGTAATCAATTATGAGCCCAAACATACCGCCAGCTGGCTAAAATTTTTGTTAATGAATAGATCAGAGATGTTAATGATTTCAAAATTTTTAGCTGGGGACTTACTCAACCGTTCATTTCAAGTGCCTTATCTAATCCTCTGGCTCAAGCAAAATGATCACTCATTTTGCCCTGTCGGCGTCCCCTGTTGGCGAAAGTAAAGAGGGCCCCCATTTTACATGGGAAGCCCTCGCAGGAAATTGCTAATAACAAATTATTCATGAAAAAAACTACAATTATCGGTCTATTCTCACCAATTTCTTGGTATCCACAAAGTCGCTTGTTTCCAAGGTATAGTACATTACCCCACTGACTTTTAGTTGTTCCTCTTTGAGGATCACCTGATTATTGCCTTTGGGGTAATTGCCCTCTACCCGATAAATCAAAGCACCTTTTACATCCCGAATGGTCAAAACCGCCTTTGCCGCCACGGGCAAGTAGAACCTTACCGCCGTTTCCTCGGAGAATGGGTTGGGGACGTTTTGGCGCAAGGCAGCGCGCTCGGAGGCGACTGCTTCTGCTTCAAAGGCCATTTGGACTCCCATTACTTCGTCGGATTGGTTGTAAGCCTCCAGGTTCGTCACTCGGCTGTTCAGCATCAGTACACTACTGAGGGCGGTATTGGATTCGGCCTTCAGTTTCAAAGTAAATAGGATTTCGTCCCCCCGTTGGGGCAGCCCTTGCGGCTGCCCTTCGGATGCGCCCGCACCCGCCAGGGCAGGGGCACCCGCGAGGGGTGCCCGTACGAAGGAGGTAGTTATCATCCCATTTTTGGTAAAAATCCCAAAGTTATCCGCTTGCATTACTCCGGTATAGTCAATGCCTTCGATGGTCGCCAAACTCGGATCAACACTCAGCGTGAACTGATAACCCTGGATTTTGGCCAAATCTTTGGCTTTGAATACCACCGTGTAGTTTTCTCCCTTTTGCAGTTGTTGTTCA
>JAIYAV010000003.1 GCA_027488855.1 Saprospiraceae bacterium
GCCTACGCCACCTTGAACATTTTACCCCTGCTCAATCGAAGGTAGGCTCTAAAGCCTGCGACCGTCGAGCCCGCTCGCGCAGCGAGCAATAAGGGACCGACGAGCGCACCACGAAGTGGTAGTAGGGTGTTAAGCTATATCGGGTTTCTTTATCTTAGGCACTGACAAGACCTTTGGTAGGTATTCCAGTTTTAACCAGGTAAGCAATACCGCCAAAGTAAGGGTTACAAATCGAGTTCCACATTAAAGATGAAGACTTGCGCAAGCGCAATCTGGTTCACCACGCCCTCTTTCACCAAATTACGGGTTTGCCACTGCGGCAGATTGTGATTTATGGAGGCGGTAGTGATGATCCGCAGCACATTACCCAAAACCACTTGCTTACCCTGGGCTTGGAGCATCGCTTTGAGGTCATTGTACTCAAGCGGATTCCCAAAGAAAAGTTCATCCACTCCAATATCCCCGAAGAGGTAGTCTTGGCCATTTTGTGTGACTTTGGAGAAGATCAACCTGAGGAGGTAGTCAAGCAAATTTTGGAGCATCTGCATAAAATTTGCCGGAGGTCAGTACGCCTCAAAAAGTATCAAAAACAATTGCTAATTTTATCACGTTTAAGAAAGATGGAATTGATTGTTCAAACTCAAGTCGAAGCCATGACCATTCATTACGACATCGAGACTGATGGCCTTTATTTACAAGGTATCGAAAAAGGTATCCAAGAAGGTATCCAAGAAGGCATAGAAGAAGGTGCCGCGCTCAAGGAACGTCAGGTCATCTTGGCCCAGTGGTCACTCCAAGAATTTTCCTTGGAGCGCATTGCCCTGATGTCGGGAGCTGCTCTGGAGCGCGTGACCCAAGTCATTTTGGCTCAGTTGCAAGCCGAGGGTCTTAGCGAAGTTGAAGCCGAGCAAAGTCTCGAAGCTTACTGTGCTAAGTTCATTTAGTGGTTTCTGTACGGCCATTCAAACGCCCATTTAGCCTTTGATTGAAGACAAGTGGGACTGGGATACGAAATATATGGTAGTTGATCTCGACTTTACCCAAATAGATTCCAATAGATCACCGTCGCTGGGATAGCCAAGCGTTTATCGCTTTATTCACGCTGTTTAATTTTGACATCATGCAGCCAGATCCCACTGTTCTTTTGTTCCATAGTGGTTACCTGACCCTTGCCGAACTTAATGAAACCGAAGGCTGGTGCAGGTTTGATTATCCGAATTTGAGTGTGAGGTGATTTTTAACGAAAACGAACTCTCAATTGGCTTTAGGGTCGCAGGCTTTAGAGCCGACCTCACCTTAAACGTTTTACCCCTGCTCGAACAAAGGTAGGATCTAAAGCGTGCGACTGTCGAGTCCGCTCGCGCAGGCAGCATTCTTCAGTGGTGAAGCATCACAGCAGGCATTTGTTTATCCCGCATTTTTGTGCTGATCTCCAGCCTGATCGGGAATCTCTCGGTTTAGAAGTATCACGACCGTTTCAACGGGTATCTTTAATTTTAATATTTTTTCCAAGGAGCATTCAAAAAGCGTAGCGATTTCCTGAACTGTATACCCTTCTTGCAATAAATTGGCGGTAGCTACGGATAATATATCTTCTTCGCCTTGAACAAAGCCAATTGGAATGCCTTTTTCAAGCCCTAGAGCCTCGCCTTGAAGAAGCCCGTTTTTATGGCCTTCTTCAACTCCTTGAGTCACTACATCAAGTAAAATTGCATCAAAAAAGCCCATGATTTTCTATTTTTTGACACGCGAAATGTTTTGATTCAGCAATAGTGCTGCTTCTATTGGAACTTGAATCTTAAAAATCTCCTGCAGTGGGTATTGGAAAATTTTAGCAATTTCATCTAGTATATAGCCCTTCTGGATAAGCTTTGGAAGGGCAAGAGACAAGATTTTTTCTTTGCCTTGTATTATTCCAAGTTGAATACCTTTTTCAAGCCCGATGGCTTTTCCTAATTCTATCCCAAGAGGAGTACCCTGTTCAATGCCATGATTTTGGATTCGGGTGATATCTGTAGAATTGAGAAAGTCTACCATAACAGTTACTATTTAGGTATCGCATTTTCTTTTAAGAGCATCCACGCCAAAATGGGGGTGCTTGGTTGAGCAGATAAGAGCAATTATCCTGGTTATGCTCTACTTAAAAACTCATCGATGGCCGCTTGCACAGCATCCAGAGGCAGGGTTAGGATCATGGCAATTTTCTCGGCATCTAATCCTAGTTGTAGCATTTCAGGCACAGCATGGTTGAGGAGTTCTTCATCGCGTTTGGCTTCACCGATTTCGACACCTTGTTCGATGCCTTGTTCGATGCCGATTTCAAGACCTTGTTCGATGCCTTGTTCAATGCCTTGTTTTTTTACATCTTCTAAAATGGCTTCACGGAGTCCCATAGGTATTCCAGTTTTGCTGAGATCAATTAAATCTTGTTCAAAATTAGCTTTTATTTCTGGATTTGTAAAGGGGGCGAAGTACTTTATGAAGTCAATGATCAGACTGATCTTGTTTTTTGGAATATTGCGCGCTTTCAGGCGTTGGATCAAATCCAGTTTGAGTGCTCTGAGGCTTTGGTCATTTTTAGGTTTGTCCAAATGCTGCCATGCGGCTTCCATCACAGCGGCAAAAGGGTTGGGATCATTGGCCAATTCAGCAGGAGAGTGATCGCGCAACACATAGGTATTGAATTTGTAGCTTACTTCGGAACCGAGAAAGACATCTTTAAACTCCTTCACATGATAGGTTCGATCCCAATCGGTGTAAATGGCCAATCCTGTCACCGGGCGCTGAAATTTATCCCGAATGCGGTAAATGCATTCAAACATGCGTAACCCTATTAAGTGATCTTGATAGCCTTGAATTTCTACATGAATTAAAAACCAGGCTTCCTGGCCATTTTTAAACCAGACTTTGATGAGTTTATCGGCGTGGCGCTTTTTTCCAGGGTTGTCAGGAATCAGTTTCTGGAGTTCGGTATCCAAAAACTCAATGCCGCGTTCAAAGTCGATTTGATCCGCGTAGGCTGGAAAAAAATACCAGAGGAAGTCATCAATGAGGGATTCGATGATACTTTTCCACAGTGTGTCTTTTGAAACCTTCATGAATTTAGTTTGAGTAGTAAAAATACTATTTGTTGTTTTTTTTAATAAAAAAAGTATTTTTATTTTTTATCGTTGAAGCTTTTTATTTTTATGCTTTTAAATCCAGTATGGAAAATTTTTTCCACTGAAGTACGCATTTAGCGCGATTCTGGAAAATTTTTTCCATTAGTTACTTGATTTTGGAAAATTTCTTCCACTAATGATCCTTTTATAGCCGTAAACTCCTAAAGTTGCAGGTAGGGAGTTAAGTTATATCGGGGCTTTTATTTTCGCGCTAAGTCGAACATCTTACGAGCCACTACGTGGGCGCTCGTCGGTCTTTTACGCTGCCTGCGGCAGCAAGCTCGACGGTCGCAGATTTTAGAGCCTACGCCACCTTGAACATTTTACCCCTGCTCAATCGAAGGTAGGCTCTAAAGCCTGCGACCGTCGAGCCCGCTCGCGCAGCGAGCAATAAGGGACCGACGAGCGCACCACGA
>JAIYAV010000201.1 GCA_027488855.1 Saprospiraceae bacterium
TCAAGCCCATACTTACCGTAGGGTCGTGGATGGAAAGGCCCTGGTATTCTACGTCGACCAGTTTTTTGAACACCAATTCATACAATGCAGGATTGTTTTCCAGATTTTTGATCAGGCTGTCAAAATTGGTGTTGGTTTCCTTGACCACCATAGATACCGCAATGTCTACATCTTCCAAGGTCCAGCTTGATTCTTTTTTTTCTGGCAAAATCTGCTCATCCAGGACTTTACACAATTTACTCACCAAAAACGGATACCCAGAGGTGTAATGAAACAAGTGTTCGGCAATGGCTACTGCATCCAATTCTACCGCCCGATCTTTTGCATATTCCTCCAGCATTGGGCGAATTTCGCTGGGCTGGAGATTCATGTCTACGGTGAATTCAGAGGCAATGTTCCAGGGAGAATTGAATTTTTGCTCATCTTCGGGGCGTAATTTAAGCTTGAGCGACCGGACATCATGCAAACCTGCCAGCACTACAGAGTGGAAGGTTTTGAAGGTATGGCGCTCCAGGTATTTGTTGCGCAGCATGGCCAAAAAGCTGATGAACAGTTGATTGTTGCTGCTTTTGTCCACCTCGTCGATCATCAACACGATTTTTTTATCGGCTTGCCGAACCAATTCAGAGACGAAAGAAGATAACTTTCTGATGCTATCTATGCCTTTATTTTTTTCACTGATCCAGTTTACCAAAGCAGGAGCATAGGCTTCGGCATATCTTTCTAAAATGCGTACAAAACCCGCTGAGAATACTTTTTCATCGCTAAAAATGTCATCTCCAATTCCCTCAAAACTAATATTAAGGATGGTGTATTCTCCCGTTTTTTGGAGCATGTCTGCAATGGCATAAAGGGTAGTGGTTTTTCCATATTGACGTGGCCGGTTGATGATGAAATACTCTCCCGAATCAACCATATTGAAGGTTCTGGCCAGCTTTTTTGACACATCCGCCATGTAGTGTTCCTGCGGAAAACAAAGGCCCGTTATGTTGAATTTTTTTTTCATTTTAGTTCAAAATCGTCAATCAAAGATACACTTTTTGGGTATAAGCGTGTTCACTTCTGTACCCATGCTTGGTCGGGTTTGAAGGGGGATCGGAAAAATAAAAGCAAAAGCAGAGTGAAGCGAGTGGATGGGAATTGACGTAATTGTTTAGTTATAGCTAAAATGAAGGTTCCATTTTGGCTATAACTGGTTTTTTTAACCCACTTATAGCTGAATTGGGGGAAATTTGATAGTCTAAACCCGATTATCTAAGCCAAAACAATATCAGTATTCGCTGGGTTTGGTGCAGAATGAGTTGAGGATGGAGGTGTTGTTTGAATTTTGAATCCAAATGGACTACTCATTTTCTCCCACTAATTTAAGAGTCAAGTCTTTGCTGATTTTGAATTCAAGCCCATACACAAAAGCAATATGCCTCAACTGTAATCTTAAATCAAACCATCTGGTTCCATTATGATGGGGTTTACTGGTCGTTTGGTTAAAAATTTCGACTGCACCAAGTATGTCTTCTTGGCTTAACTCATTCTTTAGTAAAATGGTATTGATTTCCTTTATCGCTTCATAATTGGGATAAAAATTGGGGTCTTCTACAGCATGGCGTGTAAAGTAATCTTCTGTATTTTTTAAGCGGAGGAAAAAATTGGGATCGAGCTTTTCCCCATGATTTGATGCTTCCAACGGTGATGTTTTACGGTTAAACATTACAAAAATTTTTTTAATGCTTAGATGCAGAAGTCACGAGAAGTTGTCATCCAAAATAAACGCACCGAACATTAGGCAATGCTCGGCTTATTCCCACATTTTCACTTCAGTCTATTAAAAACTTTTTGCTCCACTTCTTCGATTAATGCTTTTTGATCCTTTTCTTCTATTGGCCGTGAAAGCTCGATATGATGGAGCTTCACCTCCGTTTGTGCTCCTTTTTCCTCAGTTGAGACCATAATCTGAATTGGTACAGTATAAAGATCTGAAGGAATAAACAAATAAAAAGTACCTGAATGTTCAACTAAAGAATCGAGCCCCAAACCATTATTGAATGAATCAATTCTATTGCTCAATCGAGCAATTAACGTGTCTTTAGAAAATGGATAAGTGTATGTTTTTTCAACCTTAAACCCAAAATCTTTAGCTCGACTCGTCGCCACAAAAGCAAAGCATGCCAGCAACATAGGCAAAATGGGATTAAACTTAAGTACTGGTGCTTTAGGGACTATTTTGGAATACAATCCAGCGAGAGGCAACACCAGCAAGGCAAAAAGATCAGTATAATCCACAACACGATGAATACTAAAAATAGAGAGGCTATTCAAAAAATTTATGATCGGCTGCGAAAAAGGTGATTTCCAAAAAATGAACAAAATCCCCGTGGCATACAACACAACTTGCCTGTACTTAGGGAAAAAGGCCATAAAAAAAAGCGAAAAGACAAACAATCCAGCAAAGTCAGACAGTTTGCCTGTCAACCAATTGCCATAAAGGCCCTTCAGGATAAAATCGTTCAGCAACAAAATGGCTAGCGCAACATTGAACCCATAGGAATTGAAAATATGCTTGTTTTCCATTGGCCACGATATTTAAAAGCAATGTAACAATTTAAAAACTACGATCCAATTTTTGAGCCGTTAAATAATTTTTCGTCCACCCCCGCACAACCCACTGTCCACATCCGGTCACAATCAGAACACCTCCTACACCTATACCCTTCAAAACAAGCGTTTTATCTTTTTGGCACACCATTTGTTCTACAAAAGTTGATATAATCACGAAGCCATGCGCAGAACCTACCTGGGAGAATTTGAAGAAATCGTACTGCTCACTGTTGCTGTATTGGGCGAAGGTGCTTATGGCGTATCCATCACCAATGAACTCGACGAACAATCGGGGCGCAGCGTCAGCCTCAGTGCCGTCCACGCCGCCTTGCACCGCTTGGAAGAAAAAGGGATGTTGAGTTCCTATCTCGGCGACGCCACTGCCGAGCGGGGAGGCCGCCGCAAACGCCTCTTTTCCGTCACTACCCAGGGAAGTCAAATCCTGCACGAAATCCGTTCCGTGCGCGAGCGCCTCTGGAATGCCATTCCCCCCAATTCCTTGCCTTCAATTGCCTTCGACCTATGAGTGCAAAACTTCCACACCCACCCCGCTGGGCCGACTGGCTGCTGGAGTCGTTTTGTGCGCCACACCTACTCGAAGAAATCCAGGGGGATTTGTACGAACGCTTCCAGCGGCAGGTCAACCTATTTGGTGTACGCAGCGCCCGCCAGCAATATGCCTGGGCAGTGCTCAGTTTTGTGAAGCCCTTTGCTTTGAAACGCAGGCCCAACCCTTATCCAACCACTATTTCAACCCGACTCGCTATGATCAGTAATTATTTCAAAATCGCCTGGCGAAACATTCTCCGCAATAAAATCAGCTCCTTGATCAACCTCACTGGCCTTACCCTGGGCATCAGTGCTTGTTTGGTTATCGGCGTGATCACCAGTTTTGAATTGAGCTACGATACTTTCCACCCCGATGCTGACCGAATCTATCGCGTAGTCGGCACCGTCAAATTCAATAATACGGCCAATGAAGAGCCGATTGGTTTTATCCCCCGGGCAATCCCGGCAGCGCTGCGTAGTGAGACCCGAGGGTTCGAAATTGTAGCTAGTTTTCACAATTTGGAATCCGGGGTGATTATCCCGGGAGGAAAACAGGAAGACAAAGTGTTTAAAGGGCGAGACATGGATCAGGAGCCTGCTCGAATTGTGCTCGCCGATCCACAATATTTTGAAGTTTTCAGCTACACCTGGTTGGCTGGGAACCCTAAAACCGCACTAAACACCCCCAATCAGGTGGTACTTTCGGAAAAGCAAGCCCGGCTGTATTTCGGGAATCTTCCCTTGGCAAAAATCCTGGGTAAAGAGGTAGTTTACCGCGATTCGATCCGTACAGCGGTGAGTGGAATTGTAAAAGATTGGGTACAAAACAGCGATTTTACCTTTACCGATTTCATCTCTTTGGCAACCATTGGGGCTAGTGCACTAAAACGTGAAATCAACCTCAACGAATGGAATGACATTTGGTCTGCTTCCCAAACTTTTGTCAAACTCAACAAAGGCAGCACTGAAGACAAAGCATTGGCAGAGCTGGCTGCTTTTGGTAAACGGCATTTTGGCCCTGATCGGGGTACTGGCGAATTTCGCTTCGCACCCGGTTTACAACCATTGTCCGACCTGCATTTCAATGCGGCCTACATGGACAATTTTTCGCGCAAAGCCCACCTGCCTACTTTGTATGGCTTGATTGGGATTGCAGTATTTATCCTGCTCATTGCCGCGATCAACTTCATCAACCTCTCTACGGCGCAATCAGTACGACGCTCCAGGGAGGTTGGAGTGCGCAAGGCACTGGGCAGCAATCGCAGCAATTTGATCGGGCAATTCATGAGCGAAACCCTGATCTTGACCATAGGGTCTATGTTGATTGCCATGCTGTTGGCCAAGCCTATTTTATTTGCTTTTCGTTCATTTATTCCAGCAGGAGTGAACTTTTCATTTTTCAACCTCAATATTTTAGGCTCTATTTTGTCGATCGGTTCGATTACCGTTTTTTTAGCTGGCTTTTACCCTGCTTTGGTTTTATCCGCGTTTCGTCCTGCAGTTGCGCTGAAAGGTTCCGGCAACAATCGGCGACAACAACGGGGATATTTGCGCAAAGGGCTCATCGTGTTTCAATTCGCGGTTTCACTCCTGTTTATCATTTCAACCTTAATTGTTGGGCGTCAGCTCAGTTTTATCCGCAACAAGGATCTGGGCTTTTCGGCCGATGCTGTGATTTCGATCAACACCCTTCACGACGAAAAAAGCACTGTCTTGGCGCAAAAAATCAAACAAGTAGCAGCAGTTGAACGTGTTGCGATGGAATGGTGCGCCCCACTAAATGATCGATATATGCTCAATAAGCTCATTTACAAAGGGGATGAAATAAAGGAGCTAGAAGCTTCCATCAAAATAGGGGACGAAAATTACCTCCCGCTTTATCAACTCCAATTGGTCGCCGGCCGCAACATGAGGCAAAGTGATACCTTGAGCGAACTGGTCGTAAATGAAAGCCTGGCTAAAAGTTTTGGCTTCAGCCCTGCGGATCAGGCACTGGGTAAGTTGCTCAATCTCAACGGGCGCAACTATCCCATTGTGGGCGTTGTCAAGAATTTTCATGAAACCTCATTGCATGCAAGCATCAAACCGACGGTTATCGCCTATTTAGATTTCATGGCCAAAGATATTGCTGTAAAATTGAACACCAAAGGGAAACAAATGAGGGATGTTGAACCCATTCTGGCTGACATTAAAAAAGCCTGGACAGCCGTGTACCCCGACGAGGTATTCAATTACTCTTTCCTGGATGATGTGATTCAAAAACTGTATTCAAGAGAACAAAAAACAGCTCAATTGGTCAATACGGCCTCGGCAATTGCCATCCTGATTTCGTGCTTGGGACTACTTGGTCTGGCTACCTTCACTGCCGAGCAACGCACCAAAGAAATTGGGGTGCGCAAGGTACTTGGTGCCAGCATCACGAGCATCATTGCCTTGTTGTCCAAAGATTTTATCCTGCTGATCCTCATTTCCATTGTTGTTGCCAGCCCAATCGCCTGGTGGGGAATGAAGCAGTGGCTGAATAATTTCGCTTATCACGTTGCCATCGAGTGGTGGGTTTTTCTCCTTGCAGGGGTAATGGCCATCAGCATTGCGCTGCTAACGGTGAGTTTTCAGAGCATTAAAGCAGCGATGAAGAATCCAGCGGAGAGTTTAAAGTCTGAATAAACGAAGGATCAGGAACGATGAAGGAATAAGCAGCAATGGTTTGCTGCTAAGAGTATGTTTAAATTTCTGCTAGCAGAAATTTAAACATACTCTTAGCAGTTGGGCAAAAATAATTCTTGTACATCCACTGTTTTAGTTGTTGAAACTTTCTTAAGACTTTTCCGTATTTAGCTGTACTAAACAAAAAAAGAACCTTATGGCCACACGTCAACCCACCAAATTCCAAATCTGGATGTTCAAGACCAAACGCTTGTTGTTTTTGCTGCTTTTGGTATGGTCGGCTGTGCGTTGCAATGTGCTGCGCGATCTGACGACAGATCGGCCAAAGGCCCCAGTTGAAAAACCGGGTACCGATTATGGCCCCGTTCCACCCTCTGTTTCTACCAAAGAAATGTTGCTGCGCAAAGACATTACGACCTTCGCCCAAACCCAGGTGGGTGCCACTTACCAATATGCGGGTAAAAATCCCAGCACTGGATTCGACTGCTCTGGATTCACTTCTTATGTGATGAACAAATATGGCATCAAAATCTCCGCCAGCTCCCGGGATCAGGCTCTGCAAGGCAAATCTATTGATGTTTCTATGGTAAAGCCCGGCGATTTGATCTTTTACCGGCGAAGCGCCTCCGAGCCAATTTTTCACGTTTCTCTGGTTGTTTCCAATGATAAACAAGGGATCAAAGTTGTACACAGCACCACTTCACGCGGTGTGATTGTGGACAACATCACGGCGAGTAAATACTGGAAACCGTACATCGATTCGGCGAAGGATGTGGTAGCGAAGAAATAAACAACTAGTCGAATAACTCCCTTAATGTTATCCCTACCGCTCTTTGGAACCAGCATTTTATGTGGATTTCCCTTAACTTGTCATTGTTTTCACTCCAAAACTACGATTCACCTCAAACCATAGAACAATGATAAGTACCATTTTAAAAGCCAAACACTGGCAATTGTTCATTCTGATTTTTGGATTGCCTTTCCTCGTGTACCTCTATATGGTTTACCAAATATTTTCCACTTTCAGCCAGCTAGAAGCAGGAGCACCTGATCCTACGATTTTTTTCGGCTCCATCAAATACCTGATGGGATTTGTATTCATCAGTATGATTGTTTATTGGACCTGGTATTGGTCGGTAGGGGTTGGATTGCGGCACAAAATACCCGCTGAAATAAATACTTCTCCTAACCTATTTAAGGTGTTTTTGCTTTTCCCAGCCGTTTACTGGGTAGTTGTTTCCCTGTTCGCATTAAGTCTAATTGGTCAGATTTCAACGTTTGAACCTGGAACAGAACCAGCTATTAATCCCCTGATGATCACACTGATGATCCCTTTTCACTTCTTTTCCATCTTCTGCATTTTCTACTGCATCTATCATGTAGCCAAAACCATCAAAACGGTTGAATTGCAAAGAAAGGTCACTTTTAGTGATTTTATTGCTGAGTTTTTCCTGGTTTGGTTTTTTCCGATTGGGGTCTGGATTTTACAGCCCACCATCAATAAATTGGCAGAAAAAGAGGATCACGATGATTTCAATGAGATTTTGTAAAAGTTAGCAAAGTCTCAAGGTATCAAATACCGCCGAAGCGACAATTTTTAGCACAAAGGACACCAAGGCAGCACAAAGTTCACAAAGTTAGACCTTGACGGCATTTTGTGTTTGTGCTGCCTCATGTTTACCTGATAAGATATAGTTACTGTACCAATAATTTTTCTCCCCATAACTGGCCATTGGCCAATTGTACCTGCAAGTAATAGAGCCCGGGTGTATCAGGTGCAACAAGATTGAACTTTGGCCCGGGCTTATTTACTTTCCACATCATCCGTCCATCCATGCCAACAAGCTGTACATGAAGCGGTGCTTCTGAACAGCTAATGATCGCCAAAGCTCCTCGCTCTATAGGGTTGGCAATTTGCAACTTGAATTTCTCCTTCGTCAGATCATTTAATCCAACCGAGGTCGGAAGGCTCACCGCCAAATTGGTGTTTTCGGTCAAACTCAAAGTATCCACATAACCCACCTTGCCATTGAGGCTCACCGTAATCCGGTATTTGCCTTTGAAACCTCGTACCTGTGCGACCCCGCTGGCATTGGTGCTGGTGCTGGTATTGGTCCACCACTTGTTGAACAACAAATCGGAAACCGCCTTGCCCGCCGGGCGCATCGACCAATCCAGGCGGTAATAAGGTCCATTGCTCAACCAATGCGCACCCTGCCAAAAGCCCCAGCTCAGGAAACCATCTACCGAAGGGTGGCTAAAACACATGGTCAAAAAATCGGTAGTGAACCTAGCTGCGAGGCTATCTCCCACCAAGATTCCATAATCGTACTCCGTAATTTTGGCTCGGGCACCGAAGGTGGTGTAAAAATCATCCAGCGTGGTTTTGACATCGTAAATCGAAACCAAGCCTGAACTGATGTGCCCCTGGAAACCAATGCCATCAATTTTGATGCCCGCATTTTGAATTTCCTTGAGGTATTGTTTGGTGCGTTCGTACACCACGCTACCCGGCAAATTGCCTTGGTCGATGGTGGTGTAGTCGTTGAGGTACAGTTTGATACTTGGGTCTATTTCTTTCACTTTTTTCAGGATATCCACATAAATCTCCCGGCCAGTAACATAACCTGGACTGCCCGCCATGGCCTTGGCCAATTCTTCGTTGTAGGTAATTTCATTGAGCACGTCCCATTCTTTGACCACTCCTTTGATTCCCGGGTAGTTCAGGATTGTGCTCAAATGATTGTTGATGCGTTGTTTCAAAAAAGTCGGATTGGTTTTGTTCTTTTCCATGTCATCGGGTAGGTATTGCCAGGCCGGCCAAACCAAATTATGCCCACGCACTGCCACCCCGCGATCGTTCAACCAGCTGGTCGCTTTGGCCACATCGGTGTTGCTGACAAACCATTTTTCTTCCCAGGCATCCCATTTCATGTCGTTTTCAAAAACCACTTCGTTGAATCCATGACCTTTGCCGTCAAAATCGAAGATTTTTTGCTGATAGGTATTGTCTTGTCGGTTGTTTCCGGCGATGCGGTTGGCGGTGACGGCGGAACCAAATTTGAATTCGTGCTCCAGCATTTCCATTTTTACGGTCGCGCCTGCTACCGGGTCGCCGTTTGCCTTCGTTACATTCACCATCAAATTGGCCTTGCGGATTTGTTCAATCCGTTGATCGGCCTCAGTGCGCCAGGCGGCGTTAGCTTCGGCGCCAGCATAATTTTGGTGCAACTCGATGGGGAAACGATCGATGCTGTATTTGTTTTTAAAATCGATCAAGGCAACACCAGCGATCTGGATGCTTTGCGCTTTGTACCCGGTATGAAAGCCAAAATTGAGTTGTTGCGCTGCGTAGTCAAAATCGGCATCGAACGGTGCAATGAACCGCTTCCACTCACTACCGATCTCGGTGGTTAGGAAAATTTCCTTTTCGTAAGTGTTGGCACGCTCTAAAAACAAATTGACTTTGGCTTTTTCAGCGCCTGTCGAACGCACCCAAATCACCATCAAGCAAATTGAACCTTTGGTTATAGCCTGGGTGTTACTACAACTGATGCCGCTGCTCCAGGGCTCCGTGCCTGGGGAGCTAATGGTCATTTGCCGCAAGCGGGTGAAACTTTGCCCAGTGGTGGTTGTGCTGGCACCAAATGTGCCGCCATATCCGCCAAAATTACTGAGGGCTAGATTTTCATCTGCAGGGATCGACCAAAACCCTCCCGAAAGCGTATATTTGCTACTCAATTCATTTTGCAAATTGATGTAATACGCGCTTTGTGCATTGAGCTGAACAAAAAATGATCCAGCGAGCAGGAGTAAAAAAAACTTTTTCATAATAGGCTACTTGTTGCAGGTTTTGGGGGAAATATAGCTCAGCTCAAGGTATGGCTTTTCCATTTACCCAAAAAGTAGTCAATCGAATAAAGTACCATGATTTTGTACAACGAAACCATAAAAATTGAAGGAAGCATCCACGAGGAGTGGCTGGCCTGGATGAAAACCGTACAAGTGCCTGAAATTATGGCCACAGGCAAATTCAGCGAACACCGCATTTGTCGCCTCTTGCACGACGATGAGGATGACGGAGTAACTTACGCCATTCAATATTACAGTCCAGATATGGAAACTTTTCGGCGCTACCAGCAGGAGGATGCTGCGCTATTTCAGCGCAAGCATATGGAGCGGTATCGGGATCGGTATGTTGC
Source organism: Saprospiraceae bacterium (assembly GCA_027488855.1). Lineage (GTDB taxonomy): Bacteria > Bacteroidota > Bacteroidia > Chitinophagales > Saprospiraceae > Haliscomenobacter. The sequence goes on from JAIYAV010000201.1 coordinate 10,014, forward strand.
GTTTCGGACGCTGATGGAAATCGTGTAAGTGAAAAGTGAAAAGTGAAAAGTGAAAAGTGAAAAGTGAAAAGTGAAAAGTGAAAAGTGAAAAGTGAAAAGTGA
>JAIYAV010000222.1 GCA_027488855.1 Saprospiraceae bacterium
AAATGGTTTGAAACTAGAACTGATCGGCCCTGCCCCCTGCACGGAGCACTAAACGTCCGGTCGTCGTACCGTCGTCGTATTAAAAAATTCTTGGCTTACTTTTTACAGCTCGCTGCTACAGCCAAAATCTAGGGTTTAGCATTTCCAAAAATCCCCTTAGTTTTGACCACCCTGTTGAACTGCTCCAAAAACGCCATCAACCATGAAAATAGCCTGTCGTCTTTTCTTTGCCATGAAGCCCCTTATGCTCGGCATTTGTTTGTTGCTGTACTGCTTCAGTCACCTACTCGCCCAAAGCAAGCCCAACATCCTCATCATTTACGCCGATGATTTGGGCATCGGGGATGTCAGCGCCTACGGAAAAGGCAAGTTGGCCACCCCAAATATCGATAAACTGGCCCAAGGCGGCTTGCGTTTCACCAATGCTTACGCCACTTCGGCGACTTGTACACCCAGTCGCTACGCCCTCTTGACTGGGCAATACCCCTGGCGCAATCCACGCGCCAAAATCCTCACCGGGGATGCCCCGGCCTTGCTGGATACCGCTCAAAAAACAGTCGCTGACCTCCTCAAAACCCAGGGTTACCGCACGGGTGTAGTCGGCAAATGGCATTTGGGCTTGGGCGATGGCCGCACCGATTGGAACCAACCCATTCAGCAAAATCCGAACGACCTGGGTTTTGATTACAGCTTCATCATGGCCGCTACTACGGATCGGGTGCCCACGGTTTACATCGAAAACCGCCGGGTTTTGGGCTTATCGGCAGGTGATCCATTGCAAGTGAGTTATGAAAAAAACTTCCCTGGAGAGCCCACCGCACTGACCAACCCCGAATTGCTGACCAAACAAAAATGGCACCACGGGCACAACCAGAGTGTCCACAATGGCATTCCCCGCATTGGGTTCATGCGCGGCGGCAAATCTGCCCTTTGGCAGGATGAAACCATGGGCGATGTGTTTGTAGAAAAAGCACTGAACTTCATTGGCAGCGGGGCCACCCAGCCCTTTTTCCTCTATTTCGCTTTGCACCAGCCCCATGTGCCACGGGTGCCACACCCACGCTTTGTCGGCAAATCGGGTATGGGGCCACGCGGCGATGCCATACTGGAGCTGGATTGGTGTGTAGGCGAAATGCTTCAACACTTGCAAAACAAGGGTTTGTTGGAAAACACGCTCATCATTTTCTCCAGCGACAATGGTCCCGTGTTGAACGACGGCTACTATGATGATGCAGTGGAAAAAGTGGGTGGTCACGATCCCTTTGGGGGTTTGCGTGGGGGGAAATACAGCCTGTTTGAGGGTGGAGCCAAAGTGCCTTTTATCGTGCATTGGCCAGAGCGGGTTCGCCCCGGAGTATCGGATGCCCTGTTTTGCCAACTGGATTTGTACGCCTCCCTGGCTGCTTTGTTGAAGCTCAAAACGCCGGCTATGGATAGTCAAGATCAATTGGCAGCACTATTGGGAAAAAACAAAAAGGGGCGCCGGGAGTTGGTGCTGGAAGCATCGGGTAGATTGGCTTATCGCTCGGGTGCCTATGCGTTTATTCCTCCTTACAAAGGTGCTGCGCTGCTGAAAGAGGTCAACATCGAATTGGGGGTTTTGCCCAGTGCACAATTGTACGATTTGCGCAGTGACCCTGCTCAAAAAAACAATCTGGCGGGCAGTTCCGCAAAAGTATTGGCCAAACTTGAGCAGGCCATGCAAAAAGCGGTGGGGGCGCAGCAAAAGATCAGTGGGGATATTCAGTTGAAGTGATAAAATATTGAATTTCAGATAAGTCCCCCTTCTGCGGTATTTTGTGCTTCTCCTCCTTTTGGAGGATGTTTTTGGTGTGTCGATTCCTGAGCTTTGCAGCATTAATCGCACCAAACACAACGCACCATGAAACCTATTTTCCTGTTGATCGCACTGCGCCATGCGCTTCCCACTAACCTGCTAAAAGCTACAAGTGAAACCTGGAAAATTTGCCTACTAGCCCTCGGACTACTGCAAATCTCTATACCCCTACACGCCCAAAACCCCAACCAAGCCGCACACTCCATCCTACCCGTAGATGGCGTCATCCAATACCTGCCGAAGGATACCACTGCGGCGACGACCCCGGCTATCCTTTCCTCCAACAAGCTGCAATTCACCCCACAGGTCAATTTTTTCTTTCTACCCGAAGGCACCCTGAATTACAAGGGTTCGGGTTTGGCTGTGGACACTGGCCACCTCAATTTTTACCTGCGTGGCGATTTTGGGGCCAAACTTTCCCTGCCCAAAAATGTGGACATGGTTTTTAGCTTGCAATCCTACGGCATTTACACCCGTAGTTTAGGCCCACTGGATCCCAACCTGACCATGTACGAAGGCTACGTCGACCTGAAAAAACTGGACCGCAATGGTCGGATTTCCCTGCGTTTTGGCCGCATGTCGCTGGGCAAATATGGCAGTGAAATCCTGGTGGGCGATGATGATTTTATCAAAGGCCGGAGTTTTGAAAGTGTCCGGCTGCGCTACAAAAGGAAACGAGTGACCAGCGATTTGATGTGGGTACAGCTTTACCAACCCGCTCCGCCTGCCGCAAACTTCGACTGGAATCACCCCATCTTTCTGGCTACATTCAATACCTTCAATTTCTCCAAGGCGCTGAATTTCGATGCCAACCTGCCGTTTATCATCGACCAGTACAACAGCGGCTGGCGCACCTCGGTATTTATGCCGGATGTCCGCGCCTTTGGCCAAGTGGGAAATTTCAAATATTCCGCCGAATTCATCCTGCAAACCGGTACGGCCAAAGACATCCTCAACAAAAACATCACCGGAACACTCAATGCCTATGCCGCTGAATTGAGCGCAGGCTATACCTCCTCGGATGGAAAACTCAACGCGAGCCTGGCCTACTACCGCGCCAGTGGGGACGACAATACTGCCGACAATAAGCTGAAATCCTACAATGTGTTGTGGCAAAATGAACACCGCCGCTTTGGGTACATCGATGCGTTCAAAGGCTCAAACGTGCAGGCTGTAACCTTGCATCTGGATTGGAAACTAGGCAAACTCGTGTCGACCGGAGTGCACGGAGTGATGGCAAATGTCCTTGAATCAAAGGATCGCTCCAGCGGTGTAGTCACCCTTGAAAATTTGAATCGGCTCAATACCAGCAATAAATTCATCGGCATCGGCGGCGATTGGTACCTCAACTATTATTACAACCACAACCTGAATTTTCAATTTTCCACCTCGTCATTTAAAGCGGGGGAGTACTTTACGGCCGTGAATGGGGTGGATAAAACGATGATTCGGTTTTATTTGATGATGGCTTTGCGGATTTAGAAACAATCTAAGGTGTTCCTTTGGTGTCTATACTTCCTTAGGTGCTGAAAAAACGACCTGCGCAGCAGGTTTTCTAATCGCAACCTTCAACCAAATCCGCCCTCATCTCATTTTATCTCTACACAAACCAGGACACCACCACATGGAAATAGGCATTGACAGTTTTGCCGCCGCCCACTTTAGCGGATCGGCCAGCGACCCCAACAAAAACATGCAAGCCATGGCCGACCTACTGGAACGCGTGCAACGCGCCGATCAGGTTGGACTCGACATATTTGGCATCGGTGAACACCACCGCAAAGAGTTTTTGGACTCAGCGCCGATCACCATCCTATCCGCCGCAGCGGCGATGACCCAGCGCATTCGTTTGACCAGTGCGGTTACGGTACTGAGCGCGGCCGACCCGGTGCGGGTGTTTCAACAGTTTTCTAGTTTGGACATCATTTCCAAAGGTCGTGCCGAGATTGTAGCGGGCCGGGGCTCCTTCATCGAAGCTTACCCGCTCTTTGGTTTTAGCCTCCAGGATTACGATGCCCTTTTTGCTGAAAAATTAAATCTGTTGCTGCACATCCGCGACAATGAGGTGGTTAGCTGGAAAGGCAAATTCCGGCCAGCGCTCGATCAGGCAGAAATATACCCCCGCCCGGTACAGTCTAAAATGCCCATTTGGTTGGGGGTGGGAGGTACGCCGCAGTCCTTTGTTCGTGCGGGTGGTTTGGGTTTGCCTTTGATGGTGGCCATCATTGGTGGTGAAACTAGGCGTTTTCGCCCCTTGATCGATCTGTATCGGCAGGCCGGGGCCGAAGCTGGCTTTAAACCCGAAGACTTGAAGGTGGGATTACACTCCCTGGGCTACGTTGGCGAAACGAGCAAGGAGGCCCGCGACGAGTTTTTTCCTGGTTACGCTGAAGTGTTCACGCGGATTGGTAAAGAGCGTGGCTGGCCACCCGTGACCCGCCCCCAGTTTGAAGTACAAACGGGGCACCACGGCGCATTGTTGGTGGGTAGCCCGGAGGAAGTGGCGGAAAAAATCCTGCGCCACAGCGAGGCCTTGGGCGGAATTTCACGTTTGACTTTTCAGATGGACAATGCGGCTTTGCCACAAAGTAAGTTGTTGCGGTCGATTGAGTTGATTGGGGAGAAATTGGCACCGATTGTGAAGAAGCACTAAAAAGCGTCACTATTGTTATGTAATTATTGTGAGTGTTGCATCTCATGCTGAAACACTCAGCTTATGAAACAACTCTATCTAGCACTCGGTATTCTTTTGCAATTCAACAGCCTGGGTTTATTTGCTCAAAAAGCCCAGGAATGGCATTACAACCTGAGCCCTCAGGTGGCCAAACAATTGTTCCTGGGAAAACCTTTGGATACTTTCATGCTCGGGCAGTCATTGCCTGTGGCAAATTTTGATGGCCTGCCCATTCAGCACCATTTGCTGGTGCAGAATAAAGCGGAGGAAATCCAAGTTTCGTTGCAATCCAAAGGGAATTTTACAGTAAGAGCAATGGAATTTGGACAGCATCTGGGGGTACAAATCATCGATGTCCAAGGCGAGCCCATCAAATCTGCTAAAGTGACCTTAAATGGGGTATCATTACCATTTAAAGCAAGTCTCCACCTCTTTCAATACCCCAATTTTATGCCAGTCAGTGGCACTTTGAGCGTGACCTTGAACGAGCATACTTTTTATTACCAATTAAGCGCTACCAAAGTAAGCCCACCGAAGCCTGTTGCTGCACCATCCAGAGAACAGTCGGCTCTGGCCTTGCGAGGGTACATCGCTTTTTGCAAGCCGGTTTTTCGACATTTGGATACCCTGAAAGCAAAAATCTATGCCGCAAAACCCAATGGAAAGCCTTATGCGGGCAAACTATTGCTGGAGTTAAAAACCGCCAAACTTTGGTGGGATACACTCGTTTCGGTTGAGCGGGGCACTTTTTCCTTCGAACTCCCTTTGGCCGATACCTTAGCCTTGGATCAAACCTATACTTTGTCGGTCAAAGCTTTGGACAAAAACATCAAACAAGCTCTGAGTCACACTTTTCACCTGGAGGATTATCAATTGAATGAAGTACAGTACAACCTCTACGTCGAAAAAGACAAATTTCATGCAGGTGAAAAAATCAAACTAAATCTGGTTGCGCTAACGCCATACAACACGGAAGTATCTGATGTTGGTGTTAGTCTAAACGGGCTCTCCTATTGGGAAAACATCCCTGACGGTATGCCGTTTTGGAGTTACCAATCCAAACTAGGGGAAACAGGAGAACTTGAACTCGAAATCCCAACCCAAAGAATTCCTGCTTTAACATATTTGATTAAAATACAGGCAAGTTTTGTACGGCCAGGCGAAGCACTTCAAACCAAGGAAATCACTTTTGGGTATAACTCAGAAGCGATTGACCTTCGCACCGAAAACTCAAAACTCCGTGCGCATGCTTACGGCCAGCCCTATCAATTGTGGGCAGAGTACAATTGGGGTCGGCAATTGTTGCATGCAGGTAGTGATACCCTTAGCCTGCCGATTAATCCTGATGTGCAAGCCTATAGCGCCGGTTTTGAAAAACCTGAAACATACCTGAACCTTCAAAATGACTTACCAAATGCAGTCGCCGATCAATTGCTTTGGACGACGCAGAATTTGAAAAACAAACAATCCATAAATCTCCACAATCCTCATGGCATCTCCGTTTGGTACCAAATAACCGACAAAGATGGATTGATCCAGCAGGGTTGGACAAAAGATACCGCATTTCGTTGGACTCAACAGGACAAAAAACCTCAGGATTTGTACCTGCAATACCAATATTGGTGGGGCTCCAAGCACGAGGTCAGGAAACGGCTGATTCCCTATCAAAAACAACAAATCCAAATCGAGTGGATTGCTCCTGAAAGAATATATCCGGGTCAAAACCTGGATTTACAGCTCAGTGTGCGGGATGAACGGGGTGCTCCAATTGCTGGAGTAGACCTCGCTGCCGGGGCAATCAACGCACAATTTGCCCAAGATTTGCCACATAGCCCTTTGGCCTTAACTACGGATCAGGAACTGCCCCATAGTTATTGGGACATCCAAGTTGTCCCATCAAAAAAGGAATGGAAACAGCCCCTGGATTATACCTTTTACACAAAACTCGACTCCCTGTCTTCCGACCCTTTTTACCGCTATCGATTCCTGGAAAATGGTTTTTTGAGTGAAGCTATTCCCCAAACAGCCAGCCGATTCAACCAAGAACATGCCTTTTTTGCTCCATTTGTAGTCAAACAAGGGAAAGTCCAGCCAGTGATGTTGGTTTACCTCAATGATACCTTGACTTATTTTGGCGGAAGTGCCGGAAGTGCCAATTACCATTTTTGCACTACACCCGGCTACAAAACGATTCGGGTGCGTACCAAAGAAGGCATATACCAATTGGATAGTGTTTACCTGAAGCTGGGCCATAAACTCAACCTGATCGTTGACGCGCTTAATTTTAAATTGGCGGCAGCTCAGCAGATTGACTTTTCCCCGATGCCAGATACCTTGGTAGATGCAGAAAAACAATTGCTGGCCAATAGTATGTTGCAAATGACCGAGCTTGGAGGCGAGTACGCTTGGGACAATTTTGGGCATTCCTATTCCCAACGGTTCAATACAGGCTTGCTTGGTCCATTTACCCCGGGAAGCAACATCCAGTACATTCAGCGTTTCTATCGCAAGCAGGTTTTTGATTTTCCAATCGACAAGCAAAAAATCACTGGTTTAAAAATGCCGCAAACATCCCAATTTGATCACAAAAATGTTTGCCTGGAACGGGTGCCGATTTTTTTTGACCCCTATACCATTCCTTTGGTTGACCGGACGGTACAGGAAGCCTATGACCTCAGCGGGTTTCGCATTGATCAGCCTGGCAAACAAAGAGGAATTGACGATTTTTGTCTGCAGATCGGGGTGGATGGAATGTTGAGAGGGCGAACTGTAGATGAAAATCGAGAGCCATTGATAGGAACTAACATACTTATCAAACACACCACGCAGGGGATCGTCAGCGATATAGATGGGAATTTTCAGTTGAACATGTCTGGTTTTGCAAACAGCCAAATCATAATCAGCTATACTGGGTATCAAACCCGTGAATTTAAGACTTGCCAAGCTGAGATTCCCTTGTCAGGTGATATTGTTTTGCAGGAAAGTACTGATTTGTTGTCGGAGGTTGTTGTCACCGGTTTGCAAATCCAAAAGGTGGTAAAGCGTTATGCATCTACATCTACTATTTCCAATCAATCAATAAGCCAAAAAAAATCATCTAATCGAACCAAGCCAGACAAACCGGCTAAGCCGAAGCCTGAAAAAATCAAACCTTCCTTTGAAGCGAGCGACCTATTCACTCCAGCTACCAACGGTATCCGCACCCGTTTCAGCGATTACGCATTTTGGCAACCCAATCTCCTTTCCGACTCCGAAGGAAAAGCCCAATTCAGCGTCAAATTCCCGGACAACATCACCTCTTGGCAAAGTTTTGCCATCGGTGTGGATCAGGATGGGGAAATGGGTTTGGGCCTGAAAAACATTGCTGCTTTCAAGCCGCTGCAAGCCCAATTATACACTCCCAGGTTTTTGGTTGCAGGTGACCAAGTGCAGCTCAATGTCAAAGTAACCAATCTGGTCAGCAGCCCCACTTTGATCCATACCCAGTTCAAACAAAATGGCCAAAACCTGCAAGATTCGAACTGGATTGCCCCGGTTCATGCCAACCTCACCCAATGGATCACTGCACCAACTGAAACAGATAGCCTGAGCCTGGAATTTGGCCTACAAACCGGTCAATACATCGATGGCGAAGCCCGTGATATACCCATCATTCCCATCGGTCGGATGAAACCTTACGGACAATTCATCGAAATTACCCAGGACACCACAATCGTTTTGCCCTTCACTCCGGGCACCCGTACTGCTACCCTGACCCTGGAACCGGGTGGAGTGCTGAAACTCATGTTGGATGACATCAAAT
>JAIYAV010000410.1 GCA_027488855.1 Saprospiraceae bacterium
GAAAGATGCTACCGCAGCATTTTTGACAATGACCTTGTCTAAGCCTCTGCGGTAGCATCATTCATCTCTCATCATTCATCTCTCGCTTACAAATCATTATACTCATAAATGTGATCCAACTTAGCCCCCGGTGCCATCTCCTTCAAAGGTTTGATCAGGCCATTGTCCAGACCATACACCCAACCATGTAGATAAGGAGCATCACGTTCTTTCCAGGCCTTTTGAATGATTGAAGTTTTAGCCAAATTCAGCACCTGTTCTTCCACATTGAGTTCGATCAAGCGGTTCACCTGATCTTCTTCATTTTCTATGGCTGTCAATTCCGCTTCGTGAATGCGGTAAACGTCCTTGATGTTGCGAATCCACTTGTTGATGATGCCGAAATTGTTGTGGCTCATCGCTGCTTTTACCCCCCCACAACCGTAGTGTCCACATACGATGATGTGCTTCACCTTGAGGTACATCACTGCATATTCCAACACACTCAAGAGGTTGAGATCGGTGTGAATGACCATATTGGCGATGTTGCGTTGAACAAAGATTTCGCCTGGTTCGGTCCCGGTAATCTCATTGGCAGGTACGCGGCTATCGCTACATCCGATCCACAAAAATTCGGGGGTTTGGATTTGAGCCAAACGCTGGAAATATTCGGGATCTTCTTCGACTTTTTCCTGTGCCCAAGCTTTGTTTTCCAAGAGTAATCGTTCGTATGCTTTCATGCTTAGATCATTTCCCGCTTGTGCGGATCGTTAAAAATTTCTTTGGTTTCTCCCGCCTTGCGCTTGATGTAAACGCGAATGTTGCGCGACTCCGAATTGACGATAAAGTCGTTGACCACTTCTACCACATCCTGATCCACGAAGGTTGATTTTGAAGCATCAATCAGTACAGCCCGGTCGTCGGGAATGTTTTCCAGCGCCGTTTTCAGGTAACCTTTGTTGAGAAAGGAAACTTCCTTGGCAAAGCGGATCAGGTAGCGGTGCTCGTCTTTGTGGATGATGATGGACTTGTGGAAATTGCTGCGAAAAATGAAATAAAAACCCACTATCATGCCCACACAAATTCCGATCAAGAGGTCGGTAAACAAAATGGCGACGACAGTGATAATGAGTGGCAAAAACTGGTTGTAACCCTTTTGCCAGTATTCTTTAAAAAGGGAAATTTTGGCCAGTTTGTAGCCAGTAAAGATCAAAATAGCCGCCAAAGCTGCCTTGGGAATCAGGTTGAGTACCCCCGGAATGAACAACACTGCTGCCAGGAGCAAAACGCCGTGCAGAATGGTCGACAACTTACTTTTCGCGCCAGCACCGACATTGGCACTGCTGCGCACAATCACTGAAGTAAGGGGTAAGCCGCCCAATAATCCAGAAACAATATTTCCTACACCCTGAGCTTTTAATTCCCGATTCGTGGGAGAAAAACCTTTTTCAGGGTCCAATTTATCGATGGCTTCCAAACTAAGCAGGGTTTCCAAACTGGCTACAATGGCCAGGGTGCCTCCAGTAATCCAAACCTGTGGATTGCCAATTCCGCTCCAATCGGGGCGGTTGAGCTGATTAAAAAATTCAACTGGATTGGCCGTCAGTGGAAGTGCAACCAGATGATCCCCATCCAGGTACAATCGGGAGCCTTGACTTTGTAGATAAGCATTGAGCAAAGCGCCCACCAAAACCACGATCAGCGGCCCGGGGATCAACTGAAAAATGCGGTTTTGTTTAAGAAATTTCAACTCATAAATCACCAAAATCAAGAGCGAAACGAATCCAATGATGATTGCGGCTGGTGCAAAGTGATTCAGAGAAAGTAAAATTTCTGAAAAAGTATTCTCTCCATCGATTTAAAAAAAAGACTCATCCCCTTCAGGGTCAGCATCATAACCTACCAAGTGGGGCAATTGTTTGAGGATCAAAATCAGCCCGATGGCAGCCAACATCCCTTTAATCACTGCATTGGGGATATAGTCGCCAATGATGCCTGCTTTGATGTACCCGAGGATGATTTGTAGCACTCCAGCAATGATCACACTTAGTAAAAACACCTCGTAGGAAGGCAATTCACCTAAAGCCCCGGCAACAATGGCGGTTAATCCTGCGGCTGGGCCACTCACGCTGAGGCTTGAACCGCTCAAAGCTCCGATGACGATTCCACCAACGATTCCACCTATCACTCCGCTCAATAGCGGCGCTCCCGAAGCCAATGCAACACCTAAACAGAGTGGTAAAGCGACCAAAAAGACAACAATGGAGGCTGGGAAATCCCTTCCGGCATGGGAGAGCAATCGGTTCATGCACTTAGCAGTTTATGTACTCGCGCCAAAAGCCTGGCCCAAGCACTTAATTGGGTAAAATCAAAAATCAATGCACAAGTTAAGGATTCAAAAACTGGAATTAAACTAGTATTGGCTCAAAATGGCAAAGGCTTTTGAATTTTAATTGACTTTCTTTAAAACAACCAGGCAAAAAATGGCCTGTGCCACCGCTACACTCAGCAAGGCCAGTGAAAAAACGCCGATGCCCCAGGATTTTGCCATAAAGCCCATGATGTAGTTGGTCAACAAATTGCCGAATAAGGAGAGCACCAAAATGATTCCAATCGCAGTGCCACTCATTTTGGGATACAAGGTACTACTGAGCCCAAACATGACCGGAAACCCTAGTGCCAAACCAAAACCAAGCAAGATTAAACCAACAAATATCCAAGCCAAACCCGACATCCAGCCCAGAATAATGGCTCCCAGTACCAAAAAGACCATGCTGATTTGGAGAATCTTGGGGGCCGGGATTTTTTTCAAAACACTCCCCGTCAAAATCCGCATGAGGCTAAGTCCGGCAACGTAAGAGGACAGGGCATACAAGGTCCAACTCCCATCCAGTTGCTGTTTTTCCAACAGATATGTGGTCGTCCAATTGTTGATCAAGGCTTCGCAGCAATTTTGCCAAAAAAGGAAAAAACCAATCAGCAGCAAAACCGGATTTTTGAGCATTTGGCCTACATGGGTCATTGAAACGCCTTCGGAATGTTTGGCTTCAGGGAATTGCAGGGCCAGATAAACAAGCGTAAGCAAAAAAGTAAACCCGGCGATCATCAGCACAATCGTTTCAAAAGGGACTATCCCCTTCAATAAGCCCAGTACAAAGGGCATCGCCAGGGCACCCAACCCAAAAAAAGACCCAAACAAGGCTAGACTAGCCCCCTTATTTTCAGTACTGATGTCGGCCACCAGGGCACTCGTTGCCCCATTGATGGCACCACCACCGATGCCAATCAGGACAATGCTGACCTGCACCATCCAAAGCGCGGTAGCTAAGCCAATGCCTGCAAAACCCAGCGCCAACATGGCGCTACAGGCACCCAACAAGAGCCGATAGCCAGACCGATCAGTAATGGGGCCAAAACTCAAAGATCCCACCAGAATCCCCAGTGGAAACATCGAGAACAATCCACCGATCTCCAACTCATCGAGCGAAAATTTGGCTTTTAAATCAGGCGCAATGGAGCCAAAAGTGATGACTCCCACTCCAAAAAGGAAAAGTCCGGCACAGGCTGCGGCAAAGATGAGTTGGCGATTGTAGGTTTTCATTGTTGCGATTTAGGGACAGAAATGAAATAAAGTTACGAAGTTGCCTTGGCTATTTTTTGATTTGGCAAGGCACGACGAAAGCGCATAGCAGGTCTACGCAACTGAGGAGTAACGTAGCAAAATCAAAAAAGAGCCGGGCAGATTGTAACTTTATTCTATTTCTGTCCCTTAGGTTCGTTGATGGTGATGCAATGTATGCCTCCACCGCCGAAATTTACAGCCAGGGCGTCAATTGGAATAATTTTTTTCTGAGGAAAAACCGACCGCAAGATGGCTTGTGCCGCTTCATCGCGTTTTTTTACTTCAGCATCAGCCCCTGGACGGTAATAAGCAGGCACCAAAACACAGCCATTGGCGATCAGGAAATTGAGGTAGCTGGCCGCAGCGATACCTAGCACTGGCTTGCCTTTTGGGAATTGGTGTCCGTTTTCAAAATCGCTGCTGCTGATCAAATCATAAGTCCCGTCACCGGGGTACAGGGTATCTACGATGAGTTTGGGCAAAGGCATTCGGATGATTTTGAAGGCTTTTCCATCCTGATCTCTGGCCGCTTGTAAAATTCGCAGGTTTTGGGTCAAACGGCGCTGGTTTTCGCGTCCGATGGGTTCGTCCAGCTCACTGGGATCCACTTCGGCAAGCAATACAGTATGGGCATCCACAAAACGCGCCATCTCGTCAATATGCCCATTGGTGGTGAGCAGGGTATACAATTTTTCACCATTGGGCCCTGGTAAAGGACTGCGCTGGGTGTAATCGTCTTCGTACAGCCCCTCTTTGAGCCAGATGATTTTTCGGACACCCAGCAGGCGTTGGTATTCCTTTTCGATTTGGGCCAAACTCAGCTTAGGGTTACGGCCCCGCGCTACTTTTTCGGTCAACATCAAGGTACCACGGCCATTTACTTCGTGGTTGCCCCCTTCGGTGATCAGCGTGGATGAAACGACGGGCAGTTTCATCATTTTCGCCACCCGTTCATCCAGGGACTCATCGGTTTTTACCAACGAATCTTGCAAACTACCGATGCCCCAGGCATTGAAGTTGAAGTCGGTCATGGCCAGTTTCCCTTGCCGATCCAGTACAAAGGATGGCCCCATGTCTCTGGCCCAAAATTCCTGGTACGGCATTTTAAAAATACTCACCTGTTGTTTTTCCAACCAATCGGGACGGATTTTGCTGCGGGCATGCTGGTACAAAGAATCGTTGGCGACAATGAGTTTGACTTTGACGTGGGGCACCAGGGCGGAGATGATGTCTAGGGTGGCTTGTTCGTTGGGCATGTCTGCGCGGTGGTCGTAGTTGGACCAGAGGAGCCAGATGGCTTCGCTGGGCTCGAATTCGGCAGCTTGATGATATAGCGGCTGTTTAATGGGTTCGGGGCCATTACAGCCAAGCAATAAAAGGAGAAAGGAGGTAAAGGCAAGGGTGATTTTTTGCATGGTGTTGGGCTATTTACCGTGAATTTTGAAACATTTTGAGGCTTCGCCTCACTTTGCTAAAAGCGGCAGGATGGCAAAACGGATGAAACGGACTAAACGGATTGGAACGGACATTGACTCGCCTTCGGCTCGTTCTCCGCCGCTAGCTTTGAGCATACGCAGTAAGCGGCTCCGCCGCTCGTTTTTTCACCATCTAAGACATCTAAGGGGCACCTCAGGGTCATTATCCTTCTAAGATGTCCCTTAGATGTCTTAGATGGTTCAATTAAAAACAGCTAATTCTACCCCATCACGCCGCAGGCGGGATTAAAATCCGTTCTCGTCCGTTTAGTCCGTTTCATCCGTTTTGCCATCCTGCCGCTTTGGTTGAATTAAATCAAGCCGCGAGGCAATGATCATTGTAATTTCTTTCCACTCGTTGCTATCGGGAATCCCCGAACACACTTTTTATTTCTTCACCTTGGTCAAAATCTGCGTCGCAGCCAATCTCCCCGTCTCCGCTGCCCCATTCATGTAGCCTTGGAATTCAACGCTACAATGTTCCCCCGCAAAGAGCATATTGCCAATGGGTAAGCCTTCCTGGCCAGAGACATCAGTCCATTGCCCTGGTTTGTAACAGGCATAACTTCCTTTTTGAAATGGATTGGTGGTCCAGTTCATCGCCGCAGTTTGACTAGGCAAAAAGGCCGATTGAAAGCCGGGGAAAGCCTTGGTCAATTCAGGCACAAAACTCGCCGCCTTTTGGGGTGCAACTGTGGCGCCAGCCATATCGCCCAAAAAGATGGTAAATACCGAAGGCCCTTGATTTTGGTTTTGCAAGTGGTAACTATCCCAACCCGTGTGGATGTTCTCGGTGTAAATGTATCCTTGATAGGCGGGTTGTAGCGCGCGCCAGGGGCGGTTGTTCAAGCCCAGGAACATTTTACCGTTCAGGCCATAGCCCAGCTCCTGGATACATTTGAGTTTTTGTGGCGTGATGCCCGTCAAGGTATCGATGCCCTCTACATTGCGCAAAACCGTGTAAGGAATGGTCATGATAACGTAATCCGCTTCTACCTCTTTGGTCGAACCACCCGCAGCGAAGGAAAGTACAAAACCCTGGCCTTTGTTTTTTACCGCCACCAGGTTGTGTCCCAATTGGATGTTTTCCTTTAAACCATCGGCCAGTCGATCACAAATTTGCTGGTTGCCTCCCAGGAGTTTGTACCGCTCATCACTGTCCCCAAATATTTTAAAGCCTTTCTTTTTGGTGCCAATCATGTCAATCAGGTTCAGGGCTGATTGTTCTTCGGTGGATCGGCCATATTCACCAACGTAAGCTACTTCGAGCATTTTTTTGAACCAGGCATCGGCTTGCAGGCTATCGAGGTAAGCTTTAAGGGTGGTACGGTCCAAACTTTCACATTGTGGCGTGTCGTAGTTTTTGCCGAGGGATTTGGCATCGGCGGCTATTTTTTTGCGGCAACTCTGGAACGCGGCGATTACATCATTCAGGGTATAGTGTTTGCCATTAAAGAAAAAGGCATCGCCAATGAGTTGATCATCCGATTCTTTGTCCAGAACGGTAATGTTGAATTGTTTGGCCAGGTTCAGAATGTCCAAATGATCACTATCGGTGAATTCTCCGCCTAATTCGGTGGTCATGTCATTGCCAAAAAGTTTGCTGGTAAACATGCGGCCTCCAGTGCGGTTGCTGGCTTCGTAAATTTGAATCCCGGTGCTGGGGAAGCCTCCTTTTTTCAAACAATGACCCGCGTGTAAACCTGCGATCCCTGCACCAACGATTACTACTTTCGCGGAAGTTTCAAAGGATGGTCTGGTTCCAGCCATGGCATAGCCCCCCAAAAAGCTAGTCCCACCAATGGCGATCCCCGCTTGGAAGGAGGTTTCCAAAAAGTTGCGGCGCGACCAGTTTTTCCGCTGTTGGGTGGTCCATTCGGCGATTTCGTCTATTCCGGGCGTGTTGGGTTGCTCGCTGAGTTGGGCAAGGCGGTAGGCCTTTTTAAGGATGCTGATCAAGGATGTTTTTGCCATTGGGTGGTGTTTTTGAGATTTAAATATTCTGATTTTAGGGTGTTTTAAAGCTGGATGAACGTTCCAGGGGAACTTTAAAAAACCAAGCTACTGAATATTTTGCTCGAAGGGCATAATGTCCAGTAGTGTGGTCAGGGAACAATGGGTTTTCCGTATAAAAATAGCCTTTTATTTGATACTTTAATACAAGCGTGGCCAACGTAAAAAGAAAAAAAAAGGATCCGAATTAATGATTCATCAAAATAATTACGGTATCAAGTTACCTTATATCTTCGCAACAGCGGTGAACGGAACCGTTTCATGTCTTTTTTCAACTAAAGCATAAGACTGTTTTGCACCGGTTTTTTACTCACTTCATTCAAGGGTATACGTACTGCGCGTTGCCCCTATCAATCCTTTTCAACTCAACTTTATGGAAGAATTAGTGAAAAACCAGGCAGAATTGGTGCACGCCATCGATTCTGTATGGGTAGCCCTTTGTGCTGCCTTAATTTTTCAGATGGAGGGCGGTTTCGCCTTATTGGAAGCGGGTTTTGTCCGCTCCAAAAACTCCATCAGCATCATCGCCAAGGTGATCATTGATGTCATTTTCGGCGGTATTGCTTTTTACGGCGTTGGATTTGCCATTGCTTATGGTCGCTCCAACGGTTGGTTTGCCTTTGGCCTGGGCATTCTGGATTACGATCTGGGGCTGGGCCTGACCGTTTCAAACACCCTCTTTTGGTTCATCCAAATGGGCTTTGCGGTGGCTGCCATTTCAATCGTCTCTGGGGCGATTGCCGAACGTATGAAGGTGTGGGCCTACGCTGCGTTTGTGACCGTTTTTTGTGCCCTGATTTACCCCATGGCCGCCAATTGGGCCTGGAATCCCAAGGGTTGGCTGGCTTTGCAAGGTTTCAACGATTTTGCGGGTTCTGCTGTCGTGCACACTTTGGGTGGGTTCGCGGCGCTGGCGGGGGCTATTGCTCTGGGGCCACGCATTGGCAAGTACAATGCGGATGGTTCCATCAATCCAATTCCGGGGCACAACCTGACCCTGGCTGCGGTAGGTGCCTTTGTACTCTGGTTCGGCTGGTTCGGTTTCAATCCAGGCTCTACCCTCGGCGCCGTAGGCAAGTGGGAAATGATTGGCACTGTGGCAGTCAACACCTTTTTGGCTTCGGCGATGGGTGGCATTTCCACGATGGTGTACACGCGTTTGCGCCACAAAGCAGTGGACATCACCATGGTCATCAATGGCATTCTGGCTGGTTTGGTGGCCATCACCGCTGGGTGTAACGTGGTCACTCCGGGTGCTGCCCTGCTGATTGGTTTGGTGGCTGGTATCCTGGTCGACATTGCGGTGATCACCATTGATCGCATGCACATCGACGATCCGGTTGGAGCCGTTGCGGTGCACGGAGTCAACGGCGCTTTTGGCACACTGGCGGTGGGTTTGTTTTCCCTCAAAAACGGCTTGTTTACCACGGGGCAATGGACTGGATTGTGGGTGCAATTTCAGGGAGTGGCCGTGATCGGCACCTTTTCCTTTGTCGCTGCCTTCGTTTTGTTCAAGGTATTGGACAAACTGATCGGCATTCGGGTACAACGGAACGTGGAATTGGCGGGTATCGACTCTGCCGAGTACGGCGTGGAAGCTTACACCACTTTTGATTAACCTAAGCACAACATTTTCAACATGAAAAAGGTAGAAGCCATCATAAGACCTTCCAAACTCAAGGCCGTACAAGCTGGCCTGGTAGCTGCGGAAATTCCCTGCATGACCGTAATGCCGGTCAAAGGTGCAGGCTTACAAAAAGGGTATGCCGAAGTATACCGTGGAACGGAGATTCCACTGATTTTGCACTCCAAAATCCTGATCATCTGTGTGGTCAGCGATGAAAACCTGGAAAAGTGCATCGACGTCATCCTCAACAATGCCTCCGAAGGCAACATCGGCGACGGCAAAATTTTTGTTTATGACGTGCTGGATGCGGTGAGGATTAGAAATGGGGTGCGGGGGAATGAGGCGATTCGGTAGGGTCAAGCTCCATTAGACTTTTGCAAGGAGGGCAGCTAAGAACAGTCGGAAGAAGGATTGGGCTTGGCTGCCTTTCGTTGCAAATGACTTTTGGAAAAACTTGACCATACTTTTATAATTGCTTAACTTTGTTTGCACAGGAATGTTTGTACAACTAAAAGATCAGACATGACCATCCGCGAAGAAATCACTGAAATTGTAGTACCCAATTACGAAGACGAAATAGTAAAACCGATGGCCGGTAAAAACCATGCCCGCATTCAGAGTCGCCTGATTGCTGAATTGCTGCGTTATGAAGACAAATTTGATGTTTTGCCTGAATTAGATCTGGAATTGCCTGGCCGTGCTCGCCCCGATCTCTGTATTTATCCCAACCTTTCCTACGACTGGTGGAAAGAGGAACACAAAGTAACGCAAGCGCCCATCGTCACCATCGAGATTTTGTCTTACTCCCAAGGCATCGAAGATTTGTTGAGCAAGGCTCGGGATATTTATTTCACTGCCAATGTACAATCGGCCTGGTTCGTTGTACCGGGTCTAAACATCATTCACATCACTACTCCGAACGGCCAAACGGCTACTTTTCAACAAAATGAAAAATTGGTAGATCCGGTGACGGGGATTGAGGTGGAGTTGAGGGAGGTGTTTAGGTGATCATTGACCTGATCTCAAATTTTGAACGCTAGCCCTGGGCAATACACAGTGTAGTTGTCAGCGCCCATTTTTTTTCCGTCTGCCCTCCAAAATCAAATCTTTACCCTTGGATACAGTCAAATACACGGCCTCCCCTGGAGCTACTTTTACAGGCAACCCTTTGATTAGCTCGGCCCCAGCCACAGTTTTGGGTTTTAAGTTTGCCGTTTTGACTTTATACTTTTTGGAAGCATCAATAGTAAACCATTGCTGAAACTGATTGATTCTTGGGTAATCTGTAGGGTAGTGCATCAAGTCTTTGTATCGGGGCAAATCAAACTTGAGTAGTCCCTCCCATCCAGTTTTACAGGTTATTGCAATTTTCAACTTCCCATTGTCATCAACTGCGCCGATGTTCAACTGCTCGGCCCATGGAGCAGGAACAATTCCCTGCGTTTTCCAAAGACAATACATCAAAGTAGTTCGAGCAAAATTGCCGTCTCCATGCCAACCTTCAATGATCCCCTCCGGTTTTTGAAAGGCCCAAAGTACCCTTATTTCGCTGTCTAGCCATTCCTTTACCGATGGAATTGGCACTCTATTGTATAAATTCAGCGTACCTTCAATGGCATCGGCATAGCCATCGGCATTTCCTTCCCAGTTGTGATTTCGGTATTTTCCATTTAGCGCACTCATGGCTTTGATCAACGCTGCTTGGTACGCTGGTTTTGAGTCGATTTGGTTTACAAAATAGTAGGCATTAAAGGTGTATCCAAAATTGTCAGCCAAACGCTCGGAGAGAATTTCACCCGTAATGGGGTTTACCTCATCATAAAAAAGGCCATCAGCATTGCGACCGATTGCTAAAATGCGATCGAGCATCTGATGAATGTGTTTCTGCCATTGATTTCTTTTTTCGGGCATGGAATAATAAGTGGCCAAATACACTTCGCACAAGCCCGAAATAATCTCACAGCCATGATCTCGAATGCGGAGCCGATCCATAGCCTTGGTGGGCAATCGTTCATCATTTAAATAATAATCGCCAATTTCTACCGCCCAATCCAGGTATTCACGTTTACCCGTAAACCAATACATGCGGGTGAGGACTTGTAGCAAATCACCATTGACTTCAACAACTGCACTTTTCCCAAATCTACCATCTTTCACTTCCTTTACCACTCTGGTAAGCCTGGGCAAGTCGTTTAACATCTCCAACATGCGATCACTCCAAGGGCTTTGTCCGAGCCATTCGGTTAGGGGAATCAATCCGTCTTTCATGTATTCTGCGGCACCAAATAGGATCTGGCTTGAATCAGGCGTTTCGTTCAGGAAGCCTTTTTTGGTAAAGGAATAAGTATCCGGAAGTTTTCCAATTCTTGACGTGAGGTTTTGCTCCGTTTCAAGCATGTTCAAAGCCGTGGAATTTAAATATTCAGGCATCAAAATAGATGAGGTCAATACCATATAAGGATAATTATCAGCAGCGGCATCCCAGGCATTCCAATAATCTTTGGATTCTTTTATGTTCCGAGGAATTAGTCCCGTTCCAGGGTCTGCATATTTTGTCCATGCATTGACGTACTTGATGCTTCGGTTAAAACCTTCGTTTACTAGTGCTCCATTTTTTACAGCTTCAGCGAAGGCGAGGTCTTGTTTTTGCTGAGCCGACAAACTTAATGAAAGAGAAATCAATATGATGAAAGTGCTGATGAGTATTTTAGCGTTTCTCATTCGTCCAACTTTGGCTAGGTAATCGCTAAATATACGTCAAAAAGTTGAATTCCGTTTTAGGGTTTTACGTAGATAGATACCACGCTCGACCAAGTCTTCCCCTTAATACCCCAAGCACAACGCTGGTGCAGTGTCTGACCCGTACCAGCAACACACTTGCCGGCAGCGGGAGACTTGTAAAAGCGGAGCGTAAGCCAAGCACAAGCACTAAGGTCTACCCTCTACCAATCCGAAAACGCCGCATTAAAAATATCCTCCATCAACTGGTTGCTAATCGTGCGAATCGCTGTTTCCTGCACGGTAGAAAAATCCTGATCGGATGCATAGTTGTAAAAGAAGGAAAAATTGCGCTTCCAGACCTCTTTTTGAGTTCGGTTGTTGAAATATTCGATGGCCAGGGTGATGGTCAAACGGTTGATCGCGGTGGTCTCCCCTACCCTGGGTGCTTCAGAAGTGATGCGAAAATCGACCAGGGTACCCCGCAGCTCAATGTCTGGATCCTCGTCGGTGTATTTAAGGGTGGATTGCAAGCGCACCTTATCCTTGAGCGCTTCCGTCAACTGAATGGGCAGGTTGGGCAGGGAGTTGTCAGCATTGTTCAGAAACTGCGGGACGTAGTAGGTTTTTAACTCCCCCGTGTCGGCTGGGTTCATCTTGATGCTGCACGCGCTGAGCAAATACAGTGAAATAATGCTCAACAATTTTATACTACAACGTACAAACGACAGAGATGGCTTTACATTCATAGATCGTACTGTTTGATCTTGCGGTACAAGGTTCGTTCCGAAATGCCGAGTTCTTTGGCCGCTTCTTTCCTCCGGCCCTTGTATTTGCGCAGGGCCTTCTGGATGAGGTTTTTTTCGTGGTCTTCGATGCGATAATTGTCATCCAGGATTTCCACGCTGCCAAAGGCACCTTGGGTCGCCCCTTTGTGCTCGGGTAAATGCTGCGGGATGATGACTTGGGGATTCAGGTCGTCTTCGTAATCCTCGTCCAAATCATCCAGCCCATTGTGCAAGGGAATCGGCTCTTTGGGCGGGGTATAATTGTAGCGGGGCTCGGGCGAAGGAATGATGCTGCGGGGGGGATCCAAAGAGCGGAAAGGCCGCAGATCGGGCACCCGCAAGTCGTTGCTCTTGATGAGTTCAAAAACCAGCGACTTCAAATCATTCAAGTCTTGCTTCATCTCGAAGAGGAACTTGTACAAAATATCCCGTTCCTGCAAATTACCCTGCGCTTCGCTGCCATTGCCCACCAAAACAGGCAAATTGCGCGTAGCAATCCTGGGTTCAATTTCCAGCAGCGCTTCGGCGGTAATGACTCGTTCTTCAGACAAAACCGAAACCCGTTCCGCTACGTTTTTCAACTCGCGTACATTGCCCGGCCATGTGTAACTTTTGATCAACAACTGCGCCCGCTCATCCAGTTGGATCGTGGCGGAGCGGTGCCGTTCGGCAAAGTCAGCAGCGAATTTGCGGAAAAGCAAATACACGTCATCGGCGCGATCTCGCAGGGCAGGA
>JAIYAV010000240.1 GCA_027488855.1 Saprospiraceae bacterium
GTGCGTTTAGAAGTGCCTGAATCAATGCCGGGTGGCTTGGCGGTGTATGGGGATAAGTTTGGGAGGTATCCGCTGAACCCGACGGTGGTGGTAGTGAAGGAGTAAAAATTGTACATAGGTCGCTGATTGGTAGAATAAATAGCCAGTCAGCGATCTTTATTAAAACTCCACCCTACGATATACATCCCCCAACCTCAGCTCAATCCCCAATGATCTTAATGGAACAACCCCCTCCAACCCAGCAAACTCCTCTTCTTGCCACAAGTTGCTTTTGACCTTGTAAAAAGTAAGCACTTCAGGTTTGTCTTGCCTCACCAGCACATATTCTTTGAAAGAAGGTAAACTCCGATATTCCAAGAACTTCTGCTTTCGGTCGTATTGTTCTGTTGTTTTAGATAAAATTTCGACAATCAGAATAGGGTTGGTGATGGCCTGAGCTTCTTCTTTTGCAAGCAATGGCGTTTCAGCGACCACTAGGGCATCTGCATATACGTAGAAGTTAAATTTTGGTAGGTAAATTTTTTGATCACTGCCAAATACTTGGAATTCAGGTTTATCCTCTAATGCATTGTCCAGGTATTTGCTCAAATTTTGGGCAATGCGGTTGTGGTTGATGCTGCCTCCGGCCATCAGAATAATATTTCCATTACGATATTCATACCTTTCTCCCTGTTGTTGCTCATAGGTCAAATATTCAGCAACAGTCCATGTTTTTTTTGCTTCGGCAAATGCAGGCATATGCGTTAAATTGTGCTGTAAGATATTGAAATAATGAGATTAAGGCAAGAGTGTTTAGTCTTCCTTTGTAAAAAAAACTGTTGAAAAAAAATCTTTAATGGAAAATATCCCAAGCTACCTCCACTTTTTCACTTAAGTGCAATATGCACCCCAGATGAGCTTTTGAAAAAAAATATAAGAAAAAAATATTTATAATTATCACTTGAAAATGAATAAAATAATGCCTAATTTAGGGATGCCTATTCCTTTAATACCCAAAAGCAAATAGAACCTTCTCTTCACTTCTAGTTGCTTCCTTTGATGTACAACGATCTCTTGTTTTGAGCTAATTCTGCTTGGATACTGCTTTGATGATTTACATTTTTCAATTTGGATAAACCAGGTAGCGGTGGAGTTGATTCATTGCTATAGTGGTACGCTATTCCCATCAATCAATTTAAAATCGGAACGGTTTGATCACTTATCCACCAACACTGTAATTGTGTAAGTGCCACTTTAAACCTAAAAATCTCTTACGATTATGATCAATTTACTTACCCCGTTGCTTGGAACTACAGGTTTACCCTATGTTGAGCATAAAATCAAACTGCTGCTTTTCTTTTGTCTGAGTTTTGCTGTACAGTCGAATGCCCAAACTTGGACCCAATTGTCACCGCCAAATCCTCCGATTGCGGGGGCTATTCTTGGAATTCACTTTGTGGACGATCAAACGGGCTATATCAGCGGGGCCAATGGAGCGATAAGCAAAACGCTTGATTGTGGAAAAACCTGGCAATCTCAAATAAGTGGCACGACTAGCACTTTGTATTCTATTTTCTTTACGGATGCCTCACATGGTGTTGCAGTGGGCAGTACAGGTACCATTAGAATAACCACAAACGGCGGACTCAATTGGGTGTCTCCAACTACTGTTCCTGCTGCGGCAACTACCACCGATTTTAGGGTCGTTTGGTTTGATGCCGTCGGTAATGGATACATTGGGGGAGGTGTTGCTGGAACGTATTCACAGATCCTTAAAACTACGAATGGAGGAACTACCTGGACGGATATATCCCCTGCGCAAACTTTTGCCGCAGGCGCTACAGGACGAGCTATTTATGGCATCTTTTTTACCAGCCCTACTGTTGGTTATGCGACTGATTTTGATGGAAGAATTTTGAAAACGGTAAATAGTGGGGGTATTTGGACAGCAACTCAAGCTACCTTGGTCTCAAATAATTTACACGGTATTTATTTTACTAGTGCATTAAGAGGATTTGCGGTGGGGGGCGATCCAAGCACTGCTACAGGGGTTATTCTAAAAACCGAAGATGCAGGTCTTAATTGGACATCCACTCAATTACCGGTGGGGAGTTTTTTGACTGATGTTAAATTTAATTCATCAGGAGGAGCTTACGCCGTTGGCGGAAATCCTGTCACAAATACCCAAGGGGTGATTTATAAACCACTCAATATAACTACTGGTTTTAATTCTTGGGGTTTAGAAACAACGGGACTGGGTAGTTTTTCAAGGTTATTCCGATTGTCGGTCCCCTCTTCAACTACGGTTTACTGTAGCGGATTAAATGGGACTTTATTAAAAACTCCGTTCATTGACGCAACTTTTACCCTGGCAACTTTATCTAATGGAGGTTGTTTCGATTTTCAGTTTAACAATACCGGGTCTAGTACGCTTACCTATTCCTGGAATTTTAACGACCCCTCAAGCGGAGCAAACAACACCTCTGCTCAGCAAAACCCAGTCCATCAATTCAGCAAGTGTGGCACTTTTAATGTTTGTCTGACCGTAACTGGAGGGGGATGTTCCACCACTACTTGCCAAACCATAACCATTGTAGACAATATTCCACCCTCGATTACCAATTGTCCACAAAATCAAACCGTTGGAACAGATCCTGGACAATGTTATCACACCCTGGTGGCACCTTGGAACATCATCGCTACCGACAATTGTGATCCTAATCCAAGCGTCACGCTGACCTATACTGACCCTGCGGGGGTAGTCAAACCTTTTACTGCATCAACAACAATGCCCAAGGGCATCAACACATTTGTTTATGTTGCCAAAGACAAATGTGGCAATATGAGCAGACAATGTGCTTTTACCATTACGGTAATGGACACCGAAGCGCCTAAAATTATTTGCCCACTGAGTAGCTCGGTTATCGGAACTTTGACACCAGCGCCTGCTCAGTGTAAGGCCATTGTGAAAGGACTTGCACCTACGGTTGCGGACAATTGCCCTATGGTCAACGTGACGTATGCAATTACAGGTGCGACCACGGGTTCCGGAGTTACGGATGTGAGTGGAACCAGCTTCATGCAAGGCATCTCTACTGTGACTTATACTGCCACGGATATGGGTGGCAATACCGCAACTTGTAGTTTTACCGTAACCGTAAAATGTGATCCTTGTAAACCTAACCTCGCTTTAAACCTTAGCGGCTATTTCCCTTTTAATGGCAATGCCAATGATGTTAGCCCAAATTTGCTTCATGGAACAGCAACGAACGTCATACAGGCAACAGCAATCAGTGGTCTCCCAAGTGCTTTTAGCTTCAACGGAACGAATTCCTGGATTGATTGTGGGAACAGCAATCGAGGGGTGACCGATGCAGTAGCGGTTTGTGCATGGGTCAAAACCACTGAAAAAACCAAAGGAATGTGGGTTGCTGGACAGTATCTCAATGGAGGCCAACCCAAAGGTTACTTATTGTCTATTGGGGATGTGACCAACAGCAATATTGGTTTGGCTACTTTTAGCGGACGTGTTGATGCTTCTGCTTATTATACCGCAACTTCAAATTCTTCAATAAAAGTCAATGATGGGCAATGGCATTGTTTGGTTGGAACTGCTGGAAATGGAGAATGGAAAATTTATGTAGATGGTATCCTGAGGGGGAGCCAACCAGGATTAACTACACCAAGTATTGCACTGCTGAGTAATGGCCCTCAATTTACAATAGGTACAGCAAGTGTAGGGGCAAATCCGATGTGGTACAATGGAGCTATGGACGATGTGCGGGTGTACAATCGAGTATTGAATGAATGTGAGATTGAAGCACTTTGTAAGACCAATATTGTTTCCGGGCTGGGTGAAGTAAGGAATAAAATACAGCTGTCTGTTTATCCGAATCCCAATTCAGGCAACTTCAATGTGGAATTACCCCAATCTGCGACCACAGGGATGAGCCTCCGCGTGACGGATCTTGCCGGTCGTTTGGTGCTGGAAAAACAGACCCAAACTGGCGATATACTGCAAACCGTGCAGGCTGAAAACTTGCCGGGTGGGATGTACTTGTTGCAGGTTATTGAGAAAGGAAGGATTGTTGGCGTGGAGAAATTTGTGAAGCAGTAGTTGTCTAGCGAAATTCGTTTCGCCATTTCCCTTGCAAAAAAGTGCCTGCCGAAATCCATTTCGGCAGGCACTTTTCTTTTTTGTTGAATTTCAATGTGTTGCATTTTTGGCACGCTTTTTCTCTTTTAGTACCCGAAAATTATTCTTTCACTAAAACCTAGTATGCCATGCACGATATTGATCGTACCCTACAGGAATTCGAGATGGGCAACCAACAGGAATATGTAGGAGAAAGCAGTTTTGCCAACGAAGCCTATGAGTTCGGGCAGGAACTGATGCCCGAGTTGGGCATGGAAACCAATTACGAATGGGAGTCGCTTCAAGAATACGGCGGACTCAATCAGGAAGACGAACTCTTACAAGAATTACTCAGCTTGCAAAGTGAAGATGAACTCAATCACTTCATTGGAGGCTTACTTAGCAAAGCAGCAGGAGCCGCGAGCTCATTGGTGCGTTCGCCAGTGGGTCAAGGCGTAGGGCGCTTCCTGGTCAACCTTGGCCAAAAAACCTTACCCCAAATGGGGCGCAACCTTGGTGGAAAAGCGGGCGGAGCAGTGGGTGGCCGACTAGGCTCAGCGCTGGGCCAGCGGGTTGGTGGAAGCGTGGGCGGTAAAGTAGGCAATTGGGCCGGGAATGCCCTGGGCACCAAAGCAGGTGGAGCCCTCGGTGGCTGGGCAGGCCAAAAAGCCGGCAACTGGTTGTCTAGTGCAGCAAAGAACGTTTTCAATCTGGAATTGGGCGGTCTATCCCAGGAGCAAGCCGAATACGAACTCAACCGTGCCTACAATCGCTTCGCCTACAACACTGCCCGGCGAGCCAATATGTACCAGCGGCGTTACCCCCGTGTACCCGCCCGACAAATCATTCGGCGCAGCATTTATGACACCGCTCAGACCTACGCACCGGGTTTGGTGTACCGCAACAACGACACGAATGATGGAGCTGATTTTACAGAAGTCCCAACGGGCGGACGCTGGGAACGGCGGAACAACACCATCGTCATTTATCTTGATTAATCCTTATCACTCAACCTAAAATTTAATGCAATCATGAGCAATGTATTGAACCAAATAGGCCTGGAACTGGAAAACTTCGAACAGTACGAAGGCGAGAATTATGAGTTTGAAAACTACGAGTACGAGACCTTTGGCAATGAATTCGAATCCTTGTTTGAAGGGAATTATGAATTGATGGAAATGGAAGGCGGGCTCAGCGAAAATGAAGTGATGGAGCTCACCCACGAGTTGCTTTCGATCTCCAACGAAATGGAATTGGATCGGTTCTTGGGCAAAATGTTTAAAAAAGTAGGTGGCGCAGTACGCACCTTTGCCCGTTCTCCAATTGGCAAAATGGTGGGCGGCGCGCTCAAGACCGTTGCTAAAAAAGCCCTCCCAATTGCCGGAAAGGCCCTAGGTACGATGGTTGGTGGCCCAATTGGAGGGATGATCGGTGGCAAACTGGCTGGAGTGGCTGGCAAAGCATTTGGCTTGGAGCTGGAAGGTTTGAGCGCTGAAGACCGCGAATTTGAAGTGGGTCAAGCCTTTGTCCGTTTTGCTGCCGACACTGCCAAACGCGCTGCTAACCTGATGAACACCAAACCTGGTATGCCCGCTGCACAAATTGCCCGCACGGCCCTCACCAATTCTGCCCGGCACTATGCACCTGGATTGTTCCGAACTCCTGGGGCTACGGCTGCGGCTGCGCCTGCTGGTCGTGGTACTTGCGCTTGCCGCAAACGTTCGGGAACCTGGCGGATGGAAGGTGGTCGCATCATTTTGATGTAAGCACTAGCAATCATACCATGAGACACCCATCTGACCTTCGATTTTTCAAAAACGAAGCCTATGCGCTCATCAGTCGGCTCAATGGCCTGAAGCCGTTTTCACTCAATACACCCATGGTCCGTGCAGCATCCATTTCAGATGATGCTTTTTTGGGAATTGAGCGAATGTTGGCCAAGGTCAGCCGGGAATTGCGGCAAAGCATCCAGGAGTTCCTGCTGTGGCTGAAACAAGAAGGCGCTGAGGCCAATACAGATCAGGTTCAGCAGCGTTACGCAGAATTGAAAATGAAATTCAATTTTTTGCTGGACAAGCTGGACATTTTCGGCGATGTGCTCACCCAAAGGGGCGAACACGAAACTGGTGTTTGGTTGGCTGGTTTGGATGTTCTGGCACAAGACGCTTTGCAGCTGAGTGCCCAACCTTTAGCCGCCCCACCTTTGATTTGTTTTGTGGAGCGTGGGCATGGAGCGGCGATTCGCCGGGCGCGTACCCGTTTGCCAGGGGGAGAAACCAATCCAGTGGCGGTCATTCAGGTTCCCCGGGAGCGGATGGTCGGAAGTGGAATCGGTAGTTCCCTGGTTCACGAAGTGGGTCATCAAGGCGCGGCGTTGTTGGATTTGGTAGAGAGTTTGCGGGCAGAAATTGCGCAGGTGCAACAATCCGCCGAACAGCCTTTACCCTGGCAATTGTTCCAGCACTGGATTTCCGAGATCATCGCAGATTTTTGGGCTACCGCTCACCTTGGCATCAGTGCCACTACGGGACTGATGGGGGTGGTGAGTTTGCCTCGCTACTTCGTTTTTCGCATCGGCCTGGAAGGCCCTCATCCTTTTCCCTGGATTCGGGTCAAAACCAGTTGTGCCCTAGGCAATGCACTTTTCCCGCATCCGCAGTGGCAACAGTGGGCCCAACGCTGGGAGCGCATGTACCCACGGGAAGGGCTTGATGAGCAAAAACTGCAGATCATCCAAGCCCTGGAAAAAGCCCTGCCCGCATTTGCTGAACTGGTGGTGAACCATCGACCAGCAATACTCAACGGACAGGCCTTAGGCGAGATTTTTTACGCATCGGAACGAATGCCCGATCAATTGTTGGCCCTGTACCGGGAATGGAATGGCCAGTTCGAAACCATCAAAAAAACTCGACCCACCCTGGCCTTTGCGGTCATCGGTCAAGCCAAAGCTGCTGGCTTATTGTCAGCAAAAGATGAAACGGACTTGCTGCAACGATTGCTGACGCAGTGGGCCTGGGAAAGATCGGACGGGAAACATCAATTGAATCACAATTTGATCACGAATTAAATTAAATTTGTATGAGAAATATTGGAAAGTTTTTTGTCAATCCGGTCAATGGAGGGAAATTAGACTTCTGGTACATCATCGAAGAGTGGGAAAAACCTGAAGGTTTTTTGAGCGAAAACCTTTCAATCAAAGTATCCATTGATACTACTACTCCACTATTTTATACTACTACCGCGACAAATAGACTTACTCTGGACATACCATTACAGGATGACACAGGTGAGTTAAGGTTTTCGGGATCAGTTGCTATTAAAGATGCAGATAATCAAGTTTCCTTTGAAGCAGTTTTTCAAGAAAGTAAATTGAATACACTTGTAATTGCTCCCAATAAGAAACCCAAAAGATCGGACTTTGGTAAATTTATGGCGGTACCAGATGATTCAAGAAAGATTGTACAGTTTTGGTTTACGATTAGTGATGAAGAATTGTCAAGAGCTGGAGTACAAGTACTTGAAGACATTGAATTTATTGTAAGGGATGATAAGGGGAATTTGATTTCCAAGGAACTAAATATCCCTGTTTTAGTCAACTATATCGAAGATGCCGAAGGGTACGTGGTTTATTCTGCTCAATTTGCCTTTCCTTTTCCGATAAGCGAAGATTCTGATGATATTCAGATTCAAGCAAGGTATGGTTCAAAACTAATTAAAAGCCATACAATTACCATTCCGAAAAATCAGTCTCCTCTCGAACAAGGCCTCCTTACCACCCTTCCCCGCATCGAGAGCGATATCCGTCGCTTGGCATCTCAGGATCGGGTACAACGCATTGAACTGAAAGAGCCTGGCAACAAACCAACGGACGACCAGGCTTTGTGGGATGCGATCCGGAAAACGAAGATTGATTTTGAGGCTTATGCCGAGTTCATTGAAAGGATGTTTGACCCTGAATGTACGGAAACCAAAACTTCCAGAGATAGTCGGGCTAAACATCAAATCAAAAACCACGTTTCTCCTTTCCAAAACGTCGCTTCGTATCAGTTTTTGAAGCAATCCACGGATTACTTTTTGCTGACCAAGTCGTTTTTCTTCGATGACACCGATGCTCGATCCTCGACCATTTTTCTGGGAAGCAACTTTATGGGTAAATCAGCAAAACCCAGTTTGAAAAAGCTGTATCGGGATGAGTTCTTCCTGGACTCCATTGCCAGAGCGGTTGAATCTAATTTCCCCTTGGATGTAGACTTCGAACCAGGGCTGCCAGGCCAAATCAAAAATGATGACCGGGACAATTTTAAGCCTGCGCTTTATCCTACAGGTAAAGACCTGGATTGCCTGATTGGTGGCCAGGAAGGCCTTCCTGATTTTTCCTGGTACGCCAGTGCCCAACCCATGCTGGAGTTGATCTGGTCTTATTGGATGGAAGAGGCGGGATTGGTTCAAACCATGAATGCCATCTCCTTGCGTTTCCAAAACGTAAAGAAGCGGCAAGGTGCTGATCCATTGGCCAACCTGGCACTCGATTCTTTGCGGCCTTTGAGCAATTTGATGTGGGGCTTCATTGAAGATGAAAGGGATAGAACGTCTATCGTTCGGCGATGCTACGAGTACGATTCTCAGTACGGCATTAGTTTACGTGGCCGAGCTATTCCAACCTTATCCTCAGTAGAGAGTCGTTCCAAATTCCTGGGGGCTTTTCACCAGCTACTCAAGATGGCTTACGACTATTACCAGCAGTCGAACTTTCTTACGGTTAAGCCAGATGCGTTTCCTTTGTTGAACCAACTTCGGGAAGTACACGTGATCTTGCGGGAAGGCCAACACAATCAATTCCGCGACTTAACCTGGTCTTCGCGAGTAGAAATGTTGACTCAACAATGGATTCTCAACCGCGAGGAAGTGAAAGAATTCATTCGAGGCCGTTTTCTGGTGCCTTACGAAGAGGGTTGGATGGGGTCAGTGGATACCATGAAGCGGCTGCAAAATTGGACCGATACTTCGGTTACCCATTTCTTCAATTTGGCTACCAATGGTGAGCAATTGCTCTTGAGCGTCCGGTATGGGGATTGGGCTAGTCCAGACGTCACCTCCGACAATGCCGCAAATTGGGCTCAAGCCTGGCGCAATGAAATCCAGCGTTACATCCATGCTTATCGAGCAGTTACGGGTGTAGACATGGCTGCGGATATGGTGGAAACACGCCCTTCACCCACCGTGGAAGCGGACCGCTACTTGCCACCTGCGCATCACCTGGAACGTCGGGAAATGTACCAGCGCGATCGGCAGGATGACTTCCAGGGACAAATGAGCCCTCCACCGGTTTTTTCCCGCAATAGCCGACGTTGATGCGTGGCTGTTGGAGATTAGGTTGTCACCCTGTTTCGGCAGGGTGACACCAAACCAAAGATTGGATATCCATTGAATGAGTCTTTAATTTCAGGGCTATGGCCATTGACTTTCGCTCCAGCTTATACTTAGGGATGCGGCATCCAAGCAGGGAGTTGCAATCCTGGAAGAGTTTGACCACCGGAGGGCCAGCTTTATTGAATGAACCTCCCCTCAATCGGGGAATAGCCAGACAAGTAGCCTCATTGCAAGGCATGGAGCACGGTATCCTCGCCCCTTCGACCCTACATTTGTGGCTGGATTTTTTTCAGGCCATTGACCGCAACACGGTTTTGTTGATCGATGAACAAGCCTACCCTTTGATGGACTGGATCAGCCGTTTGGCCACGGGTAGAGGCATTAAGGTGTTGACTTTTCCGACGCAGCAACTTGCAAAATTAAAGCTGTTGTTACAAATGCATGTGCAGCCCGGCCAGGTTCCTTTTATCCTTTGTGATGGCTGGAATCCCATTAGTGGCAAAGCTTCTCCTTTGCGGCAATACCTGGATTTGTTGCGGCCTTTTCGCGGATATTTGGTGGTAGATGACACCCAAGCCTTAGGTATTCTTGGGAAAAACGCCAATCCAAGCTGCCCTTTGGGATATGGCGGTAGAGGATCCTTAGCCTGGCAGGGCATTTCCAGTCCTTACATTGTCAGCATTTGTTCTTTGGCCAAAGGATTTGGGGTTCCCATTGCGGTGATGAGTGGAGCTAGGACTTTTATCCAACCCTTTGAACAAAAGAGTTTAAGCCGGATTCATTGCAGTCAGGTATCCGCTCCATTGGCCGCCGCTGCGCTCAATGCTTTGCAGCACAATGGTAGGGAAGGGGATCGCAAACGGGCCTATCTGTACAGGTTAATCAGTCATTTCAAACAAGCAGTCCAGCCGGTAGGAATAGAGCTTAGGGGCGGGATTTTTCCAGTTCAAACGCTCAAATTGCCTACGACTCAATTGGCCATGGACTTGTTTGGTGTTTTGCAAAAAAATGGATTTTCAGCCTTGTTGCTGCGTGGAGAAGGGGCCGACCAAACGCCTTTGATCAGCTTTTGTATTACCGTTGAGCAAAATCCGGGGCAATATGTGCAATTGAGTCATTGCTTGCAACGCTTTTGGGCGAATAAGCGACTTCCGTCCTGTACAAAACCTGAACCAGTGTATCGCTTTAGTTGATTGGTTTTGTGCCCAATTTCTTCACCACTTAAGCCAAATTTTACCATGATCATTGATTGCCATTGTCACGCAGGTAAGGGCGATGGCCTGACTGGCCCTTGGGACACCGACGCCAGTTTGGGGCATTATTTGCGCTGGGCCAGTGAATACAACATTGAACGAAGTGTGGTATTCCCGGCTTTTCATAGCAATTATGCCGAAGCCAATCGGGAAGTTGCTGGAATTGTAAAAGCCCATTCGCCTCGTTTGTTGGGTTTTGCCTTTGTACATGCCGAACGGGATCGAGGTCAAATTTTTTCCATGATCAACACTGCTGTGCAGGAGTATGGATTTTGTGGCATCAAAGTACACCGCCACGATGCCCGGATTAGCCGAGAAATTTGTGAGACAGCACGAGCTTTCAACATCCCCATTCTGTACGATGTGGTTGGTGAAGTATCCGCCGTAGATTTGTTGGCCAATGAATACCCGGATGTAAAATTCATCATTCCGCACCTGGGCAGTTTTGGGGATGATTGGCGGGCACAAATCGCTTTGATCGACCATTTGGTTCGCTATCCCAATGTCTTTACGGATACTTCTGGGGTGCGCCGTTTCGATATTTTACAAAAAGCAGTCAAACGAGCTGGCCCGGCAAAGTTTTTATTCGGTTCCGACGGCCCCTGGTTGCATCCGGGGGTAGAATTAGAAAAAATCTACGCCTTACATTTGCCCGAGTCCGCCCAAAATGGGGTGCTGGGGGGGAACTTTTTGCGTTTGATTGCTGGTCGACGCAACAAACCAATGAGTATACCTGCCGTACTCAGCAATGGCTATTTGAGCCCCCAAAACGCCATCCAATCAGAAACAGGTGACCCCTGGCTTGCTGAAGGCGTTTTCCAGTTCTAGTTGGTCAAGCGTGGTTTTTGAATGTGCATTTGTAACAAACGATCGCTACAACACAAGCGTTCAGCTGCTTTTTGAAGGTTTCCATTTTCCAGAGATACGGCAATTTCTTTGGCGCTTTCAATCACTGAATTTTTGATGTCATTCAAATTGTACCCGTTCAAGATCATTTTTTGTAAAAGACGATGCAACTCAGTTTGGATGGCTTGTTGATCAGTGTCGGCGCTCAGTGGCCAATCTTCCATTGGCACCTGACTAAAAGATACCACTGTTTCACCGCAATTGCGAAAGGCCATCTTGTTGACCAACAGTTGCAGCTCCCTAACATTACCGGGATATTCTTTTTGCAATAAAAAACTGTGGACGTCAGGTTCTAAAGAGGCATGTACATTGTTCAATTGCAGGAAATGCTGAGCCAATATGGGGATGTCTTCGATGCGGTCTTTTAAAGCAGGCACTTTAAATTGCCAACCTTTGATTCTAAAAAACAGATCCTGGCGAAAATTTCCCCGCGTGACTTCTTCCTCTAAATTGCGATTGGTGGCGCTGATCAAGCGGAACTGGGTTTTTTGCCACTGGTTGCTACCAACCTTTCGATAAGTTTTTTCTTGGATAACGCGCAACAATTCGGCTTGTAAATTCAGGGGCAATTCACCCAACTCGTCCAGGAACAAAGAACCATTGTGCGCTTCGGCAAAAGCGCCCTCCCGGCTCTGATAGGCATTGGTAAAGGCACCTTTTTCGTGGCCAAAAAGCTCACTGCCAGCCAATTCTTTGCTGATGCTGGTACAGTCGACCACCACCATTTTGTTTTTGTTGACGCGTTGATCCAGTTCGTGAATGGCTTTGGCAATGAGTTCTTTGCCGGTGCCACTTTCACCATAAATCAGTACTGGAGCCTCTGATGATGCGACTTCGACAATTTTGCGCAAACAATGTTTCCACAAGGGGCTTTTGCCCACCAGTTTTTTGCTTAAATATTCAGCCTGTTGGGCAATGTTTTTCCAGCGATGGATTCGGATAAGCAACATTTCGATTGAGCTGCTGCTCCAACTGGCAATTTCAGCAAGCCCAGCTTGCAACAAGGGGATGGACCACCCGCTGGGAATAGGAGTGGTACTAATGGCAAGTATGCTACTCGCTCCGCGCAATTTGAGGTGTTGAATCGATTCTATTAAGGCAGGTAGTCGGTTTTGGGCATCAAAAAAAAACAAGCCATCTCCAGCTGGAGTTTCATTGTAATGCAAGGGTATCAATTCAATTTTTGCGTTGCCCAACGCGAATAGTACATCAGCTACTGTAGACATTAAAGTGCTATGACTGAGGTACCACATCTCAACAGGGGTTTCTGTTCGCATGGTGACACTGGGTTTTGGTTTAGTTTATACTGCTTTCTAAAAGTACTTTATTATTCTTTTATTGTAAAAAAAAATAGACATTCGACGGAAAAAAGCGTTATTCGTTGTCATTAACCATCAGATTCACCACCACCATGACCTACGAAAACCTCCTCCTCACCTACGAAAACCAGATCCTCCTCGTCACCTTCAACCGCGAGAAGGCCCTCAATGCGCTCAATACCCGCACCATGCAGGAATTGAACTACCTTTTTGCGCAGGATTTACCCACCTGGAAAGACTTGAAAGGCATTGTCCTGACCGGCGCAGGTGACCGCGCTTTTGTCGCTGGTGCCGACATCAAGGAGTTCCTGGATTTGGATGGCAAAGGCCAAAACATGGCCCAATACGGCCAGGATACCTTCTTTTTGATCGAGCGATTTCCCAAACCTGTCATCGCCGCCGTGAATGGCTTCGCCTTAGGTGGCGGCTGTGAATTGGCGATGGCCTGCCACTTGCGGGTTGCCGGGGAGAAGGCGCGTTTTGGCCAACCCGAAGTCAATCTGGGCATCATCCCGGGCTACGGCGGCACCCAACGTTTGACCCAATTGATTGGCAAAAGTAAAGCCCTTGAGTTTTGTATGACCGCCGATATGATCGACGCACCAGAGGCTTATCGCCTGGGCTTGGTCAATTATGTGGTGCCCGCAGGAGAAGAAGTGAACATGGCCAAAAGCCTGATCGAAAAAATAGGCACCAAAGGCCCCATCGCCATTGCCAAAGTCATCGAATCGATCAATGCCTACTTTGAAGACGGCGTCGACGGCTTCGCCTACGAAATCAAAGCCTTCGGTGAAACCACCCAAACGACCGACTTCCGCGAGGGCGCGAGCGCTTTTGTGGAGAAACGAGCGGCGAACTTTAAAGGAGAGTGATGAATGATAAGTGATGAATGATAAGTGATGAATTGCTACCGCAGCGGCATTGTCAAAGTTGCTGCGGTAGCAATTCATCACTTCTCACTCATCATTCATCACTAAATTGTTGCTTTCTCCTTGTGCTTCAACACCTGCTTCTTGATTTTTTCAGCAGCGCTAGCCAGGGCTTGTTCGAAAGTTTCCTCAGTAGATTCAGCAAAAAAAGTAGTGCCGGGCACGTCTAATTGGATTTCTACCACTCGACTGGGTTTGTGCAGATACGGGTTTACCTCATCGCGTAGAAACACTTTTGCACCAAGGATGTGCTCGTAGAAAGTACTCATTTTGTTGAGCTTCTCTTCGATCATGGCTCGGATATGGTCAAAAACTTGAAAAGGAGCTTGGATGTCAATTTTCATTTTCAGGGAATTTTATGTAAAAAAATCTGTTCTTGTCGTTAAATATGTGTTCAACGAGCGTATGTCAAATGTAAGTGGTGGGAGAAGCCTCAACTTTGACATTTATCACAGCGACAACTGATTTTCATCAACCCCCAGTCTAAATACTTATGAAAAAGAATCTTACACTTTTCTTCGTGCTTTGTGCGATAGGACTTCAAGCACAAAATTTGAGTGGCTTTTGGGTAGGAACCGTCATGCAGAATGGCCGGCCCAATGTTTTTTCCTACCAATTGGACCTCCAACAGGAAGGCACCACCCTGACCGGCAAAGCCATTTCCATTACCCAAGACGGTACGGCTTCGGCAGAATTTTCCATTGCGGGCACCTGGGAAGGCGGTGGCAAACTCGTCTTGCAAGAGTTGACACAAGTCACCCCCAAAGGCGGCGGCTGGTGCCTCAAGTACGCCAGCCTGCGCCTGGGCACTACTGGCGACGGCGTGTGGGTACTCCAGGGCGGCTGGATGTCCGACAACTGCTCGCCAGGCACCATGCGTTTGGTCAAAGAAGCAGACAGCAACCAATTGGACGTAGGTGCTGATACCTTTGTTCCCGAAGGCATCTGGACGGGAGAGCTCTCTCAAACCGATCGCTCCTACGAGTTTTATTATGAATTGGAGTTGAAAGAAGGCGGCAAAGGTTTTGCCAAAATCATGTCGGAAGAAAATGGAGGTTTTGCCCGCCAGTTGTTGAATTGGAAACTCAACGAAAACCGCGACTCCCTGATCATCGAAGAGCAAGGCGTGATTGAAAAAACCGACCCCAACTGGCGCTGGTGCATCAAAAAACTAAAACTCCGCCTGGACGAAGACGTGAATCGCTTTGGCTTTCACGGCGTATGGGAGGGGCGCATGGATGCCACCGAAACGCAAAAAGCGGGTGCTTGTGCCCCCGGCAAAGTATACTTGGAAAAACCCATTCTGGACAAAGATGTAAAGGCCAGCATTCGCAGCCTGCAAACCCAAACTGCCCTTGGCAATCAAGGCCGCAAACTCAAACTCCAACGCAGCATCGAAGTGAATTCACCCGAGTTGACCATCAGCGTGTGGGACAATGGCACCGAAGATGGGGATGTGATTACGCTCTTTTTTAACGGCCATCAATTGGCCAAGCAGCACCGCATTTCCAAAAACAAGTCCAATTACCGGGTCAAGTTGTCGGGCAATGAAAACTTCTTGATCCTGCAAGCGGATGACCTGGGCAGCATCAAACCCAATACCGTGGCCGTTTCAATCAATGATGGGCAGCGGGAGCAAATAATCGTGATGAGCGCCGATTTGGAGGAGAATGGGGCGGTGTTGATTCGGAAGATTCAGCAGTGAAGATATAGCTTAGGTGTTTCCTTGAGTGCCTAAGGTTTCTTAGGTGGTGAAAGAATACCCTGCTTCGCAGGTTTTTTGTTTTTTACCACCTAAGAAACTTTAGAAACTATAGACCCACCTCAGTTATGCATCAAAGATACTTGGTAGTTATGGCTTAGCGGGCCTTTTCAGCCACACATAAACTGGGATCCCCAGCACCAACAAAATCATCCCACTCCCAATCGTCACCCAACCCGTCCCAATTATCGCCGCCAAGACCAGACCAAACGTCAGCATCGAGCGTAGGCCCAAAAGCCAATGCGCCCTCCAACTCAAATCTCCTTCCCGCCACAAGCAGCCCATTTCAGCTACCGCACTGAACAAATAAGGAATCAAATTGGCCAGCGTTGCCAAGAGGATCATTTTTTTGAATTGTTCTTGCAAAGAATCGCTGTAATTCAAAAACACCATCACCGACATCAATACACTCGATAGGATCAAAGCCTGGGCAGGTGCGCCGCGACGATTTTCCCGACCAAAAAAAGCAGGAAACAAGCCATCCTTAGCTACCGTGTAAGGAATTTGGCCCTGCAATAAAATCCAGCCATTCAAAGCCCCCAAACAGGCTAGGGCCGCTGCCGCCGCAATCGCATAATACCCCGGCATGCCCCACAAAGCTTTGGCAGCATCCGCAAAAGGCGCGGCAGAGGATTTTAATTCATCCTGGTTCAGAATGCCCATCACTGCGGAACAAGACGCTACAAAAACCAGGGCTGAAAAAACCGTACCCCACCAAGTAGCCCGACTGATGTTTTTTTCAGGATTGCGGATGGAAGCTGCGGGAATGGTCGCCGATTCGATGCCCAAAAACGACCAGAAGGTCAAGGCTGCCCCTTGCAAGGCCATACTTCCCAGTGAAAAGGGTTGGGGATCTACCACCCAGTTGCTCCATTTAAAGTGACTAAAGCCCAAAGTACCCAACAACAAAATAGGCACTAGTCGCAGAATCGTCGTCAAAAGCTGAAACTGCGCCGCCTCGCGCACTCCCCGCAAATTGATTGCCGTAGCTACCCAAATGGAGACCAAACAAGCCAGCAAAGAATAAGTAGAATTGCTTCCAAGGGCCGGAAAAAACGGCGTAAGATTGGCCACAAAAGCAATGGCAATGGCCGCATTGCCCGTCCAAAGGGAAATCCAGTAGCCCCAGGCCACAACAAATGCACTTAAATCGCCAAAAGCAACCCGGGTATAGGCATAAGGGCCACCATTGACTGGAATTTGACGGCTGAGCTGGGAAAAGGTGTAGGCCAATAACAAAGCCCCCGTTCCCGATACCAACCAACCCAACAAACTAAAATAACCAAACACCGCCAGGGTAGCTGGCAGCAGGAAAATGCCCGAACCAATCATATTGCCCGCCACCAGGGCGATTGCGGGCCAAAGGCCAATTTGTGGATTTTTCATAATCTGATGAAAGTAGCAACTTTTTGGAAAAAAGGGGAGAAATTTGAGCAAGAGGAACCATTTGCTTTAGAAATTTGTACTGCCTCCGTTTTTAACCTAATATCCCTTTGATTATGAGTAAGCTGTATACCGAATACGCCGAAGTGTACCACCTGATGTACCAGAGCCTGATTGACTACGATGAAGAATTCGTGTATTACCAAAAAATCCTGGCTGATTTTAACAGTAAATCCTTATTGGAAGTCGCCTGTGGGACCGGACAATTGGGCCGTCGTTTGGTCGAAGCAGGGTATACCTACCAGGGGCTAGACATGAGCGCTGACATGTTGCAGTTCGCTCAGGAAATTTTACCCGAAGGTCAATTTCACCAACAGGACATGCGTTACATTCAACTTCCCGATACCTTTGATGCGGTGCTCAGTACTGCCCGAAGTGTCTCCTACTTGCTGCAAAATACAGATGCTTTGAGCACCTTTCAACACATCAAAAAAGTGCTAAAACCCGGTGGGATTTTGACCTTTGATTTTATCGACGCCAATACCTACATCCCCCACATCCTGGCCAACCCAACCGCAATTCATGAAGTAAATACACCCAAAGGTAAATTCAAACGGGAGAACCATTATCAGTACAATTTTACCGATAGCTGGTGCTTTACCTGGAGTGCCGAGTACTTTAAAGAAAATGGCAATGGTCTTTATCACTCTATTGGAACTGATGAGACAGAATTGCGCGCTTTTACTGAAGATGAGATGTGTTTGATGTTGGAACTGTCTGGATTGAAGGTTCAAGCGGTGTTGGAACGGCCATCGTATGCTTACAATACCAAAGTAGCGATTGCGCAAAATGTATAATTAACGTGAGTTTTGAATTAACTGCATTGACAATGAATAATGTGCGACTTCTACGAAGTCGTGAAAAACGCATTTGCAACATATTCTACAAATGTACGACTTCTACGAAGTCGATCTGA
>JAIYAV010000093.1 GCA_027488855.1 Saprospiraceae bacterium
CAGGGTACGCGATTTTGCTCAGGTCAAGGGCGATGGGCGGATTACGCTGGAAATTGCCAAAATTGCGCTAGAAGCGCTGAATGTGGACGAATACGGTTTGGATGAAATGGACAACAAAATTTTGTCGACCATCATCCAAAAATTCAAAGGTGGCCCGGTAGGTATTTCTACCATTGCGACGGCCATCGGCGAAGAAGCAGGCACAATTGAAGAGGTACACGAACCGTTTCTAATCATGGAAGGTTTTTTACATAGAACTCCACGAGGTCGGGAAGCCACCGAAAAGGCTTACCAACACCTGGGGATTGTACCTCCCGCTCAGCAAAGAACATTGTTTGAATAAAACCCTCAACCATGCAAAGACGTACCTTCATCCATCAATTTGGCCTCGGGGCCATTGCCTTGGGTACGGGAATTCCCCAGTTGGATTTTTCCGGTAATTTTTCCTTGAGCATCCTGCATACCAACGACTTGCACGGTCGTTTTGAAGGAAACAATACAGCTTACCACGCTTTTGCCCAACAAGCCAGACAGTTCGTGGAAAAAATCCGGCAGGAACAAGCTCATGTTCTACTACTTGACGCTGGAGATGTGCTGAATCCTTCCAATTCAAAAGGGGAGGAGCTGGCCTGGATGAAGGGGATGGGTTACGATGCTTTTGCATTAGGCAATCACGACTTTGATCGGGGGATGCAAGATTTGTCCAGTCAACTCAGCCGAAACCCAATCCCTGCCCTTGCTGCAAATTACCAGTTAGCTGACACGCCGCTGGCCAAACAGGTTAAACCTTATCATATTGTTGAAAAGGCAGGGCAACGCATTGGCATCATGGGCTTGGGGGTGAACCCACAAGGCTCGATTCCCCAGCTGTTGAGAGAAGGCTTGGTTTATACTGATCCCTTAGTGACCGCAAACCAGATAGCGGCTGAATTGAAAGAAAAACACGCCTGCAATCTGGTGATTTGTTTGTCTCACCTGGGCTACCATTACAAGGATGAACAAGTTTCTGACTTGCAATTGGCGCCCCAATCGCGGCACATCGACATCATCCTTGGTGGCCACACCCATACTTTTTTGCCTGAACCCATCGTAGTCAACAACCTGGACGGCAAACCTGTACTGATCAACCACGCCGGATGGGGTGGATTGTTGATGGGCCGGATTGATTTGCAGTACAGCAATGGAGCAATTCGGGTGGCTAAAGGGGAAAATGTGGCGATGGGTGCTCAGACTTGGGTGGCGTAAGGAATATGGATTTGCTTAGGTGATTCCTTTGGTGCCTGAGGTTTCTTAGGTGGTGGAAGAACATCCTGCTTCGCAGGTTTCTTCTTTTTTCACCACCTAAGAAACTTTAGAAACCATAGACTCACCTCAGATTATGTATCTAAGCTACTCGGCACTATACTTATAGTTAAGCAGTCACACGGAGATTTGTCCCAGACAATTCAGTTTTGTATTATGTAAAAATTTCAAATGGGCCCATCCTTTAACTACCAAATTCACTCGGATATCACCCTTGCCGAAACCCTCCCAGCCGAGTTTTACCGCAATCCTCATGTATTCGAAGCCATGCAGGAAAAATTATTCCCCAGCAGCTGGCAATGGATCGAAACCGGGGAAAATCTGGCCCAAGCAGGATCGGTCTATCCTTTTCAATTCTTGCCAGGATTCGTCAATGAACCCCTGCTTTTGAGCAAAACAGAAGCAGGTGAGCTGAAGTGTTTTAGCAACGTATGCACCCATCGGGGCAATATCCTGGTACACAACCCGGGGCAATACAAAAAACTGACTTGTAATTACCATGGTCGCCGTTTTGACCTCCAGGGGCAAATGGAGTTCATGCCGGAGTTTAAAGAAGCTCAGGGATTCCCCCGCGCTTGTGACCATTTGACGGAGGTGCCCTGCCTGACTTGGGCCCAGTTTCCATTTGTTTCCCTCGATCCGGGTTTTGATTTTCAGCCTGTCTTGGATGTGATGCAGGAGCGGATTGGCTTTATGCCGCTGACCCAGTTTCGCTATGCCCCAGAATTGAGCCGGGATTATTTGGTCAATTCCCATTGGGCTTTGTACTGCGACAATTATTTGGAAGGTTTCCACATCCCCTTTGTACACGCGGGGCTCAACCAGGCTTTGGACTATGGCGCCTATTACAGTGAGTTGTTCGACTACTGTAATGTGCAAGTGGGGATTGCTGATTCCGGGACGGAATGTTTTGATCTGCCCCCTGGGCACATCGATTACGGCAAGCGGATCGCCGCTTATTATTTTTGGGTTTTTCCCAACATGATGTTCAACTTTTACCCCTGGGGTTTGAGTGTCAACATTGTCAAACCGCTTTCCATCAAGCAATGCAAAGTCCGCTTCATCCTATACGTATACGATGAAAGCAAGCTCGACCAGGGTGCCGGAGCGGATCTGGATAAAGTGGAACGGGAAGATGAATTTGTGGTCGAAAATGTACAAAAAGGGCTGCAGTCCCGCTTTTACCAAACGGGACGTTTTTCCCCCAAACGCGAAGCATGCGTTCATCACTTTCACCGGTTATTAGCTACCCATTTATAGCATTCAACGGTTGATGATGGCAAACAAATGCTGAGGCAACAAACCCTTTTCGACTTCCTCAAGTTGCAGTGTTAAGTTGTTGGCGTAATGCCCATCAAAACAAGTATGTCCCAGAAAATAACGTTCGTTTTTGCACGCCAACATGACCACGCAAGCCGGAGCACGCCGAGGAATATTGAAGGCACAGAACTTTTGATCGTAAGGGAAAAGTTTGACCACCGACTGGTGGTTGCGAAACACCAGAAAAGCTTGTTTGTGCTCAAAACCCAGGTCGTGATAGCGGATGCTCAACATCGATTTGAGCCCTTCTTTGGCTAAGGGCAAGTGGGCACTGAACCAACCCAATTGATTGAGTTCAAATTTTAACCAGCGTTGCCCCTGCAATTTGAGCACAGGAGTAGGCTTATTGAAAAATGGAATCCAGTCTTGTTCCGTCGTTGCGCTGAAGGAACGCGTACTGGCCATCGATAAGGTGACAATTTGCAAAGAAGCGGGTTTAGTATGCAAATTGTTAATTGGCCACGCTATTTGGATGGGTTTGATCAGGTGTAAGGCTTGATCGTCTTTTTTGGCTTGCAGGCTAAACATCCCGGCAGATTCAAAAACCCCATCCCGAGACGTACTGGGCATGGCAGCCAACAGCATTCCAGCTTTGTGCACAATTTCCACCAATTCCAGCTCAACTCTTTCGGTAATGATTCGCCCTTGTGCATCACAAAAAGAACCTGGTAAAAGATTGATCCTCAATCCATTTTCTCCGCTTAGCTGATTGAAACGGGTTGGGTCAATCCACAATTGCTGTTTGGGTAACCAACGCATCACAGCATCATCTGTCAAAGCAGCGCTTTGCCCCATTACTTTTAGGTGACTGATGTTAGCAGCCATAGTTTTCTCCATAGTTTGTGCAACACACCGATGGGGGGCAGATTGAGTACAATTGCAATTTTTGTTTATAACAAAAAAAAATATACTCAGCGGTGATTGCCGTTCGTCAAAATGAAACCAAAAAAGGGTAGATATTTTAGATAGGTAGATGCTCTCGCGAACAAGGAATTACCAAGGGTAAAACCATAAATAACTGAATTGCGAATGCTAAAGTACAACAAAAGTGGTTACGATTCC
This sequence comes from Saprospiraceae bacterium, assembly GCA_027488855.1. Lineage (GTDB taxonomy): Bacteria > Bacteroidota > Bacteroidia > Chitinophagales > Saprospiraceae > Haliscomenobacter. The sequence continues at coordinate 3,685 of JAIYAV010000093.1, forward strand.
TCATTTTTGTGATATTTTTCCCAGTGTTAGAGATTTTGACACTAAACATACAATCAAAAAGATGCAGCCATTAGCGGAAAGAATGCGCCCAGCACGCCTAGCAGATTACCTGGGGCAGGAACATTTGGTAGGGGAGGGCTCGGTACTGCGCCAAGCGCTGGCTGCGGGTTTTTTACCTTCGATCATTCTTTGGGGACCTCCTGGAGTGGGCAAAACCACTTTGGCGAATATTCTGGCCAAAGAAACTGGTCGGCCTTTTTACGCATTGAGTGCCATTGCTGCCGGGGTAAAAGATGTGCGGGATACCATCCAAAAAGCGGAACAACAGCGCTTTTTTGGCAAACCAAACCCCTTGTTGTTCATCGACGAAATCCACCGCTTTAGCAAATCTCAACAAGATGCCTTGTTGGGTGCCGTCGAAAAAGGGGTAGTAACCCTGATCGGTGCCACCACGGAAAATCCCTCGTTTGAAGTGATTCCCGCCCTTTTGTCTCGTTGCCAGGTGTATGTGTTGAAACTACTGGAGACCAATCAATTGATGCAACTCATTCACGACGCCCTGCAAAAGGACGAATACCTGAAACTCAAAAAAGTGCGCTTTGACAGTTACGATGCACTTTTACACTACTCCGGTGGAGATGCCCGCAAGTTGTACAACATTCTGGAGCTGGTAACCAGCCAGGCGCAGAATGTGGATGGCGAAATTGTGGTGGACGACGCCATTGTTACCAATATTTTGCAACAACACATCACGAGTTACGACAAGGGCGGCGAGCAGCATTATGACGTAGCTTCGGCGTTCATCAAATCGATCCGGGGCAGCGATCCCAACGCGGCGGTGTATTGGTTGGCACGGATGATTGAAGGAGGTGAGGAGGTCAAATTCATCGCTCGCCGCATGGTCATCGCAGCGGCTGAAGACATCGGATTGGCCAACCCCAACGCGCTCCTGATGGCCACCACGGCGTTCCAGGCGGTTCAAGCGGTTGGTTTGCCCGAGGCACGGATCATTTTGTCACAAGCAGTCATTTACCTGGCCACTTCACCCAAGAGTAACTCGGCCTATCTGGCCATCGACAAGGCTCAACAATTGGTTCATCAGCAGGGTAACCAACCCGTACCGCTGCATTTGCGCAATGCCCCTACTCAATTGATGAAAAAACTGGATTACGGTAAGGCTTACCAGTATTCCCATGATTTTCCGGGCAACTTTGTGGATCAGGAGTACCTGCCCGAAAAATTGAGTGGCACGAAGTTGTTTGAACCAGCAGCAAACCCAGCAGAGGAGAAGACGAGAGGCTGGTTGCGGGGTTTGTGGAAGAAAAAGTATGGGTATTGAAGATTTTGCGCAAACTCAATTTTTTTGATTCGGCTACGCCAAATCTTTTTCACCACGACGACGGGCTACGTTTTGCGCTTCGCGCTTTTACGCCTTCGGCGTTGAGCGGCATTAATTAGGAGAACGATGACACGGATAAAAACGGATTAGAACGGATAAATTTGTGGTTACCTATATGGGAACAATTGGTTGTTGCATTGTGCGTGGGGGGATGGGTAGGGGCAACCCTTGCGGTTGCCCCTGGCGTGTGAGGGCAACCGCAAGGGTTGCCCCTACGAGGGTTACAATTTTTTCTTTAAATTTTCGATATCCAAATGTTGAATGCTGTGTATAAACTTTGGGTGGTATTCACCTTTGGCGTCAATAAAAATGTAACTGGGGTATCCGGATAAGCCATACCGCTCCATGATTTTTGTCGACAACCCCCCGGTCAACCAAATGTGGTCTCCATCCACGCCTAGCTCTGCTACTTTCTTTTTCCATTTCTCTTCATCAGAGTTGTTGGTCACGCAGAGATACACCACTTTAACTGGTAATTTTTTCAATTCCACCTTGGTCTCTTTGCTGTTTTTCATATCGCTAATACAAGGTGCACACCAGGTCGCCCATACATCCAGGATGATGGCTTGATTGGGGTAAAGGGCTCGAATGCGTTGTACGAGGCTGTCGATGTTTTTTTCTTCGGCGCTGTACAAATTGGCACCTTGGGGCAAGGAACCGACAAATTTGCCCAAACCAGTTTTGGTGGTGCTGAGGGGCATGTTTTTGAGGCTGTTGTTGATTTCTTGGGTTTGTTTCTTTTTACTGGCTAATTCTTCCTGAATGAGCTGTTTACACCAGGGGGATTGAAGCGTTGGTAGGATTTTTTTCATGTATTCCTCTCGCTCGAACAGCCCTTGTGGGCCACCCATGATTTTTACCAAATCAGCTTTTCGGGGGGGCATAAGGATTTCTTCAAAACCCTTCAAGGGATTACTTTTGTAGGCAACCGACAACATGGTTTGCAGGTAACTATAGTAGGCTATGCCATCATTGGAAACAAGCAACGGTTGGTGGCGCAGTGCGGCGTCTAAACTTCCGTCTTTAGGGATGGGTTTATTCCAGTGAAAAACAAAATGGTGAGAATAATACTCAGACAAGCGCTCATTTTCAAGTAGCCAGGCATCTTTGGAGGGGAATTTTTCTAAAAAACGACTTTGATGCTCTTCAAGCAAATCGAAGGCCTGATTCCACAACTTGAAGTTTTCACTAGTTGGTAGTTTGTAGTTTCTGGCAGTGTTTTGTAAAGAATAAAATTGTTCTTTTACCTCAGGTTCAAACCTGTTGTACAAGTGTTTTAATTGCGTAAGGGATGAATCAGGCCCACCAAAATTAATTGTTTGGTTTCTCGATAGGGATTCCGGGATATCCTTATACTTTAAATAAACTTTTCTTAACTCGATCAAGTCTGCTTCTACATACAAGCCTTGATGGACAATAACTTCATTAAAGCTGTACGGCAACATCAAAAAAACTTGCTGATAGCGGAGCGCATAATCCAACTTGATTTCAAATGAACCATCTTTTTTAAGGTCTGCATAGCGCATAGATTGCCGCTCAGCATTAGGGACTACCAGCACATAACGGATCGACAAAGTATCCAAATCCTCTGGTGTATAATTCAACAATCGCCCTTTGATGACTGGGACATTTGCTGGATTGGTAAAATAGGCATCCATTTGAGGATCTTCAAAGGAAAAGGGGACTTGTGCTTTCAAGAAACCCCACAGGCAGATGAACATCAAAATACAGGCTCTTTTTTTCATGCTTAGCTTAATTTTATAAATGAATTATTACAATAGATTAACGCACTAAAGATGCAGGATTGTCTACAATTGGCGGGTGTAAAATAGTATTCGGAGGCTTTGAATTAGAATTCGCAGTTGATTTGGAAATAAAAGCGCAGAAATTTTTAAACTAATTCTCGCCGCATCCATTCCCTTACCGTATTTTTATCCCCCACAAGAGACATTTTACCTCATGCAGACAAGCAATACCAGCGCTCCCATTGCGAAGCGCGATCCCAAAATACTGGTCACCCACGGCGATCAACGCATCGATGATTATTTTTGGCTCAAGGAGCGCGAAGATCCCGAAGTGCTGGCCTACCTCAACGCCGAAAATGCTTACACCGAGGCGGTTATGGCCAATACAAAGGAGTTTCGGGAAACCTTGTACACCGAAATGGTGGCTCGTTTCAAACAGGACGACCAATCGGTGCCCTACTTTGAAAATGGCTATTGGTACCAAAATCGTTTTGAAGAAGGTGCCGAATATCCCTTTCATACCCGCAAAAAAGGTACTCAGGACGCCGCCGAGGAAATCATCCTCAATGTGCCCGAGATGGCCAAGCCGCACAGTTATTTTGCCATTGGCAGCAAAAGTGTCAGTTTTGACAACCGTTATTTGGCCTTTGGGGAAGACACGGTGAGTCGACGCATTTACACCATTAAGTTGCGGGATTTAGAAACTGGCGAATTTTTGGCCGACGAAATTCCGAACACCACGGGCGCGGCGGTTTGGGCCAAAGACAATCAGCACTTTTTTTATACCGCCAAAGACCCTCAAACCCTGCGGGGTTACAAGATTTTCCGCCACAAACTCGGCACCTCCGCTGAAGCCGACGTGGAAGTTTTTCACGAAGCCGATGAAACCTTTGATGTCGGGGTGGGAATCAGCAAGTCCAAAAAATTCATTGTCATTGCCTCCCAACAAACCATTACTGGCGAGTACCTGTATCTGGATGCAGCTACTCCAGAAGAGGCATTTACAATCTTTGCACCTCGCGTACGTGGTTTGGAATACGACATCGATCATTTTGGCGATCGTTTTTACATTCGGACCAACCTGGACGCCAAAAACTTCCGACTGATGTACTGTGGGGAAGAACAAACGACCCAGGAACATTGGCAGGAGTTGATCCCGCACCGGGCTGACGTGTTGTTCGAAAACATGGAGTTCTTCAAGGACTATTACGTGATTTCGGAGCGCAAAGCGGGCATCACCCAACTCTGGATTCGCACCTGGTCAGGCCAAAATGAGCACTACATTCCCTTCGAAGAAGAAGCCTATCTGGCTTATGTGGGCATCAATCCCGAGTCGGACACTGAATCGTTACGCATTGGTTACCAATCGCTAACGACTCCTAATTCCACTTTCGATTACAACATGCGAACCAAAGAGTTTGCGCTGTTGAAAGAGGAACCAGTACTGGGCGGATTCAACAAGGAAAACTACCGCTCGGAGCGGGTTTTTGTCACTGCCCGTGACGGTGCCCAGGTACCCGTGTCGATTGTCTATCACCGCGATTTTGTCAAGGATGGCAAACAACCGCTGCTGCTTTATGCCTATGGCTCTTATGGTTACAGCATGGAGCCATACTTCAGTTCAGCACGCCTGAGCTTGCTGAATCGGGGTTTTGCCTACGCCATTGCCCATATTCGGGGTGGTGAAGAGATGGGGCGGCATTGGTACGATACAGGTAAGTTGTTGCAAAAAAAGAACACCTTCCACGATTTTATCGATTGCGCAGAATGGTTGATTGCCAACCATTATACTTATAGCGGAAATTTGTACGCCATGGGCGGCAGCGCTGGAGGTTTGTTGATGGGTGCCGTGGTCAATTTTCGGCCTGACTTGTGGAAAGGGGTAGTGGCCTCAGTACCTTTTGTCGATGTAGTGACTACCATGCTCGACGACACCATTCCACTCACCACTTTTGAATACGACGAATGGGGCAATCCCAACGAGGAAGAGTATTACCATTACATGAAATCCTACTCACCATACGACAATGTGGAGGCCAAAGATTATCCGGCGATGCTGGTGACCACGGGTTTACACGATTCCCAGGTGCAATACTGGGAGCCCGCCAAATGGGTCGCCAAACTCCGCTTGCTCAAAACGGATCACAACCCTTTGCTTTTGCATACCAACATGGAAGCTGGACACGGCGGTGCCTCGGGTCGTTTTGCCAGGTTAAAGGAAACGGCACGGGAGTGGGCGTTTGTGTTGGATTTGGCAGGAAAAGTGAAAAGTGAAAAGTGAAAAATACCTACCAAACGGTGAAATCCAAATGGTGTACTTGCTTTTCGCTTTTCACTTTTCGCTTTTCACTCTAAAATCGTAACATCTTCTTCGTTTCTCTACCACCTGCCGTCTGCAGCGTATAGTAGAACATACCTTTCACATTTCCTAGCGCTTGTGCATCCAATGAAATTTGATGACTGCCTTCCGCCAAGGTAGCGGAATGTTTATGGATCAACTTGCCTTGTAGATCCCAAACGGTAAGGGTGATCGCGCCAGCTGCGGGCAGCGAAAAATTGATGAGGGTTTCATCATGGAAAGGGTTGGGCTGGTTTTGATCCAGCGTCAAACCACTTTTCAGCTTTTGATCACTACTGAGATTCAAACTACTCAGGTTCGCTACCTGGTCATCTTCCTGGAATTGACCTGCGGTAGGAACATAACTTCCATCCAGGTCACCCAATTTGATGGCTACAAAGTCGGCAATCACCCCAGTTTTCAACTTGTTTATGGCTACTGAATCAGGGTATTTACCCGGCTTCAAGGAGCGAGGTACAACGTAACGTGCATCCACAAAACGCCAGCAATTGCCCTGGGGGAAAGAATCCCTTTGGAAAATGATTTGCCGCAATTTGGCAAAGTCTTCCGCATTGATTTCCCCGTTCTGGTCGATGTCTGCTGCGAGGATTTGGTAGGAGCTGAAATTGTCTAGTTTGTTTTGCAACATTTCCAGCATTAGGTTCAGGTCGCGGGTATTGACTCCGGTGGCATCACCGGCCTTCATTTTGGGGCGCACCACATAATTTTCGCCCTCGGGTAACTCCTTGAAACGGTAGAACCCGTCCTTGTCCGTTTTGGTTTGGTATGCTACAATATCCTGGAGCGCATCCAAGGGGATATTGCGAATCCTGGTGCCTTGTGCCGTAGCAATGGTGCCCGTAATGCCAGGCAAAACCGGGCAAATTCCCCGGTTGTCCTGCACCAAAAGGTAAGTAACACAATAGCCATGATTGCCCAGGTTATCCCAGGCGTGCAATTCGATGTCTACTTTTTGGCCCGCTTCCGCACACGTAAAAGTTAAGGAAGTGCTGTCAATATGAGCCTTTTGTCCGACCCGGTTGATGGAATAACGGGTGATTTTTTTCAAACCATTTTTATCCACCTCGGGCCCCTGACCATTGCAATCATAGGCTGGGCTGGCTACATAATCGCTGGCCCGCACGGTATTCATCGCGCCACCACGCCCATCGGACATGAGTGCCATGGCTAGACCCTGTTTACAAGTTGGTGCCGGGGCACTGAGATCTCGTACTTCAAAGGGTATACGGGTAGGCAAAGAAAGGTTGCCACACTGATCACGTACCGCCACGATCAAATCGTGTTTGCCTTCGGGTAGATTAGCGATTTTGATGTTGAAAGTTCCGTTTTTATTGTCTTTCCAGCTCCAGCGGGTATCAAAGTTTGAAGGCATCCGAATGGCGGCAGAGTTTAGGCTTTGGAAAGGGGCAATCATGATGGACTGGGTTTCCAGACTCACGGTTTCTGAGCAGTTGTCTGTAGCTTTGAAGGTCACATCAATGGCGCTTTTGCAGGAGTTTAAATCCGTCTTAAATAGAGGTAAAGTTGGCACTGAAACAATTGGGCGAACTTCATCCTGTACTTTAATGACCTGGGTATACATAAATGCTCTGAAATGAAAGCCACCATTGTTCAAACAAATTGGATTGAGTCCGATTTTTTGATCATCGTCAGAGATAACGCGGTCGTGACTAAGGTAAGCCGTATTGCCACGTACCAGGACACATACACCCTCGCCGTACACCCAATCAAAATCAGGCGCATCCCGATCAATGATCACGGGGTTGGCCATGGGGTCGAGTTGGCATTTTTCGTTGTACAACTCCCAATTCATGACGGTGTAGGTGCGGAAAATTTTGTAGCAGGCATCCGCGTCGGTGCGGTAGATTTTGTCGGTGATGTTGACCGCCAGTTTGTCGTCACCTAATTCAATCATTTGTACGCCAGGGATGTTGCTCGGCGCTTTGCAAGTGTTGCTGGATACATCCGCCGGGAAACAAATGTCGTAGTTGTGGACTTTGGGCGGCGGCATTTTTGGCCACCAGCCTTGGGCATTTAATAAAGACATTTGGCCCAGGCAGAGTACCAAAAACAGGGAATACTTAAAATTCATGGTTCTCCGTCTACGCAATGACGGTTGGGTCGAATTGAGCATAACTCGATTGGGTTACTGATTAATTAATGGCCTGATACCGGGCGGGAGGATGTTTGAACCTGAAGGAAATGAGGGGACAAAAACGGAAAATATTGGGTCTTTACGTTTTACGTTTACTAAATTTCAAAAGATTAGTAAACGTAAAACCGCAGGAAAAACCCAGCTAAATTTTTCGCAATATACAAGGTTTTTTCGATTCAGGGCACAATTCTTTTGCACACTACGCGACTAGCGTCTATTTTTGCGCCGATTTAATCCAACACGATGAAGAACTTTTTGGAAGAACTGGAATGGCGCGGCATGCTGCATTCCAAGATTGAAGGGATAGAAGAGAAATTGAATACTGGTAAAGTGGCCGGCTACATTGGCTTTGACCCCACGGCACCCTCAATAACCATTGGCAACTATGTGCAAATCATGTTGCTCAAATTGTTTCAACTCAGCGGCCATCAGCCGATCGTTTTGATGGGTGGCGCAACCGGGCGCATTGGTGACCCTTCGGGCAAAGACAAGGAGCGTGAACTCAAAACCACCGACGAACTGGACGACAACCTGGCTCACCAAACCACTCAGTTCCGAAGCCTGTTGAACTTTGACGAGGGCGAAAATGCCGCCATTCTGGTCAACAACCTCGATTTTTACAAAGACATGAACGTGTTGGACTTTTTGCGCGTGGTTGGCAAAACCTTGACGGTGAACTACATGCTGCAAAAAGATTCGGTGCAAAATCGCCTGGAAGCGGGGATTTCCTTCACGGAGTTCAGTTACCAATTGCTGCAAGGTTACGATTACCAGTGTTTGTTCAATCAATATGGCTGTATCCTGCAAATGGGGGGCTCCGATCAATGGGGCAATATCACTTCAGGTACGGAGTTCATTCGGCGCAATCTGGGAGAGAAGGCTTACGCGATCACCACTCCTCTGTTGACCAAAGCTGATGGCACCAAGTTTGGCAAATCTACCGCAGGCAACATTTGGCTGGATGCCAAAATGACTTCGCCTTATAAGTTTTACCAGTTCTGGATCAATGCGGACGATGCGGATATTCCCAAGTTTACGCGTTATTTTACCTTACACTCCAAAGAAGAAATCGAGGCCCGCGAACAAGAGTTTGCCAGCGACCCACGTGAACTCAAACGCCTGTTGGCCGAGGAGTTGACCAAACGTATCCACGGCGAAGAGGCTTACCAAAGTGTGCTCAAAGTTTCCGAGTTGTTGTTTGGCCGCAATGCAGATCGGGAGATGTTGCTGAGTTTGAGTGCTGGCGAGTTGGAAACGGTGGCGAACGAGATTCCTACTTTTCAGGTAGATAAAGCGTTGTTTGCGGAAGGGGTGAATATCGCGGATCTTTTGGCGCAGCATACGCAGATTCTGGCTTCTAAAAGTGAAGTGCGCAAGGCGATTCAGAACAATGCGATTACGGTGAATAAGGAAAAAATTACGACGCATGAAGCGATGGTAGGTGCCGAAGCGCTGCTCCACGGACAATATGTGATGTTGGAAAATGGAAAGAAGAATAAGTACGTGTTGATAGCTGAATAGCGTGATGATGTACAGTTATCACAGATTATAATTAGCACAGAGGGAAAAAAGAGGACACTAAGGACACAAAGCTAAGCGCTGTCAACGTCTAACTTTGTGTCCTTGGTGTCCTCTTTTTTTCCTCTGTGGTAAAAAAATGTCGCTTTGATAGTGCTTTAAGAAATTCGAGCCATTCGTCATTTCAACAAAAGGTATAACAACTGCGCATACACAATCTTCACCACAATCGACATCGGCGTCATCAAAGAATACCCCACATTAGGCAGCTTGTTCTTGCTTCGGCGGATGTTGAAATCCAGGATCGCCGGGTGATTGGAAACCAGCCCGATCAAAATGCTAAAGGGTATTTTCAAAATTTTATAGCCCACCAACAAAGTCGCGCATACCGTCAGGATGCTGATCAGCGCACTGCTGGTAAACACCCAAAGTCCAATCCCGCCGCCTGTAATGGTTTTTACAAATTGGTGCCCCGAGTTGACACCCACCCCGGCGAGCAAAAAGATCAAACCAATTTGCCGCAAAATCAGGTTGGCACTATAGGGCAAAGACCAGTTGATCGGCCCACTGCGGCGCAAACCGCCCAGAATCAAACCCACGATGATCGGCCCTCCAGCAAAACCCAACTTAAAATCAATGCCGCCCGGCAACTGGAAAGTCACCATCCCTAAAATCATCCCCATCGCCATGCCCAAACCGAAGGACAACAAATCGATTTGACTCAATTCTTCGTAGGAGTCGCCAAAGAATTTGGCAATCTCCGCCATATCTTTTCTTCTGCCGATTACCCGTACCCGATCACCCAATTCCAGCACAGTGTCTGCATTGGCCATCATGTCAACGTCGCCTCGGCGAACGCGGGAGATCATGACGGCGTATTTTTCGCTCAAATTCAGGGCCGCGAGTTTCAGTCCGGCTACTTTGGAGTTGGACACAAAAACGCGGCGGGTCTCGTATTCGGTTTGGTCATAGGAGAGCTGCTGGGGGAGGATGGTGCCAATTTCCTGAGCTACCTGTTCTACTTCCTCGCGGTCTCCGACCAAGGCAACTTTATCGCCCAATTGAAATTCGGTATCCCAGGAGCTGAGGTGCATGCGTTCGCCCCGCTCGTAACGGCCAAACAAAACCGTCCAGGCCCTTTCCTTGCGCAAATCGCGAATGGTTTTATTGATGACCTCCTCGTGATTGACTTCCACGGTAAGGGTGAGGATGTCCTGGCGCACGGGGTAATCCTTGCGGAGTTCTCGTTCTTCTTTTTGGAAATCAATTTTGAGCAGTTTTTGCATCAAAATAACCGCCAGCATCGGACCTAAGATTCCCATAGGGTAGGAGAGGGAGTAGCCAATGACGCTGTTTTCAGCATCGAGTTTGCTGATGTTTTCATCTAAACCCATGTTGCGGATTAAATCCAATAAACCTGCCAAGGCGGGCGTGTTGGTGGTACTGCCTACAAACAAACCCGCCGTGATGCTGCCTTCAAATCCCAGCAAGTAATGTAGCCCAACTGCCACACTCGCCGAAAAGCTGAGCATCACAAAAACAAAGATCAAATCCTGCCAGCCCCTGCGTTTGAAGGTGCTGAAAAAACTTGGTCCACTACCCAACCCCACGGTGTATACAAAGATGGACAAGCCCAAGAAGGTAATGATCTCGGGAATGCGCAAATCCGGGCTAAAGCTGCCAATGAACAAACCCACAAACAATACAGCAGCCACGCCCAAACTATTGCCTTTGATGCTGATGCTCCCCACCCCATAGCCTAAGCCGGCGACGATGAAAAGCAAAAGAATCGGATTTTCGGTTAATGCCTCGACCATATTGATTGTATTTTGTGCACGAAAAGTACAACTTCGATGTGAAATGTAGGGGATAAAAAAGATCATTGCTCCGCCGTACAATTGTCAGTGCAACTTGAAGTGTTAAAACCTGCCAAATTATAATTGGCAGGAAGGGGTCGGGACAAAAAAATTGCCCTTTCGCTAAAATTTTTGGTAAAATTTTGTGAGTATTCATAAATTGCCCTATATTGCCCTCAGATTTAAGGTTTCCTTAACAAAGTTGTTAATTTTATTAACGACTTACAACTTGCTTTTTAGATCCTTCATAATAACAGTCGGGTGATTTCTTACAAGAGCGGAGCAGTGGTGCTTGCGCTCTTTTTTTTTTATGCCTCCGGCATAAAAACCCACGGCTGAAGCCATGGGTTGGTTTTTTTGGGTGGCCTCCCACGGATAAATCCGTGGGTTGGCTTCGAGGGAATGAAAAACGATTCCAACACACCCACACGTTCACACTTCACACTCACACCCTTTCTTCTTATTCCCTCCGAACTATTTTTTTCTTTCGGAAAAAAATAAATATCATTACAAAAATTTTTCAATCTACTTAGATTAGCAAATAACGCTTGTTTGGAAAACGCCAGCAGGTGTTCAAAACGATTACAGTGAAGAACAAACCGGATCTTTCTTTTTGGCAAATCTGGAACATGAGTTTCGGGTTTTTGGGAATACAATATGGCTTTGGCTTACAACAAGCCAACATGAGTCCAATTTATCGGTATTTGGGAGCAGAGGAGAGCAGCATTCCAGGGCTTTGGCTGGCTGGACCGCTCACGGGGCTCTTGTTGCAACCGATCATTGGTACTTTGTCCGACCGCAGTTGGTCCAATACTTGGGGGCGTCGTCGTCCTTACATCTTTATTGGTGCCATTGTGGGCAGCATCGCGATGATTTTGATGCCCAATTCCAAGTCGGTATTTATGGCCGCATGTTTGATGTGGCTGCTGGATGCGGGTTTGAATTCTTCAATGGAACCATTCCGCGCCTTCGTAGGCGATTTGTTGAATTCAAAACAACGCCCCACCGGGTTCGCAGTACAATCCTTCATGGTCGGATTTGGCCAAACCCTTTCGAATTTAATGCCGCTTATTTTACCGATCATCGGCATGTCTATGGCCATTGGGGGCGACTTCAGCAATGGCATTCCAGATTCGGTGCGCATACCCTTTTACATTGGAGCAGCAGCCATTTTATTGACTGTATTTTGGACGATGTACACGACTAAGGAATATCCACCTGAAAATGAGGACTATAAAATCAAGCCTACTTTTAGTGCGGAACAAAAGAAAAACATCTCCTTCTGGCATTTGTCCTTGACCATCGGGGCTGCCTTGATTGGAGGGATGTTCGCCATTCGTTTGGGCGGACTGACCAATGGCCTGATTTGGGCAGGGGGAATTGCAGTGGGCTTGTATTTGGTGTTGATGTTGCCAGTGTTTAAAGAAATTTTGGCTTCCCTCTCCGAAATGCCACTGGTCATGCGCCAGTTGTGGTGGGTGAAATTTTTCACCTGGTACGGCTTGCCTTTGATGTGGCAATATTTGTCACTCGCCGCTGCAAAATACGCTTTTAATGCACCAAGTCCAGACGCCAATCCAGCGGGGTTTGAAGCAGGGAAAAACTGGGGCAGTTTGTGTTTTGCCATGTTCAGCATTTCTTGCTTTGTAATTTCGATTTTTTTGCCTGCCATCGCCAAACGGATGGGTAGCCGCAGAGCAACCCACGCCTTGTTTTTGACGATTGGGGCCCTAGGTTTCTTTAGCGTCATCCTGAGCAACGACAAATGGATTTATTTCACGGGTATGACCTTGATCGGTCTGGCCTGGGGCTCCATTATGTCCATGCCTTATCTGATGTTGGCCAATGCTGTATCCTCCGCTCGAATGGGGGTATACATGGGAATCTTCAACGGATTTATCTGCGTGCCACAGTTCATAGGGATGCTTACAGTTCCGTTGTACTACAAATCGTTGCTGGGCGATGACCCTCGCAATGCCTTGGTTTTGGCTGGCTTTTGTATGCTTTGCGCTGCTGCTTCCTGTTTTTTGGTGAAGGAAGTTAAAGGGAATGACGAGGCACCTGCGCAAATGTCGGCGGGGCACTAGAAGATAAAATTTGCAGTGAAAATGGGGTTCGGAGCGTTTGCTGCGAACCCCATTTGTATTAAAATGGCTTTGTTAACAATTTTTAACCTTATATCAAGACAGATTAACCTCTTTCCAAAAAATGCGCCGGTATCTTTGTAGCAAGAAATAACCCGATTAACTTTTTTTATTATGAAGCATATTTTTACCCTCGTTTGTGCCCTCTTCCTGACCTACGCAAGTACACAAGCACAAACGAAAGTTTTTGGAACCGTTGCAGATACCACCGGGCAAACGCTCACGGGTGCAACGGTGATGGTCTTGCAAGCAAAAGATTCACTCTTAAGTGGGTTTGCACTCGTTGACCCAAAAGGCGCCTTCGAAGTTGTGGGGGTTAAACCCGGCGATTACATCGTGCAATTGAGCTTTTTGGGCTATGGGGTCAAAAAAATTCCGATTACCCTGGCGGGTGAAAAGGAAAAAGACTTGGGCAAAATCATCATGAAGGAGCAATCCGAAATGTTGAATGTGTACGTGGTAGAAGGAGAAAGATCTCCCATGACCATCAAAAAGGACACGGTGGAATTCAATGCTGCCGCCTTCAAGGTACAGCCCAACTCTACCGTTGAAGAATTACTCAAGCGCCTGCCCGGGGTAGAAGTAGAAAAAGACGGCAACGTCAAAGCTCAAGGGGAAAACGTAACCCGGGTATTGGTCAATGGCAAGGAATTTTTTGGTCGTGACCCCAAAACCGCAACCCGTAACCTCCCCGCGGATGCAATTGACAAGATCCAAGTGTTTGATAAAATGACTGACGTAGCCGAGTTCACTGGTGTAGATGATGGTCAGCGTGAAAAAACCATTAACCTGACTTTGCGCCCAGACCGGCAGAATGGCGTCTTTGGCAACTTCCGCGTAGGTGGTGGTGGCCCAGAGCAATTTGACATTGGTGGCAACGTCAACCGTTTTTCTAAAACGGGTCAATTGTCCTTCATCGGCTCTGCCAATAACATCAACCGCAACGGCTTCTCCATGAATGAATACCTCGACTTTTCCGGCGGCGGTGGCGGCGGCTTTGGTGGTGGTGGCGGTGGTTTTGGCGGCGGCGGTGGCGGTGGCGGCGGCGGCGGTGATATTCCGATCAACTTTGGCCGCAACTATGGATTTACTACCTTCTATTCTTCAGGTTTGAACTTCAGCAAAGATTTTGGTACAAAAACCAAGATCAACGGAAGTTACTTGTATAGTGGTTTCAAAAAAGAAACCGACCAAAAGAGCCGTACGGAAAATTTCCTGCAAAATTCCGCTTTTATCAAAAGTGATACTTCGGAGCAAGACGAGCGCAGCAATGTACACCGTCTGAACTTTACCGTGGATCACAATCTGGATTCTACCCAATCCATTCGGGTGGTAGGTCGTTTGTCTTTGAGTGCCAATGGCAACGATGTTTTGTCCCGTTCGTTTTCAACCAATGAGTTGCTTGTACCACGGAACTCCAGCAATCAAACCACTGCTTCAGATGGCGACAATACCAATTTGAACACCACTTTGTTATACCGCAAGCGTTTTAGTCGTCGTGGCCGTAGTTTGAGTACTACCTTCACCTTGAACAATGTGGATGGCAATACAGATGGAACAAACTTGTCTCGAAACCAGTTTTTTGGCACGGATGGTTCCATCCTCAATACCCAAAATTACGATCAACAGACCAATAACCTTAGCGATCGGATGAGCTACAATGCTCGTTTGTCCTATACTGAACCATTGGCCAGGGGCAAATTTTTGGAACTCAATTACTCGTACAACCACCGGGGCAACGACAACAACCGCGAGGTGTACGATGTAACGCCAACCGGACAGATCGTACTCAACTCACAGCTCACCAACCGTACCCTTAGCGATTTTAACTTCCACAACGGGGGCTTCAATTTCCGGATTTCCAATCCTAAGTTGAATTTCTCCACGGGCTTAGCGGTACAGCAAGCAGTGTTGGAAGGGGACATCCGCTCAAGTGAGCAGAAGGTTCGGCAGGATTTTCTGAATTATCTACCAAGTCTGCGTTTGCGCTACAATTTTACCCAAATGCGTAGCTTCAACTTCGACTATAGCACGGACATCAACGAGCCTTCAATCACCCAATTGCAACCCGTTCGTGATATCAGCAACCCACTGAACATTTACGTTGGTAACCCGAACCTGAAGCCGGAATACAGCAATCGTTTTACGATGCGCTACAACCACTTCAACCAGTTCAACTTCACCAACTTCTTTGCGTTCTCCAACTTTACCTATACCCACAACCGCATTCAGACAGCCCAAACCATCAATGAAGAAACCCTGGTCACCGAGCGTACGCCCATCAACGTAGCCGATGATTACCGCTTCTTGAGCCGCTTGAACTATGGTGGTCGGTTTAAAGGTCTAAAAATGCGCTATAGCTTGTCGGGGGGCTTCAATTACAACCGGGGAATCACCTATGTGAACACTGCCCGCAACTACACCAATACGACCAACCCAACGGCAGGGATCACCTTTGAGAACCAGAAAAAAGAAAAGTGGGACTGGAACCTGGGCTACACCCTCAATTATTCCAACACTGCTTACTCTCTGAATAGTGAACGCAACCAGGATTATTACACCTATACTTACTCCGCTGGCTTGAGAAAATTCTTCTTCAAGGATAAATTGAACATCGAAACCGATCTGGATTACAGCCAATTCCGTGGCTTGGGCGAAGAGTTTGATCAGGATATTCCTATCTGGAATGCAGCGGTTTCCGCCTTCTTCCTCAAAGGCAACAAAGGCCAGTTGAAGTTCGGGGTTTATGATATTTTGAATCAAAACCAGGGCATCAGCCGGACGGTTCAGTTGAACTATTTCCAGGATCAGGATGTCAACTCTCTTGCGCGTTACTTCATGTTTAGCTTCATCTACTCTATGAAAGGCTTCCAGAAAGGGAATGCCAATGGTGGGAATCAGATTCGGATGATGAGGTAAATGAAAAATGAAAAATGA
>JAIYAV010000048.1 GCA_027488855.1 Saprospiraceae bacterium
CTAAGGTGTCTGAGGTGCCTAAGGTGGTGAAAAAATACAAAGCAGCGAAGCTGCCCTGCATAATCTCTGTATATTCCTTACTCCAAGATCACCATCTTCTTGGTCGCCGTAAACTCCGTCGTTTCCAAAATGTAATACAATACCCCACTGGCCCCAAGTTGCTCCTTTTTCAGGATCACCTGGTTACTGCCCTTGGCATAATTACCTTCTACTTTGTACAGCAAAGCACCTTTCATATCCCGAATACTCAGGGTAGCTTTGGTAGCCTTCGGCAAGCTGAACCCGATCAGCGTTTCATCACTGAAAGGGTTGGGCGTGTTCTGCTTCAACGCGTAGGCTTCCATTGTGTTGATGCCCTCGTAGTTCAAGGCGATTCCCAGGTAATCATTGTTTTGGTTGTACGCTTCAGATGATACGCTGCGGTTCAAACTCAAGGTACTGCTCAATTTGGCATCCGCTTTGGCGCGAAGCACCAGCGTGAACAAAGCCCCTGACTCATACTTGCCGTTCCATGAAGTGGTGATTAAACCCTCATTTTTGAACACGCCAAAGTTCTCGGCCTTCGCTACTCCGTATTCAATGTCCAACAACTCCACCTTGCTTTGATCCAGCTTCAGTGCAAACTGATAGCCCTGGATGTTCTGCAAGTCTTCAGCACTGAAGGCTACCCGGTATTCATTGCCTGTTTTCAAGCTTTGTTCCTGCGTCTTGAGTTTGAACTGACCACTCGTGCGAACTTCCGCACTCGCTAGCCCATTTACCAGCGCAGTTCCATTCACATCCCCCATTTTGACCGCGATAAAATCCGCTCGAACCTTACCCTGCAAGTCATTGACATTGATGACTTCCGGGAATGTTGCCGACCAAGGGTTACCTGGAATCGGAAACAAATAGGCCGCATCCACAAAGCGCCAGCTCGGCACGCTACCAAATCGGGTGTCCAAGCCCAGAATCAACTTGCGAATCTGTACAATATCCAGGGTAGTCACCGATTTGGAATTGTTGACATCCGCAGCAATTAAGCGATAAGGGTTGGTTATCGTTTTTGCACCCAGGATATGCCGGGTCATCTGGATCAAATCCAGGGTAGAAACCCCATTGAGCGGATTTTCGTCCAACTGCGCGGTTAAGGTGTAGTCTTGTGCAGCGAGCAGGTTTACGAAGCTATACCCACCGTCTACATTGGTTTTGCGTTTAAAGCTTGCGCCACCACTCAATTCCACCCCTACACCTACCACCTGCTCGGCTTCATCCGTGGTGATGGTTCCTGCGATTTGGGCCTCAGTCACACTGCTTTGGCAGGCCCCCTGATTGTTTTGGACTTCGATGAAAGTCACACAAAAATCGTGATTGCCTCGGGTATCCCAGGCATGGATTTCTACTGGAATCAAGGCGATTTTTAGGTCATCGCAATCAAGTAACAGGCTATTTTGGCTTTGAATTAACGAATCTCCGACCCGATTAATCGAGTAAAGTGTCACCAGTTTCAAGCCTTGCTGGCTTTCGGGCCCCTGACCGTTGCAATCATAAATTTTGGAGGCCACTAGATCAGTAGCCCATACCGTAGCCTTACCTCCACCCTGACCATCTGGCATCAGCGTCGTACTCAAGCCATTGATACAGATCGGAGCCGGCCCCTTGCAGTCTTTGACCTCAAATGGAATACGGGTTGCGACACTCAAATTGCCGCACTCATCCCGAGCTACCACCACCAGGTTGTGTTTGCCTTGGGGCAATCCATTGATGCTGATTTTGAATTCGGCAGGGGCAATTCCCTCGTTCAGTTTTAATCCAGTCGCCAAAGTGAGTGGCGTAATCGTCCAGCGATTGGGCTGGTAGGGCAAAATGGATTTGGCATCCTGCAATACTTCTATACCCAGTCGATCAATTTCCAATTCGATTTTCCCAGCCGTACAATTGTCCTCTACTTTTACTGTCAGGTCCACATTGGCCAAACAGTCGGCACCATCCCGGATGCATACTTCCTGCGTTTTTCCACTGACCACCGGGCGCTCATTGTCGTATACCTTCAGGATTTGGGTGTACTGAAAGGCGTGGTAGTATTCGCCTTGGCACTGGTTGCTGCCCGCGCCAGGCACCGTTGGCACAAAGGACAAGTCCGTGTTTTTGTTTAAAATGCTGTCGCGGGAGTACCAGAAAGTTTCTGCCCCATCCCGCTTTTCGTCGCGCACCAAAACGTACAGTTCGTTTTTGCCAAAATTGTCAAAAATGCTGCGGGGTACCACATGCACATTTTGTACGGGATCACCACAACGGTCATTGTAGGCACACCAGTTGATTACGGTGTAGGTGCGGAAAACCTTGTAACACTCATCGTCGCTGGCGGCGTAGCGTTTGTCATTCACGTTCACCGCCAGTACGTCACAACCCAATTCCGCTACCCGCACCGAGTCTGGCGAGAGGGTTTGATTGCAGTTCACGCTGGCATCTTTGGGAAAACAAATGGTGTATTGGTGAATATTCCGCAGGTAAATGGTCTGGGTGCAAGTCGTGATCAAATCCCCTTTGCCTGTTTTTTTGGTGAAAGTCCATTTGCGGATGTATTTTTCAATCCCACATTTGCCTTTCACGGCTTCTACGCTATAGCTTTTTTGCACATTTCCACAATCTCCACCACTGGTCAAAACGGCGGTACCACCAAAGCAGGCATCAGCCTTCGATTCGTATTGAACATCGCTCAACCAAAACAGGCACTTGTCATCGCAGTCCAGGGTCATGTCCCAGGGAGCTTGGCAAGTGGGGGCCACTTTGTCTTCCACACTGATCGTCGTCCAGCAGAAATTGCGGTTGCCGTGGATGTCCTCAGCCCATAGTTCTACGGTGGGGCTTTGCAGCACGTCGCAGCAGAACAAATCGACCTGATCTTGTAGCGGCGAAAACAATACGCCGTTGATGGTTTCAAAGGCTTCGCCAAAATCGGCAATATCGCCATCGCCGTTGCGGTCAAATCCGTCCACTTTGTCGGCATCTACGCTTGCGCCAGGGGATTCGGTGTAGGGTTTGGCCCGTGGGGTCAGTTTGCCATCGCCATTGGTGTCGTATCCTTTTTTGATAAAACTGGCGATACAATCCTGGCCAATGCTGCGGCGCACCTGTATCCAGCGCAATTGACAATTGTCAGTAGAGCCTTCGTCCAAATCCTTAGCACTCACCTGCGCATAGCCAATGTTTTCGGGGCTTGGACCGCCGCTGTATACAAAATTGCTGCTCAGCGACACTTTGATTTGGTCGTCACACTTCATCACCGGAGCGATCAGGTCTTTCACCACAAATTCAAAACTATCGCGTATACAGTTGTAACAATTGTCGGTTACATCCAGGATCAGGCGATGAGGCCCCAGTTCCAGGCCGCTGATGCGGTTGTTCTGCACTGGGTAAACTTCCTCCCGCCAGGTCGTGGTATCGGTCAGAATGCCTTTGACGTAGTGGTATTTGGACTTCACTTTTACGCTGACCAAGAGGCTGGCCGAGCAGTTGTCGCTGATCGTCACCCCAAAGGCGGCTTTGATGCCCGCTGCGGTGGCATTAAACGAGGCACTGCAATCAGCGGCATTGGTCGATAGCACCGGGTTGGAAACTTTCCCAATGGTGGGTGCGCTGAAGTCGCCGATTTTGATCAAGACCTTCCAGGTTTTGACTGCTTTGCCCGCACACCAATCCATCACCACAATGGTACGGTCTATTTTTACGCCTCCGTTGCAGATGGGGAACTCCACATCCGTTACATTCACGCTGTAGTTGCATTCCAAAACCGAATCGGCAGGAATGCTGGTCTTATCATTATTGGCAGGCAGGTATTTGCGTTTGCCGCTGAAAGGGCTGGTCACGTAGGGCGTTACATCCTGCCATTTGATTTTGCTGTAGTCTTTGTTGCAGGCATCGTACTCCACTACCCTATCGTAGCCAGCTACAATTTCGGTGCGGGTAGTTCCTTTTTCACAATCGCGCACGACGCTGGTATTCGCTCCATTGAACTGGAAGTCGCTGTTTTGTCCATCGGTCTGAACACTGGTGGCTACCGTGCCAAAGGCTGCCCTTGGGCGAATCAGGCGAATCACCTGGGTGGTATCTTTGGCGTAGCCATTGCAATCGGTGCCCACCCATTCGCGGAAAATTCGGGCGTAAGTGCCAGTGGCATTGATCGAATCACAGCCGTAATAAACTACCCGGTCGTTCCACTTCAGCGTCGTGCGGCAAGCACAAGCACCCGTTTGGCAATTGTCCAAGAAGTAAGTATAACCAAGGTTGCGGACTTTGTCGGCAGTGCTGCTGAGCAAATTGGGGGGTGCCAATTGGCAGCCTAGCGTTCCTACTCCGGCTACACCCTCGGCGTTGAGAATGGTACGGCGGCTGGGGTCGCTGTTCGCAGGGGTTGGTGAAAGCGTGGTTTCTGCGCTACTGCCATAGGCATTCCCGATGCTGAGCGGATTGTTCAGCACCTCGCTGATGTCGGTGCAAATCAGCGGGGTATTCAGCCAATTGGTGCAAACAATCCGCGGCGGGGTTTTGTCCTCTGCGGTGACCGTGCCCCAACATAGGATATTGTTGAAGGAGTCAAACAAGCCGTAAGTCCATACTCCCGGGCAATCAATGATGGCCCCATTGCCTGGATTGCTATCTACTACCCGCACAATGCCATCCCTACAATTGCCCTGTGAGACCACGCTGGCCAGGAGTTCCAACTGGCAATTGCCATTGAGTTGTACCACTACATCCTGACAGCCACAATCTCCGACTACAAATTGCTGTCGCACCGTTTTGATGCAACCTGGATCTTGTAAGTTAGCGCCAGGTTTTCCGGCGTCAAAGCGGTACTCCAGCGTATGCGTTCCTTTGGGTAAAGAGCCTGGCGTAAGTGTCACTTTGGTAGGAATCGGGCTGCTCCCGGTTTGGGTAGTTCCATCCAGGATAAAAGTACCAGTGCCTGCGGGATTGTTGAGCGCAGTACCCGTCACTTCAAATGGCGCAGCATTGGGCGAAATCACTGCTGGCAAACCCGTAAATACTGGATCGGGATAGTAACAAAGGTTGCCAATGCTCAAGGTATCCAACTGGGTGTTGACTACTACGATTTGGTAGCCTACGCTGTCCTGATGGAATGCGTGCAGCACAAAATTGCCGCTATTGGCAGGCTGTTCCTGCAAGGCAGTGCCCACGGAAAGTGGAATCGTTCCTGCTATATCCGTATACAAGCCCGAAACCTTATACACCGACCAGCTTTGCCCGCTGGGTGCGGTCACACTTACCGTTTCGCCAAATGTACCCACATTGTTGTACGTGCCGTTGGCAATGGTAGGTGCGTTGTTGCTGCAAGTACAGGGGTCGGCAATTTTCACTTCACAATTGATCACGCCAATGCTGAAGCTGCGGATCGAATCCACACAAGTCAGGCCAGCATGGGTAAAATAGGGCCTAACCTGGATTTTGGCTCTTTGGGGTGTAGAGGCAGCCTGGGTCACAAAGGCTGGAATGTCTCCTTGGCCAGAGGCAGCCAACCCAAAGTTGGCATTGTCATTGGTCCATTTAAAAACAGTACCGGTTACCGGGCTTTGGAAATCAACCAGGAGGGTTAGACCGCCGTTGCAAGCGGTTTGATCTGCTACCGATTCCATGACTGGACGTGGGTTGAGGGTCACATTGAGGCGGATCGTATCTCCCAGGCATTGGGTCAGTGCACTAAAGGGCGCGAGGGTATAGGTAATCACAATTGGGGTAAGCCCCGGATTGATCAGCACCTCTTTGATGGCCGCATTGCCAGGCACACTGGTACCGCTGCCGCTGCCTCCAGTGGCGCCACGGTACTGGGCAGTCCAATTGAATGCAGCACCAGTCAATGCATTGAAGTTGGTGACCGCAAGCGCAGTACTGGTTTCATTACAGATGGTTTTGTCGCCAGCCGCAATGACGGGTTCGGGGAAAACCGGCACGGTCACGGTGAAGGTATCTCCGGGGCAAGCATCCACGCTGAAGGGGATCACGGTATACACCGCCGTTTGCACTTGATTGGTGGTGTTCCTAAATACGTCATCGGCCAAATCATTGGCTTTCAATCCATTTGCAACACCCGCATTGCCCGCCACAACGATCAAGTTACCCAATTTTAGGTCGATGACCTTGTAATGGTGGGCAGTGGTAGCGTTGCTGCTCAGGGCAAAATTGATGCCTACTGGCACATCGCTACAAATGGTATCGATGGTTTGATTGGCGATCACTGGCTCTGGTAGGACGTAAAAAGTATCTTTGGCAAAATTGGTACAGGTGCGGCCATCCGTATAGGTATAGGTGATTACAAATTTGCCTATCCCAGCCAAAGTTGGTTCAAAGGTGGTGCCACTGACTGCGGTGCCACTGTAGGTTCCATTCAGCGGAAATCCGCCCGCCAGGGCAATTCCTTTTTCGCTCAAACAGGCCGTATCAGTGGCCAAAGTCAAGGCTACGGCCACGATGCTGACGTAAGCCGTGTCTTTACAACCCAGCGCATTGGTGACAGTAACTGCATAATCCCCCGTTGCGGAAACGCTGATCTCGGAATTTTTCTCGCCCGTGCTCCACAAGAAGTTTTGGCCACTTGAGGCCGTCAGTAGCGTTTGGTTGTTTGGCAAGCACAAAAATCCGGAGCTTTGGATGGATGCCGTAAATGTTTCGGCTGCATTGTCCAATACCTTGATTTTGAGCAACAAATCGGCTGTTTTTCCATCCTTGTCGCGCACCTCGATCAATACTTCGTATACATTGTTGGTATTCGCATCCAAAGGCGTTTCAAAATCAGGAGCTTGCTTCCAGCTGAGTTTCCCGGTGTTGGGATCAATGGTAAAAAATGCGCCATCAGCGCCATCAACAATCGAATAAACCAAGCCTTGGCCCTCTGCATCCAACTGGTCAAATGCATTGGCGTCGTACAAAGGCAGACAGGAAGCTTCGGTAAAGGTGATGGAATCGGCTGAAAAGATGGTGGGCTTGCCGGTATCGTTCGGATCAATGACAAAGCTTGCAATGGCCGTGTCGCGGTTGATGTTGGGATATGCGCAATCGGCGGCAATGATTTCTACGTATTGCGTGCCCAGCCAATCGGCGTTGAGGATATTGGCAGTAAGGGTTCCATTGGCATTGATTTGAATATCCAAGGGTTCCAAATTGACGACCTGAGGGGCCATAATTGTGCCTGCCGTGGTATTGGACACAAAATTCAGGGTGGATGCGCAGGTGTACAGGTATTGGTTGGCAGGATCATAATACTTGAAGGTGATTGGGCCTGCCGCGCCATTGTTTACGATCAAAAAATACCAGAAACTGCCGCCTGATTGCACGGGCGAGGCCACTCCGCGCAATTGGTTGTTGATGAATACGGCCAGTTGGCTGCCGGGAACAGACTGCTCTTTGCCCCCAAAACGCACTTTCGCGTTGATGGTCATGGAGCCAGCACCGCCGCCAGCGACCGTCCAATTGGGCGCTGGTACATTGCCTTTTAAGGGGATTTGGCACACCGAATACGTTCGGCAATTGCCCTCAGGTGTCAAGTATTGATCTACATCATACGTTTTGAAGTTGTCGTTCGGGCCAATCTGTTGAATGGGCAAAGGACTCAAAGCGATCTGGGTAAAGGGCACTATTTGGAAGCAAATAAGTGCAGTGTCTTTGTAGGTGTTGGGGCCGTTTTCAGTCGCGACAATCCGAACGGAGTCTATTCCCGTCCAGTATGGCACGATCGGGCTGACCGCCAGAACACCATTGGCATCAACGCTGGCATTCAGTTTTTCACTGGGCAAAGCATGCCAGGTCAGCTGATCCTGGTCAACCTGGTTGAGATAGCTTTTTAGATTGAGGGGGGTAAATTTTGTACCCGAAATTGTGGTTTGTTTGGGAATGGACGAAAAGACAATTGGAAAGTCGTTGCCCGTAGCAAAAAGCAATTGCAGTGGATTCGCCACCCCGCCTACGTTCGCGTTGCGTTGAAAAACCTGGGTAAGGGGCGAGGTATAGAGCTGATCGGTACCCGCGTTGTAAAATTTGAAGGTCAGTATTTCACCGGATGACTGATTGGCGTATACCGTAATAAAATAATAGCGTTGCCCATTTGCCTCCATTGGGCTGGCCAATCCGCGACATTGGTTGCCTACAAATACCCCAACCAAGTGATTACCCTGCGGAGCACTCGCTCCATCAAGCACAACCTGTGCATTGAAGCTCATGCTGTACTGGTACTGGCTGGCGTCTACCGACCAAGTGGGTATAGTCGCCCGTAGGTTAAGCGCGAATCCTAAAAAGCAGATGAATAAAAACAAGTGTTGGCGTATATCGTGGAACATGGTGTCATTGTTATTTGGACATAAAAAAAAGGGTTCACCCGGCAGCTTTCACTACCGGGTGAATTCAATTTATCGTTGCAGTACCACTTTTTTCATGGTCACTTTACCGTTGAGTTCCAACTTCAGGAAGTATACTCCGCTAGCCAGTGCACCTCTTGTAGGAGATTGTGCATCCCAGCGGAATTCATTCATTCCAGCCGAAGCCTGAACGCGCCACTGATCGTGTGTACGCCCCATTACATCCAGCACCGTAAACTGCGCTTCGCCCACTTGCTCGCTGGCAAAAGTCAGGGTTGTCTGGTTGTGGAATGGATTGGGGGTGATTTCAAAGTATTCAATCAAGTTTAAGTCTCTGGTACGCGTGGTGGTCAGCAGGTTGAAAGGTTGTGGATCTTGAACCAAGCCAATTTGGGCGTCGGACGAGAAGTACATCGTCTCTTTCAAGTTCCTCACCTTAGTTCCATCATGCAACTTGAAGGTGACCAATTCACCTGGCTTGTTGGCATATAGGGTGATGAAGAACAAATAGGCATTCAAAGACTTGACGTAAATCGCCGGAGCGCTACCCCGCACTGCATCGCCTACGAAGGCCCCCAACTCGAAATTCTCGGCAGTCACATTTACCTTATCCGCAGTGACCATCCCGATGAGCGTCATCGTGTGCTCAAACTTGGAAGGCTCCATACTCCAGAAGTTGTTTGCAAAAGCTTTGGATTTGCTTTTTTCCACCGGTACTTCTGTGAAAGTACTGGGTACAGGATAGGTCAAGGTACCTGCGTTGGAAATTTTGAGCAAATAACCTTCGGGTGCTTCCAGGTATTGGAGGTTGCCCAACCAACCAAAGCCAGCTACGTATTGAGCAAATCCGGTTTGGCTCTTGATTACGTCACCATTTAGGGGGCTAAGGCTAGCCAAGGCTAAATTCAGCGGCAATGGTGATTGAGGCAAGTATCCAATCCAGTTCCAACCTGCATTCACAGGAATCGTGGTAGTTGCTAGGTTGATCGGACGGCCCAACATATCGATGGTATCTCTCGCATCAGCGCGGTACTGGTACATTCCGGTATTGCCCAGGGTAGCGAGTGAACCCACCCACTGGTTGCCAGGGTTGAAATATTGGCTGAATACCGTTTGGCCTTTGATAAAGTCGTTTTGAGGCCGACGCAAACTGCTCAGTGCCGCATTGATGGCCGGATTCGGGAATTGCAGGTTAAACGAAATCCAGTTCCAGCCTTCTCCGAGGGAGATTTTGCGCAGCAACAAATTATTCGTCCTAGCGGTCATGGGTGCCAAGGGCGAACCAACCAGGTCTTCACTTTCAAAAGCGAATTTTTCAATCACTGATCCGTACAACAAACAAGCACTGGCATCCCATATTTGCAGTTTGATGCTGTCTCCGGTCAAATTATTGGAATACACGGTCAGGAAGGCCAACCATTTTCTCAGCGTGGGTTCATACTGCACTTTGGCCAAGCCACGGCATTCTCCATTGATGAACGCGCCTACAATGTCTTGGCGATCTGCCGAAAAGACCCCTTCGATGTCCAACTGCAAGGTCATGTTCATGGAGTAGCTGTAAGCCTTGGGGTTAACCTTCCATGCTGGCTCGTGGCAGATGACCCGCGCATCAACGATGACTGGTTCTTTGCCTTCCACTACATCCAAAAACAGCGTATCCAGGTAAGCGCCAAAAGCCATCGTGCTGTCAAACTCGAAGGTAATGGGTTGAGCTACTCCAGGGGCCAGGGTTCCTTTTTTGGGGAATACCCGCACCCAGCTTGGAATGTCTTTGATTTCGTAATCGGTAGCTTGGCCGCCTGTATTTTCGATTCTGCGGGTTACACTCACATAATCCTCTTCGTATTTGACGACTTCAACTGCACCGTCCAACCAGCGAATCGGGTTGCGGTCTACAAAGAATTCCCAGCTTTTCTCGGCAAAGTTGTTGTCCGCCAGGTCTTTGATGTTGTTGACCTGGACGCGCAGCACCTTATTTTCGATAAACCTGTTGGGTACTTTGGGTACAATCACAATTTTATCGCCTGAGCAGGAGATGGTAGCGTCGATCAAATTGCCCGTTTCGGTGTCGTACAAACCGATGTTGTTGTTGCTGAATACATCGGCCTGGATGATTTTGTCACAACGAATGAGCTCGTTAAAGGTGATGCTGATTTCATCACCAAGGCTCAGCACACCATCGGACGGTTGAGGCGTTCCCAGGATCACTGGTGGATGCCGCTCGAATCGCCCAGTAATGACGTGGGAGATGCCCGCGTTTTGGCCACCGATACATTCCGACACCGCGCGGATTTCATATTCGCCATCCTGCAAGCCGAAGGTATTCCACTCCACGATTTTGAACACATCGCTGTTCAAATCTTCTTTCTGCACCTCTGTAATGTTGATCCAGGCACCATCGCCTTGTTTGCGGCGGTATTGTACGCGGATAAGGTCTAAATCCGGGTCGTTGCGGTCAAATTCATTCAAGGTAATGAACATGGTACTACCGTCAGCGGGGGTAAACACCCAGTTTTCGAGCGGAAAACCGATGTCAATCGGACTACAAGGCTCCAAATAATGGACGCTGACGTTGATGGCTTTGTAAAATGGCGCGGGTGGGAAGTCACCGTTGCCCAAAGCATCGTAGCGGTTGGCCTCGCAAACCGAATACACGTGGAAAGTCAAGTTTTCGTAGTCGAAAGCCGTAGGGCCACGTTCGATGGTAACGATCACCTCTTGGGATTGACCAGCGTACATGCCGAAAGAGCCACTGGCACCCGCTCCTTGCACTTTTACAAGGGCGCCGTTGGGGTTGGTGGCGTTGTACAATTCGAAGTAATAGGTGCGGTATTCGTCCGTTTGGCTGTTGTTGCCGATGTTGAATTTGAAAGTCGCCCTATCGTTCATCGGAACGTTGGCGATGATGGTTTTATCCACCGTCAGTTCCACACCGTCGCGAGGAACCGTATTCTCCTCGTAGGGGCAGGAAGAATTGCCCGAAACGGTTTTGAACACAGGAGTGGAATAAACCCGGTCTTGCAAAACATCCACGGTGAAAACATCCTTGATGTCGTCGTCCGCAAGGGTATAAGAAACCGTTTGAGTTCTGGTCTGTTTGGTGCTAAATTCGTTTTTAACCCCCATGTTCAATTCCATCCCCATCTTGACCTTCGATCCCACTCCATCGATATCAAATCCAATGGTTTGAGCGTAGGTGGCACCTATTTCTACCTCAAACCCAAACTTGGTCTCGTCGGTATTCTCAACTGAGCTTGAGTTTTCATAGGTGACTCCTGCGTCAAAAGAAAGGTTTTTTTCATAAACTGCGGCGGCTTTCAGGTCGCGGTTGCGCTGCAAAATCGCCCGCCATTGCTTGGCGGAGGTGGTATCGCCTACTGCTTCCAAGTTGGGGATGACCACTTGTTTAATTTGGTACCCTGAATACAAAAAAGTAGTGGCAAACTTGTCGGGAAAAACCAACAAGCCTGGCTTAACAAAAAAGTTACAATTGGCCGTATCCCAGCGCAGGTCGTCGGTGATGCCGAACAAGAGGTTGAGGGCACCTCCCACGAATACATCGGCGTCTTCGCCAAAAATAACGCCATCACCTGAGGTAGAGATTTTTTCGGTAGCAGTCATACACACTTCCGCAGATTTATTAACGGAAAAGCCCGTTTTGACGCTCAGGCCCAAATCGAGAGAG
Source organism: Saprospiraceae bacterium (assembly GCA_027488855.1). Lineage (GTDB taxonomy): Bacteria > Bacteroidota > Bacteroidia > Chitinophagales > Saprospiraceae > Haliscomenobacter. The sequence continues at coordinate 12,031 of JAIYAV010000048.1, forward strand.
TTCTCAAAGCCGATTTCCGTGATCTTGCCCACAACGGGAGTACCCGAAATAATCTGCTGCTTGTTGCCAAGATCCAGCTCCAAGCCGACATTTGCCTTCACCGAACTCGAAACATCCAATGACCAGCCTGTACAAACCGTCGAACCTTTTTCAATGGATGCACTACTGCCGTCCCCCGGAGGGTCGCGCAGAATCATCAGGGGCAGTTGGGGACTGGTAGAGCTGAAGTTCACCAAACGAGGCCGTTTACCCAAGACCACCGCTGAAGTGGCGAAGGTGCTTTCCAGCTCGTTGGCTTTGGCCAAAATTGTCAAGGTTTTTTGGTAAGGTGAAGTGATGTTGGGGAAACCTGCAGCGAATCTGTACTTGAATTTCCCACCCGTCATCACCGTGTCGAGTGGGCCCTCGCCTTCGATCAGGTTATCGATGTGCAATTCCGCCGTGTCCAAATAACAAACCCCACCGTCGTACTGCTGAAAAACCCGGATGTCGGTGCTGTACCGTCCATCCTGTTCCAGCATGGTGATACCGCAAGCATTGGTATCCAGGGGGGTCATTTCGATTTGTGGCGGTGCGTAGTAAATAAAGTCTGTCGTGTCGTTCACGTCCGTCAAGTCTACCGTAAAGCCACCTTTCAACTGAAAAAAGTTGTAAATGATGTTGTTGGAGTGTTCCGTCACGGCTACGGTGAATTTCAATGGCGGTAGGTTATTGAATTTGAACTTGCCATTTGATTCGGTGAGTTGCAATTCCTTATAGTAACAACCGTCCAAAGTCTCCACTTTTACCTTTACAATCGCACCATCAGGGATGACACTTTTGCGGCAAATATCGTTGCCGGCCATTTGTCCTTCGATGGAACGCTTGACCTGGTTGCGGAACAGAATGCCCGCTACCGGGGAGGCGATGTTTTCAACATCCCAAAAGGCTGGATAAAAGTTGTGTTGCTTAAAAGCGGGTCTGAGTTGCACGGTTGCACCCGGCTCCAAATCAAGCGAGAAATAGCCCGTACTGTCCGTAAAACACAGTGGCGAGGCATGTTCTCCGTTCACCAAAATTTCTACCCCTTTTTGGAAGCAGGTAGTGCCCTCAAAGCGCACATAACCCGAAACAGGTACGGTACTTTGATCGATGAAGTCCACCTGATCCACACTGGTGTTGGACGGATTGAGGGTCACCAATCTTGAAGACGGCGAAAACTTGTGCGGTTCTTCTTTCGCAATGCCTGTCACCGTGCTGTATGTCGCGCCGCGAATGGTGCCGTCGCCCGTCAGTTCGCTGCCGTAGTCCTTCAGCTTGGTACCACTACCCTCGTTCAGCGGGAAATAATTTTTCAGGTCACCCCGGGTGATGTCGACCCCAACATTGGCTGCCGCTTGCAAATCTGGCAAAGCCACCAGCGTGTTGTAGACCACTACCTCGTCAATCAAACCGGAAAAATGGTTTTCCAGGATGGCTCCGTTGCGGCGTGCGCCCAAAGTCCAGGGGCTGCCGCCTTTCATGTTGCCCGCTACCCCTGAGAAACTGTAGCTGCCGACAAAAGTGCCATCTTTGTAATACTTGACGGTGGCAGAACTACCGCCCCCCGGCTGCTCAATCACCAAGGCCAGGCGGTGGAAACCCATCCCGAGTGCACCCAGGTTTTGGGTACTGCTGCCCATCTGTAGCATCAAGTTGCTGGCTTGAAGATGCAGACCGAAGTGATTCGTTCCACCGTTTTGTTTGGTCAACAGGCACTGATTGCCCGAAAAATCGAAAGCCTTCACCGATATTTCTACCGTACTGCTGTCGGTCAAATCAAAGTCGGTCAAATCGGCGTACTGCTTGTTGACCGCATTGAATTCCAGGGATTGGTTGAAATAAAAATTCTTGGCGGGTCTGGCCGTAAAGGTAGAACCTGCACCATAGTTGACGCCCGGAATTTCATAAAAACCCTGTTCATTGGTCATCCCCGCGTTCAAGACGTTGGGTTTGTCGGTGGTCCAATTGGCTCCGCAGAAATAGATTTTTTGTTTGGACGCCGTCAGGTCGAAGGTTTTGCTGCCTACCCCCTCGTCAAATTTCCAGTAGTTGACCAAACCAGCGGCGTCGGGTGCCACGGTGCGGCTCATAAACATTTGGATTTCCGTTTGAGACAGTTGGCGGTTGTAAAAGCGCAGTTCGTCCAATTTGCCATTGTAAGACCCCAGGCCACTGGCTTTTTGTCCCAAAAACAGCGTTGTACTGTCCGCAGCAATCTCGGCCACAGCGGTTTGGATGAGTTCACCATCGGCATAAAGCAACAAGGAAGACCCATTGTAAGTGGCGACGATGTAGTGCCAATCGTTCGCTGAAGCTGCGGGGAAAGCATAATCCAGCTCGGTAACATTACCAGTGCCCTTACCAATGCCAAAACGTACCCCCTTGCCAGCAGCGGCGGGCAGGGTATGCAGCCACCAGTTTTTGGAAATGGAACTACCAAGGTCAAAAATGGCGGTGTTGTCATTGCCGTCGCCCAATTTTACCCAACAGGACAGGGTGAACTGATTGCGCGGGAAATTGGGGGAGTACTCGGCAAAGGCCATATCGTCGCCATCAAAGCTAGCAGCTGTACCGGTGGTGGGCGTCAGCGTGACAATGGTGCCGGGCACGGGATTGCCACCGAGTGACTTTACCTGGCCAGTCACCACCCCATTGGGATTGAGGAAGCCCAGCGCTTTGCCACGGGTACCCTCCCCAAAAGTATTGGTGCCGCTGACCTCATAGGTGTAAAACTTGCCAGCGATGACGTTGAAATCGAGGAAAGAAAAGGTTTCACCGTCTACCGAAGCGAGCAAGGAACCGTTGCGGTAGATTTTGTAAGCCGTCGCAGCGGGCGACAGCGGGTCGGGGTACCAGTCAATTTGTACCCGGTCTTCCTGATCGCCTTCGCTGGCCAGCACCTTAGGCGAGCCGGGAGGCAACAAAAAGCGAGACCAGAAGCCATAGGTACCCTTGTTGGCCTGACCAAAGTAGCTGCCCACCACGGGTTGGCCTACGGTGACGTTGGCGCGGTTTCTCGTATTGAAGGCATTGCTCACGCTGCCGTAGTTGAAAAATGCCCTACCCGTCAGGAAGTCGTCGTCGCTGGCCGTGGCACAGTTGGGGCTGGACTGGGCCAGCATACCCTGCGCAATAGCCAACAACAGCAACCCCGCGAGGAGGATGCGTTGGTATATCTTATTCATGTTAGGAAAGTCTAACGTTGTGAAAATGGTTTTCGAAAGCGGCTTTGGTTATTTCACCCAGATTTCGACATTGTCTATTGCAAAACCCTCGCTGTCCGGTAATGCATCCATATTGGTACCGACAAATAAGGCAAACGAGTTTTGGTTGTTTTGGATTACAAATTCGCGAACCGTACCTAATCCACCAACTCTGGGCGAGATATTGGTATTCAGTGAGCCAAACCCGTGGAAGCTCCAGCGAAGATCGAAGACGTCTGCCCATAAATATTCGTAGTCTGTGCTATTCATAGAAGGCGCCACTCCAGCAAAAATAAATTCACTAACTGGCGTTCCAGTTGCGTAAATAGTACACTTGATTTTCACCATAGTATGTGGTATACCAGTCAGGTCAATGAGTCTTTTCAAAACAAGGTTGTTGGCAATATTTGGCGGTGCCAAAACTTGACCCTGCTGGACTTTGTTGGCTCCCGAGAAAGTCAAACGGATAGGGTCTGTTGAATGCGCCGAAGTAGCAGATAGTGTCACGTAAGTTTTCCAGCCTTCGATGCCAGATTCAAAATCATCTACCTCCACCAAGCGCCAGTCTTTTAAGCCATTGTAAGAAAGGGTCTGCCCTGCAGGAAGGCTGATGCCATTGGAAAAAACGAGGTTGAGGTTTTGGATATTGATGTTGTTTCCATCGTAGGTAATCGAGGCTGTATTCGCACCTTTTTTGAATTGGATTTCGGTACCATCGGTGCTTTCCATCAAGATTTTTGAGGTAGTAGCGCCTTCTACCAGCACCTGAGCGCCCGCAGCGGCATCTTTGACATGCAGTTCATTGCCAGTTGTTGGTGAAGCCGTACCTATTCCGACCGGTCCAGTGGAAGGAAACTTGTTGCTTTGCCCGATCAGTGACAGTGCGTAAGGGGAAGAAGTGAGTCGTGCGCGAGGCGTTAGTTCTGCACCCGAACCTACGGTAATACCCAGGTAATAGGTCTGATCAAAAGCTGCGGTCAGGGGAGTTACTGTACCCAGGGTTACACTATAGACCCCACCAACGATGTTCACCTGGCTCTGGGTTTCTGACCATACCGGAGTACCGCCAGTTTCGGTGGTGTACAATTTAAAGGTGAGGGAATAATCGCCATCATCAACGGCGGCACCCGTGGATTTCTGAACGGTGCCCTGCACGCTCAGGGTAGCCTGAGCAGTTGCCTGTTGGGTAGGAGCAAGCACTGATAAGATCAGCACCACGCAAAACAATTGTAAAAAGTAAAAAGGTTTCATGATTATATTTTTATTAGTGTTGAAAAGTTAAATAGCAAGCCAATCGACCCTGCCTTTTAGCGCTGGTCGTTCTTTGAACACAAGTCAAAATCATTGAGTCAATGAAAGTGTAAGGTTTGGAATGCTGCTGATGTGCAGCGATGGAAGTGATTCACGATTCGGTGAAGGAAATAGGAATGAATTTACCTTATTAGTGGGGTAGGTTTACAAAAGGCAATAGACTTTCATGGCTAGATTATGACTTGTTGATTCAAGTGTTGATTACGATGCAAACCTAGGGCTAAGGCCAACAAATAGAAAATTTTACCACCGTAGAAAATCGTCCCGAATAGTAGAAATTTGTATATAAACGTAAAAAATGCCCCACTTGAGGCCGGTAGTAAAAGAAGAAGAGGAAGGCTTCAGCGCACCTGCGAAGGCAAAATCCCGAAGCGTTGTTTAAACTGCCGCGAAAAATACCGCTCATCCCGAAACCCGACCATGCCCGACATTTCTTTCACAGTGTACAACCCAGGGTTAGCCTTTAATATTTCCATCGCTTTTTGCAGCCTAATTTCATTGATGTATTCATTGGGCGTAAGGCCTAAAACACGGCCCAATTCATTGTAAAAAGCAGAACGAGACATCAACATACCTTTGGCCAGGTCATTTACGGTGTAATCGACATTACCCAAACTGGTTAAAACCAGTTCTTCCAGGCGACCCAGCCAAAGTTTTTCGCTTTGGGTCAAGGCAGGCGGGATTTTTATGCGCGATACTACGGCGATTTCTTCTTCCTCTATTGCTTCTTCTGGGGCGATAAAGCTGCGGCGAAATTCCTGGCGCTGGAGTAAATTTTGAATTCTAGCCAATAGCTCCGGTTCCACAAATGGTTTCACCAAATAATCGTCTACGCCTTTGCGCAAAGCCCGCAGCCGGTCGTCCAAATCGGCACGAGCAGTCAACATGATGATCGGAATGCTGCTCAAGGGGCCTGATTTCAACCATTCCAACAATTGAAACCCATCCACCTGAGGCATCATGATGTCGGAGATGATCAAGTTTGGAGTGAATTCGGCCAGATGCAATTGCGCTTCCTGCCCATTGGCTACGGCAGTCACCTGATAGTGCAGTCCCAAAACCTGGGTCAAATACAAGCGTAAATCTTCGTTGTCTTCAACCAATAATAGTTGAGCCATTCTCTCATTCGGCGCTTGTTTAGCCAGCTGGATTGGTGTTTCTGCGCCTTCCTCCAGCTGGTCTGTTAATTCCTCAAACCCGATGGTAGCGTCCCCTACTTCCAGCGTGGTTTCGCGTTTTGGAAACTGTAAGGTAAAGGTGCTTCCCTGCCCCAATTTGCTGTGTACATTCAAGGAGCCGCCCATTGCTTTACTGGCCTCCTTGGCCAGAGCTAAGCCTACCCCGGAGCCACCTTCATAAGCTGTTTCTGCTTGTTGGGTTTGGAAATAACGATCAAACACATGCGGCAAATCATCGGGGTGGATGCCCCTCCCGGTATCTTCCACCTCGATCTGGATATGGGTCTCCCCTTCAAGCACCCGCAGGGTGATTTGTCCTCCTCTTTCCGTGAATTTGAGTGCATCAATAGTCCGCGCAGAATGCGCGTGCTAAGTTGAATGAATCGCGCCGAAATCCAATACTTTATGGAAATCGGGATGAAATTGATCAAACTCAGCATTTTTGCTAAGGTGCTCGAA
>JAIYAV010000117.1 GCA_027488855.1 Saprospiraceae bacterium
AAAGTGAAAAGTGAAAAGTGAAAAGTGAAAAGTGAAAAGTGAAAAGTGAAAAGTGAAAAGTGAAAAGTGAAAAGTGAAAAGTGAAAAAAATACACTTTCCCTTTAACTCCAAACTTTAAGCTCAGAAAAATCAATGAGAGCAGTTGAAAAACAAGCGTTGTACCCGCTTTTCACTTTTCACTTTTCACTTCCCACTCCATCACATCCACTTCTTCCTTTTGAACCACACATAAATGACCACAACAATCACCAGCATCAGGCCCAGGCTAGCCGGATAACCCCATACTTGGTCCAGCTCCGGCATGTGCTTAAAGTTCATCCCATAAATTCCGGCGATAAAGGTCAGGGGCATAAAAAAGACCGAAAAAATGGTGAGTACCTTCATCACCTCGTTGGTCTTGTGGGCGGAGATGGAAATGTAAATGTTCAGAAGGTTCGAAACGTCTTCGTGGATTTGTTCGTAGTTGCTATGCAGCTTCAGGGTGAGGTCTTTTAAGTCCTGGATAAAGGGGTTAGAGTGGGTATCGTGGTGCACCTCCGCAATGACCTTTTCCGTCAAAGTCAGCAGTTTTTTGTTTACACTCACCATGCGCCGCAGGTGGTACAGTTTTTCCTCAAACTTGCCCCGCGAGTGCCGGGCAAAAATGGCCGTTTCAATTTTATCCACCTCATCGTCCAGGTATTGCGCCGGGCCTGCGTAAGTAGCTACGGCATACCAAATCACTCGGGTCACCATATCGCAAGGTTTCAAATGGTGCCCTTTTACCAGGTACCGAGTCACAATTTCCTCAATGTAAGGTTGGGGCAAACGGTGGATGGTAATGATGCAGTCATCGGTGTAAAACAGCGCAATTTTGCTGGTCAGGTCCTGCACCGAGTGGGGGGTTTCCAGTTCTTTAGGGTTGTAGGAGCGCACAATGATAAAACGTGCTTTCCCATCCATCTCAAACTTGGGCAAATGATCCGGCTCCAAACAATCCTGCACCGTATAGGGATGCAAATTGAACCGCTCAGCAATGTCCAGGAGCTGCTCTTTGGTGGGCTGCGTAACGTCCAGCCAGGTAAAACTGCCTTGGTAGATGGTTTTTTCCACTTGGCGATATTTTTTGATGCAAGCTAAGGAAAAAGTTGAGAAGTTGAGGCTACCGCAGCGACCAAGCCTTTGTCTAAGTCGCTGCGGTAGCCTCAACTTCTCAACTTCTCAACTCCTCAACTCCTCAACTTTCTTCCCCAACATCTCCAACAACCAGCCCCGATCCGTCAACAACTGCACCGCCTCCACTTTTTCCCGCAGGGCCTCCATTTGTTCGGGTTTGCGGCGGATGAGTTGGAACAGCAGTTCACAAAAATTGAGGTAAGTCTGTTTGAGGGCGCTGGAAATCTGGCGGTTGCGTTTCAAAAAAATGGTGAAGGCAGCCAGGAGGGAGAGCAGCGATTTGCTCGCGCCGGATTCGTAGTAGAGTTTTGCCAAGAGCACCCTGGCTCCCAGGTAATAATTCAAATCGGAGTAGCTCACCTGATTCAATAAAGTTTGCGCCTCATCGATCTGCCCGGTGTAATAGTACAATTCGGCGCGGTTAAAAGCGAGGGCATCGGCGCGGAGTTCGCTGGGCAGGCGATCGGCGTAACGCTCGATAAACAGTTCTATCTCGGAAAACTGTTGCAGGCGCAGCGAGAGTTTTACGACATTAGTAAAAGTCCAGGGCGAAATTTCCTTGCCTTCCAACAGCAGGCCCCGCTCCAGGCCATGGTAATATAAGGTGAGTGCTTCTTGAACGTACTGCCCTTTGCCTTGGCGGATTTTCCGTGCGCAATAATTAATGGCCAACAAGTAGACGTCGCGCAGGGTGCTCCCCTCCCCTCTTTCGGCCAGGATACTTTCCCGCAGGATGGCAAAATGTTCCTCCTTTTCCTCTTCCTGTAAAGCCTTCAAAATCACGTAGTGCAATTGGATGAGTGGCTCGCCAAAAAAATTGCGCGACAACAAATGTGCGATCCAGGCTTCCGAAATCCCAGTATCGTATTCCCCCTGCAAAATGGCCTGCCGATCCAGCATCACGCAGGCATATTGTAGTTTTTGTAAAAAATAATAGGCGTCGAGGCCATCCGAGGAATGTTGTATGGTGAGGTCGAAGCGGCGTTGGCGGCTGCGCTGGAAAGCCAGTTCATTGGTATTCAGCCAATGCAGGCGCTCCTTGAGGTAGGGTACATCGTGGGTTTGAGCTTTGGCAAAACGAGCCTCCAATCGGCGATTGACTTCCTGGAAGTTTTTATCTAGCTTTTTTTCGGACAACACTTCGTGTAAGAGCAAATCTGCCAGGGCACCCGACTGAAAGAGTTTTTCCAAAGTCCAAAATGACTCGATCAAACCCACTGTATCACTGCACCAATAGCGCCATTGTTTGTCTACAAAAGCTTGTTCGGAAAAAAGCTGCGCCCAAACCTGCTCCTTTTCCAATTCTGGCCGTTGGTAGTTGGGCCAAAAGTTCAAAAGGTGCAGTAACAATTTTCCACAGGCTTCATTTTGGCGAAAATAACCCGACTGGATGAGGCTGTGCAGCTTTTTTACTTCCTCTGCGCTCAATATTTGTAGGTTCAGGTAGAGCTTTTTCTTTTCCAAAATTCGACAAATTTTTATTTCAAATTAAATAAAAATTTAAATTAAAAGCAAAATATGCAGTAAATATAACTACAAAGCAATTGAATTCACTCAAAAGTATTGATTTTAATCACCGACAAAGCACCAAAAATGTAATCTAAGGAAGCTTGACAATGTATACTATTAGCACCTACCTTTACGACATAAAGTGGGGCAAAAATAAGCGTTCATTTTTTTTTGAGCCAAAGGATTGGGTGAGACACTTAAATAAACCGTTTACTCACCCAATCCTTTGGCAAAATGAACACTTATTTTTTTATCGCCCCTCTGATTTGCACGAGACGAAAAATAATCAGTCTATGAAATACATTTTTAGCATCTTCATCTGCCTCTTGCTCGGGTTCAGTCCCCAGGCACAAGTCATGTGGCCCGGTGATGCTAACAACAGCGGCAAAGTAAACGCCGTTGATTTCCTCTACGTAGGTTTGGCCTACAACGCCAAGGGTCCAGTGCGCAGCAACGCCAGCACGACCTGGCAAGCGCAAAATTTTACCGCTTGGTCACAATTTTTCACCAATGGTTTGAACTACGCCTACGCGGATGGCAATGGGGATGGTGAAATTGATGAAAAAGACAGCAAAGATGTCATCGAGCCCAATTTTGGCCTGACCCACGGTGTTGTAAAAGGTGATGGTTTTGCCAAAGGCATCAAAGGTCAAGCGCCTCAGCTCAAGCTTAGCACTGCGCAAAACATCATCGCACCCGGTGCTACCATCCTGGTTGATGTAAACTTAGGCAACGCCAGCCAACCCGTCAATTTTTACGGCCTAGCGCTACAGATGGGTTACACCAACAGATTGGTCCGCCAAACCGACTTTGAAGACGAGGCAGCCCCCTGGTACGAAGGTACTGGCGAAGAAAGCAAAGACCTCTACGTAGACCCAGGCAATACCGGACAAGCAGAACTGGCCATTACCCGCACCAACCAAAAAGTCGCCACGGGTTTTGGGCGCATGGGCAAAATCAAACTGGTCATCGAAGACATCATCGTTGGTCGCCCGGTAGATACCTTGCGCATCACCATCGATAGTTTGCTGATGGTCGATCAAAATTTTAAATCGACCGCAATCGCCCATGATACGCTGATCATTTTTGTGACCAATAACCCAAAACTGGTAGGGGTCAAAAATCTACAACACGACCCGGAGCTGTTGAAAATCAGTCCCAATCCGAGCCGTGGAAAATTCTGGGTGGAAACACCCCTCGACATCCAACACTGGGCCTTATACGATCAACTGGGGCGGGTCATTCCCATCCGCCTCCAACAGCATCGTCCCGGACAATGGAGCATCGACGCGGGCAACAACCCGCCGGGGGTATACCTGCTGAAAGGCAGTGGTGAAACCGGTTTTGTCAACAAATCGCTTATTCTAACGCATTCATATTGACTGATTATGTAGCGGGCTAGCTTGGCTCATCCGTGAGCCAGGCACCCTTCTCACTTTGGTCAAACATCCAAAAAAAAATCGAAACGATGAAAAAGTTCTTTTTCGCGTGGTTCATCACCGCGCTTGCCATCGGCATGTCTTCTTGTAGCAAAGAATCCTTAACAGTATCAGCCGAAGAGCTGTTCAAACTGGATGGTAGTGTCAATGTTTTCTGTGCTGGCAAAACGAGTACTTCGTTCAACAAACTTCCCATCGCAGCCCAGGAATACCTGCAAAAAAACTACAGCGACTTTACTACGCACGATGTGTACTTATTTACTCAGGATAGCTCCTTGTTTTATGGGGTTGAATTGAAAAAAGTGGGTGTTGAGAAAAAAATCCTTTTCAACGGCAAAGGAGAATTGATCAGCATTGGCGACGACAATGAGCGCAGCGAGTACTACCTCGCGGACAAAATTCCAGCCAACATCAAGGCTTATCTGCAGGAAAAATTCCCCAATGTGAGCATCAAAGAGGTGGAATTGAAGCACGAATACGGTCTGGCTGCCTTCAAAATTGAGTTGAGCAACGATGTCAAAATCACTTTTTCCAAAGCTGGTGAAATGTGGTGCCAAGGTAAAGCCAGTAGCGATGATGATTCCAATGATGATGACGACGACGATGACGACAACAGCAATGGCAATGGAAACGGCAATGGCAACTCCGGTGGCAGCGACGACAACAGCAACAACTCCACTGTGAATGTCTCCACAATCATCAAGAATTATGTAAGCAGCAAATATGCCGGATACACCATTTATGAAGTGGAAAAAGAAGACTGGTGCGACAATCAATACCTGATTGAAGTGGGCATCAAAAACGGCAGCAAGGAAGTGCATCTGGTTTTTGACCTCAACGAAAAATTCCTCTTTGAAGCCAAACGAATTGGAGAAGCCGCGCTTCCAAGCGCAGTTGCCAACGCCATTAAGACTCAATTCGCTGCTTACAAAGTGAAAGACGACAACGACGTAGAAGAACTAACTCATGCCGACGGCAGCAAGCGCTATTACGTGCGTCTGCGCAAAAGCAGCGGCGGCGGTGGCTCCGATGTACGGGTGATGTTCAACGCCAATGGTACTGTGTTCTGTCAGAAGAAGTAATAAGTTCCTATTTCTACAGTTGAATCTGTGCGGCATTGTTCATACCGCACAGGTTCTTTCAAATCGTCAATATGAAAAAGTTATTTGTTCAATTCATTCCTAGTCTAATGTTTCTGGCCAATGGCAGTGTTTTTTGCCAAAAGAGTTAGACCTTTGCCGAGTACAATTGCTTCAATTTTGGCTTGTTCAATATGGCCAAGCTTTTTATGGAAAAACACAAAACTACCATGGTATCCAAACACTTTTTTATCAAGGCATCAGCCATCAGCTTTGTGCTGAGTTTGCTGATTTTTGCCTGCAAACAGGAGTACATTTACATTGGTGAAGTCAATCCCGATACGCCCCAGGATACAACCGGCACTGGTGGAACCGGAGGAGGTCCGGTAATCACGGGCAAACCCTGCTCGCCGGATTCGATCTACTTTGAATTGTCGGTACTACCCATTTTGCGCTCCAATTGTGCAATTTCAGGTTGTCATGATGCCATTTCCCGCGAAGAAGGCATCATCCTGGATTCTTACGCCAATACCATCAAAACGGGTGGCATTCGGGTCAACAGCCCGGCCAGTAGCAAAATTTATTCCTCCCTCAACAGCACCCGCGAACGGATGCCCCCGCCACCCATGGCAGCCTTGAGTGATGCGGATAAAGCCAGCATTTTGAAATGGATCCAGCAGGGTGCAAAAAACCTGACTTGTGATGGGGTGTGTGATTCTACCCAAACCAGTTTTAAGAACAACATTCTACCCATTGTCACTTTGCAATGCAAAGGTTGCCACAGTGGTACCGCTGCTTCGGGTGGTGGAATCTTGCTGAGTACTTATGCAGAGATCAAAAAATACGTCGACAATGGCAAGTTTTTGGGTAGTTTGGTGCAGGCGAAAGGTTATAGCGCTATGCCCAAAAATGGCAAGTTACCAGATTGTGACATCCGCAAAATCCGCAACTGGATTCGGCTGGGTGCTTTGAATAACTAGTGAGTGTTAGATATAAATAGTTCAATTTGGGGCACCTTCGTGATCATCGCATCACGAAGGTGCTTTTATTTCCAATCATCCTCATCGAGGCCTTTTAACCAATCGGCAATGACGTTTCCGATCTGGTTTTCTTCTAATGTGGCTGAAGTAGAACCAGCTAGCATGTTTCCCCGTTTAATGTTATTCTTATACCGGCTCCAGCGGCTCATTATTTGAACCAGTATATCGTTATTAAACTTAAATTTTGACTTCGCTAATTCCAATGCTTCATCCAGTTCTCCAAGGGTAATCTGTTCGGTAACTTTTTCCTTAAACTCAGCCAAAGAACCAGGTAACAATTTAACTGAAGCCTCAGCACTCGCCGTAATGAGTTGGATTTTTTTGGCAAAATCCACATTGCCATATACCCCCCAAGGCATCGGTGAAGCAGGCGTATCACCCGTTCTACGGGGCACACTTTGGCGGAAAGTTGTTTCTTGAATATCCGTGGATTCCAATACCGACTTGGCCATTTCAAAGGCACCCTCCAGCGTTTGATTTTCCTGGGTGAAAGAGGAATAAAAAGCTTTGGAAAAATTGAAGGCGCGTTGATCGTCGATTTTGGTGGAGGTCGCAATCACCGCTACATCGCGGCCGATGCCCTCCAGGATTTTGCTCACCATTCCCTGGGTAGAGCAACCGTTGAGGAAAATGATTTGCAGGTTGGCCATCCCCTTCAACAATTGAATGAACTGCTCGATGCCTTGGGCACGATTTTCCAACTCCAGGTACAAACTATCGGCGTGCCCACCGTAATGAAACACCGTAACCTGGTAGTGATAAGCCGTCATCGCATCAAAGAGGTCATCGGTAGTTGCATTGCTGATGATTTCGTATTCCAGTTTGTCTTGTAGTCCCAGCAAAATCTTGCGCAACTCGGAAGTTTCTTTTTGGAGGTATTCCAAGTAGTTGTCCTGTTTGTTGGAAAAAGCCAGCAGTATAAAAGGCATGATTGAAAAGTTGAGGAGTTGAGGAGTTGAGGAGTTGAGGAGTAGCTACCGCAGCTACTTAGACAAATACAATGTCAAAAACGCTGCGGTAGCTACTCTTCAACTTTTCAACTCTTCAACTTTGATTTAGGTTTGGGTTTGGGGTTGTAGGCAATGTGAAAAAGTGCGTCCCCCTGGTTCACCACCGGGGTATTGTTGTGGCCAATGATGTAGCCACTTTTTTTGGTCTTGACCTGGGTTCTTTCTTCGCCAAAGGGGTCAGTAATGTACGCAATGACTTCATCCTTTTTTACTTGTTCACCCGAACATTTCACCAAATGGAACATCCCGGCACGGGGTGAGCGCAACCAGGAAGCGTCCGCAAAATGTTTGCTGGCTTCGGCTGGTGGGGCATCGCTAAGTATTCCTTTGTGTAGCATCACCCGTCGCAAGCCTAACATCCCTTGCTGGATCGAAAATTCGTCAAAGCGCAGGTTTTCACCGCCTTCAAACACCACAATGGGTTTGTTCAACTCTACCGCTGTACGGCGCAAGGACGATTTGATGGCCTTCCCAGAAATGGTGAATGGTGCCGCAAAAGCTTGAGCCAGTTCAAAACTTGGTATGTGTTCGGTAGTATAACGTACTTGTGGGTAATTGTAATGTCCACGACCTCCTGTGTGAAAATCGATGCCAAAATCGATCACGGGCAAAATTTCCCGCGTAAATATCCGGGCTACCCTGGACGCTAAAGAGCCATTGGCATTGCCCGGAAAATTGCGGTTTACGTCCTTTCCATCGGGTACATCCCGCGAAAAATTGATGAATCCGTAGACATTCAACAAAGGGATAGCGATGACGGTTCCGGCGTGTAGATGATTAAAAACGCCCTGCTCGACCGAGCGGCGCACGATTTCTACCCCGTTCACTTCATCTCCGTGTACCCCGCCCAAGACCAGCATACAGGGCCCAACCCTCGGCCCCCGATACACATGCGCCTTGATGGAGATGATGTTGCCGGAAGGGATGCGCCCCACCGGAATTTTGATCACAGCATACTGCCCCGCTTCAATGAGCGTGTTGTAAATCTTGATGGGTTGGCTTTGGGTGGCTTTGCTGCGGGAATAACCTGTGTTCATTGATTTCGGATGGCGGATTTCGGATTTCGGATTTCGGATTTCGGTGGTTTTTCAGGTCTAAGCGAATCTGAATGCTTCAAAAGTAAGGTACAAAAGCTAAAATACCTCAAACTACTGGACATTTTGCTCGGAGGGCATCAATTGCCACGTGCTTTAGCGCGTGGATCGGATTTCCTCTTTGATCGGGCTTTAGCCCAAGGCTTAATTTACATGCCAGGGCTAAAGCCCAAATCCGAGGGGTTCCTTTGCCCCCAGGCTGAAGCCAGGGGCAATTGATGTCCTTCGAGCAAAATCTTCAGTAGCGTGAAAACACCTGTTCTTTCAGGCTCGAAGCCACACCGAAATCCGACATCCCAAATCCGAAATCGCTACACGGCTACTTTTTTCCGCACTTTCCCGTTCTTGATTGCGTGGACTTTTTTCTCCACAAAATCAAAAATTTTGCCTGCTACGTCTACCTGTGTATAGGTTTCAATTCCTTCCAGGCCCGGAGAAGCATTCACTTCCATCACCAGCGGGCCTCGTTCGGAGCGGAGAATGTCTACCCCGGCAATGTCCAGACCCACCGCTTTGGCGGCAGTGCGGGCTACAAAGTCTTCTTGCATGGTCAGTCGCTCCTGCTGGGCACTGGCGCCACGGTGTAAATTGGAGCGAAATTCACCCTCCCGAGCCTGGCGTTTCATCGAGGCTACCACCTTGCCGTTGACGACAAAGGCACGAATATCGGCGCCTTTGGCTTCCCGGATAAACTCCTGGATGATCACCCTTTCGTTGAGGCGTTGGAACGCTTCTATCGTGGATTCCGCATTGCGGTAAGATTCCGACAAAATGACTCCGAGCCCGTGGGTACTTTCCAGCAGTTTGATGACCACGGGCAATCCTCCCACCATCGAAATCAGTGGACCAATAGCTTGGTTATCACCTACATAAGCGGTCTGAGGAACATCAATTTCCATTTCTTGCAAGCGCTGCAAACAGCGGAGTTTGTCGCGCACCAGCAATAAACCTTCCGGTTTGAGCGTCGAAAAAACCTTCATCAAGCGCAGCTGGGTGAGCACCGAAGCGCCCATGAGGGTAAAAGAAGTGGAAATGCGCGGAATGACTGCATCTAAATGACTGAGGGGAAAGTCTTTATAATACATTTCGGCCCGGCCTTGTTCCATCACCAAACTGCATTGTTTGTAGTCGATGAGCTCGATTTGGTGGCCGCGAGCTAGGCCGCAGCGCAACAGCGACTGAGTGGAGTATACCTCCTGCGCTGTGGAAAGGATGCCTATTTTCATTGTTGCTTACTTGGATATTCAATGGAATTACACAAAACTGCTGGAGGGCCTCCTACAGCGGGGCAATTTACAACTAAAGTGCATTCTAGCAATTTTTAGGTCATTCTTTTGGACGTAATTTCGTCGATAAAATAGGGTGTGAGTTTGCGTGTGAAGTGTGGGTGTGGCTGCCGCAGCGACTTGGACACGATTTTGTCTAAGACCTTGCGGTAGCCTCAATTTTTCTCCTTACCTTGCTTCACGATTCATCCACAACCCTTGTATACATGTATTTTCGCCTGGTCGTACTCCTCTGTTTGCTGATGGGACTCCATTCTCAGCCCCTTTCAGCCCAAACGCAATTCAATTTTTCTGACAGTACCCGGGTCAGCTTGTTGACCTGTTCGCCGGGGAATGCCCTGTACAGCACCTTTGGGCACAGTGCAGTGCGGGTATACGACCCCCTCAGTGGCATGGATGCGGTATTCAACTGGGGCATTTTTGATTTCGATACGCCCAATTTTTACTGGAAATTCATGCGTGGCAAATTGTTGTACCAAATGGGGGGGCAACGCTTTGCAGACTTTTACGCCGAGTACCAATACCTCCAACGCAGCGTGGTGGAAACACCTGTGCTGCTGCCCTTGGACGCCAAACGTAAGTTGCTAAACACCATCGAGACCAATTATCTCCCTGAAAATCAGAAATACAAATACGACTTTTTCTTCGACAATTGCGCTACCCGTATCCGGGATGTAGTGGAGCGTGCGCTGCCGATCACCTATGCCGATACTACCCGCACAATTAAACCCTTACGCAGGTTATTGGATGAATATTTGGTTGAAATGCCCTGGTCGGATTTTGGCATCGATTTGATTTTGGGCCTACCTGCCGACCAAATGGGGACTTTCCGCTACGAGATGTTTTTGCCGGATTATTTGGGTAAAAACCTGCTGCATGCGCGTTATCAGGGAAAAGCCATTACCGGGCCGAATGTGCAGCTTTTACCCGCTGCTCCCCTACCCCCTGCTACTGCGCCAAAACCTTTGGTACTCATTTCGATCATTATGGTGCTTTGGGTTGGGGCTGGTTTTTTAAAGCACAAATGGCTCGTCAACATCCTGGATCGCTTGTTTTTTGTATTGATCGGTTTTGCGGGTACTTTGATGTTGTTTCTGTGGTTGGGCACCGATCACTTGGCCACCAAATACAACTTGAATGTACTTTGGGCCAACCCCTTGTATTTTATCGCACTGGGCGCCCTACGCGGCAAACGCAAGATTTGGCTGTGGATCGTTGGGGGCTTGTGCGCTTTTACTTTGGTCTTTTTTCCATTTTCGCCGCAGCTTTTTCACCCGGCGATCATCCCTATACTCATCGCAGTAATTGTACGCTGCGCCTTAAAGATACGAACTAAACAATAGTTCCTTAATTTCCACCAATGCAATACCCATCTACTTTCGAAACCATCATCTTCGACCTCGGCGGCGTGCTGGTCGACTGGAATCCACGTTACCTCTACCGCAACATCTTTGCTGATGAGGCCGAAATGGAACGTTTTTTGGCTGAAGTCACCACTGGCCACTGGAACGAACAACAAGATGCCGGGCGCACCCTGGCTGAAGCTACAGAAACCCTGATTGCCGAACACCCTCACTACGAAAGTGAAATCCGCGCCTTCTACGGCCGCTGGACTGAGATGCTCAATGGCGCGCTGGAAGGCACCGTAGCTATTTTGGAGGAAATCCTCAAAAATGGCCGCCACCGGGTGTATGCACTCACCAATTGGTCGAATGAAACCTGGCCCCATGCCCTGGAAATCTTTCCATTTATGCACTGGTTTGAAGGCGTTTTGGTCTCCGGCGATGAAAAATTGATCAAACCCGATCCGGCCATTTATGAGTTGATTTTGGATCGTTACAACATTGAACGCAGTACGGCTTTGTTCATTGACGACAACCACAAAAATGTAGTGGGGGCCTGGGACGTGGGCTTGCCAGCAGTACATTTTGAATCTTCGGAACAGTTGCGGGGATTTTTGGTAGAAAAAGGCGTGCTTTGACGCACTACATATTTTGTCCAAACTCAAAAATTTTTTACTTTTACCTCGACCTTCACAAAATATTATAATTTAAACGCTTGTAATAGGCTACCTTCCCTCCTCGTTCAAGGTTGGCAACAAGTTATTTTTAATGCATAAACATACTTTGAGAATGAAAACTACTAACAAGTTTTGCTATCCAAAACCCTTATATCGCTTAGGGATTTTGCTGAGTGCTGTTTTTCTGTACCTATCTTCGTGTGTCCCGCAAGCTGTTGAGATCGCGCCTGTTTTGGACAACACCATCACCGTCAAAACGACAAATGGAAGGTTTGATCAATTTAAATTGAGCTCCAATTTTCCAGCAGATATTGTGTTGGGATATGGTGCTAGTGGGGACACTATTCGTTTGATCAAAGGAGCAGACAATCAGACCTATTATTTTATTGCCCCGAGTAATTTAACGGTGGGAGCGCACGATTATCGGATCAGCGCCTTGGGAACCTTACTGACCATTCAAATTGACACCTTGACTAAACTGGGCAGCCAAAGCGCCGATGTGGTGATTGCCAACTATCTACGCGACGAAGTAGATCCTAACATCAATTATTTTAGCTCAGGTTCTGCCACAGTTCTTCAAAGGTTGCGGAACATCCGGGATTCCACGCTATTGACGTTCAACGCGCTCAATGCCAGCCAGAAAGAAAACGTCGCCGTTACACTCTTAGCCAACAAGAATTTCTTCAGCGCATACAATGCCAAATTGAAAAATCTGCGGTCCATACCCGTGAACAGCATCGGGCCCTCAGCAGTTTGCACGGGTGAGAACAACAAGAACTATTACCCTTGTCTGTTTGAAGCATTGGGATCAAATTTTAGCACTTTGCAAGAGCACATGGATTTAGGGCTTATTTTTGGGCGAGCCTTGAATGGGCAGTTTTTTTCTGTCAATGCGGATAACCAATTCAAGTTGCTATTTAAGGCCAGCCCTAGGCACGTTTCAGGTTTTCTTCAGTTCATCAATATTTTACCAAAAGCGCTAATTTTAGGAGACTTGACCAATCAAGCCAACAATCGCACCTGGATTGTAGATGCTGATTTTTCCAAAATTGCCGCTAGTGAAGCCTTTAAGGCCGGTACCACCGATACCATTCCCGTCAAACTTAGTTACCGCAATATCCTAAATTCTGATACAATTTTGGTTGGTAGTTACATTAAAAGCCTTAGTAGCTTCCGCAAGTGGTGGGACAATTCCCTACAATCATCCATTGTATCTGCGCCAGCTTTAAGCCCCAAAACAGCTCCATTGGCTTTGAAAAACTCTGAAGTATCTGCTTCCATTTCCTTAAGTGGTAGTACCATAACAAGAGCGGCAACTAGTCCTTTGTTGCTGGATGATGGATATCGAGTGCGCTTCACCATTTCCGCTACAACCCCGCAGAGTACCAATATTACCCTGTCGATCGCTCATCAAGGATTCAGTTTTTCTAAAACATTTGAAGCCAAGGTGAATCCATAAGGGGCGAGAAATAAATGACGAATTTTTCCAGTGACGAATGACGAATTTGGGGCGCTGCCTTCCCTATTCGTCATTCGTCATTCGAAAAATTCGTCATTTTTTCCTCCCCTATTCGTCATTCGTCATTCGAAAAATTCGTCATTGCAATTATTTCTCTTCCTTCAACACTTTAGGCGATAAATAGCCATTGTACCCTCTAAAATTTACCAGCCACCAATCTGCATTGGTTTTTTCCAAAATTTGTACCCGATACCCGGCACCTACTTTGATAACGGTGGCACCATCAGCCGAAGCGGTTGGTTTCAAATCAGCATTGGTAACCACCATGAACACCTGTAGTTTGTTGCTATTGGGTTGTGGAGCAAGGACATTGTCTTTAGAATCTGGAGTAAGTATGGCTCCAGGTTTGTTGTTACTGGTAGTATCCGAAGTTACAACAGGTTTTTCAACCGGCTTTTCCGCTGGTTTGCTCACTACCGTGGGTGGCTCCACCGGTGCTGCTTCGAGGAAAAACTCTTTTTTCAGCTCTGCAACGCCCGCCAATTCATCCAAAGAGATGTTGGTTTCAGTCGGTTTATAGCCATTTTTCTTCACTACTACGCGGTATTCCCGGTTGCGTTCCATGGGTGCCAGGATGTCGATGCCAGGATTGCCCCGCACGTAGGCCAATATTTCCCGGTCGGATTGTTTTTGGTACAATTCTACCGTTACCCCGGTCATTAATTCTTTGCTACTTGCATTGTAGGTTGTACCGCGCAAGTTCACCCAAGGCCGCAGCGTTGGTGCAGCAACAACGACGGGAGTGCTAACTGGTGCTGGAGTGGTTTTGACAGGTTCTGGCCGTTCTTTGGTTTTGGCCACCGTGGGTTTTTCTTTTTTAACTTTTTCTGGTCTTACTTTTTCCTTTTTTTGATCACTGGAATCCACCGAAGCAATCATGGTACTGTCGGCGGCGGTGCTGTCCTGCATCGCCACATCGGTTTTGGTTTTGCCACGCCCAAAGACCAGGTTGATCCCTACATTGACCTGGGCATTGCGGGCATTGCCGAGGTTCACGACGGAAGCAACATTGTCCGAAGCCGCATAAATTTGTAAGGGTCCCAGGTTGACCGCAGCACCGGCACCTACTTGAAAGCCGACGCCCTGGACTTGCGCCAGGGTTGCGCCCACTTGCAGCACCCGGCCTACATTGGCCCGGCCATTGAGCGTGAAATTCCAATAATTGAATCCATCCAAACGCTCCAGGTTGACCATTGCACCGGCCGTGAAGGTTTTATTAAAATGGTAATTCCCTCCGGCGTAGACGTACATGGGCAAGGGGGACTTGATTTTACCCTGGTATTTGGTCTTTTCGGGGGTGGTCACAAAATCAATGACCTGACCTAGTGCTTCTTCGGCCTGATCGGGCTGATTGGCAAAAAAGTCGAGGTATTTCGTGCTATAGCCATATTCCGTGATGTTGTTTTTCCAGACGATTTGGCCCAAATTAACCAGACTAGCAAAGACTTCAATTTTGTCCGTTACGCGGTACTGAGCGCCCAAATCTACGGCGATGCCTTTATTACCCGTTCCTTGCAAATAAGTGCCAATGCCTTGAGTAGAATCAAATGCAGCGGGTAATCCAGCCAAAAGCAGCCCGACATTCCCCTCCAACCCAAGAATACCCTGTTGATAATCCCCAACGATGCTGAAGTTTTCGTTGCGCGTCCAAGCGCGACCGAGCCCGATGGCCATTTTGGCCCGCAACCCTGCGCTGAGTTTGCCGGGGATGATTTCGTGGGTGTAACTGGCGCCCAGGGTGCGATGGTGGGTAAAATTCAAAAAAGTACCATTGACCGCATAACGGCGGGGGCCATTTTCAAAATCTTCGAGTGTAAGCCCTTGAAGTTCGTTAAAGGTGCTGAACAAAGATTCGGCATAACCCAGAAAAGACTGCACATGCTCAGTTCCTTGCAAGCCAATATACCCCTTTCCTATCCGAAAACCGGCATCCAGAATGGTGGTATTGAAATCGAAACCAAGCGTATTGTAGGGCCCTACTTGTTTGATGAAATCAGAAAAATCGGTCTCAAAAAATGAGCCGTCGGGGTTTTCACCTTGGTCATTAAAATTGATGTTTTTGATGTCATTGGCTGAAAAGCCACTGCTGCTTGCCCCCAGGTTGATGTTGCTGATGAGGGGCAAACTCAGGTGAAAATTGTAATCAGGCATTCGACCTACATTCATCGTTTGTGACTGAGGGACGCCGGGCAGGTTGTAGAGGGCTAAATTGCGTTGAGCGATCAGGGGACTCAACCCAAATACAAGCAGCGCTAACAGCAAAAAGCAGGATTGACTCATGCGTGGAAGAGCATAGTCATGGGATGTAAATTTTCTCATAGTAGTACATTTATAAATGGTGCGGTATGCTACCGCAAAAAAAATACGATGCTATTCTTGTTTTGCTCAACAAGTTGGTATTTAACGAGTAATTTTTTCCACTCCGGGGCCAAACCCGGCTGTTCGTCGTGAGGATGTGAAGGGTGCTCTCCAGTATTGAGCTTTGATTTTCAATGAGAAGTATGGGTAATAGTGGTGTTTAAAAAACTTGTTAAAGGTAGAAAAAAGGCTGGAAAGAACCAAACGGGAAATAAAAAATACTCATGAGTTCAATTAAAGTGCCCGTTTATGGTCAGGTTATTGCGACTTCAAAAAATTTTGGTTCCTCTATTTTAGCCAATACATAATCGCGTAAGGAATTGACCATTGGCAAGGGCAGGCTTTCGATTTCAACTTCGCCGGAGGCGGTATAAAAAGTAAGGTCTGCTACCTGATGGCGTTTTTCCAGAAAGGTTTGTTGTACTTCTAGCCCTTGTACATTGGCCCATAGCAGGAGTATTTGTGACTGCGTGAAATAGCCTGATTTCACCCACAAGCCATCGGGGCTAAGGCCATATTCTTTGCGCAACAACAATTTCCATTGCCACCAGGCAGTGAAAGGCAGCCACAGCAAGGTAATGGCCAACCAAACCCAACTGAAATCAAGGCTGGTTTTTAAGATCAGGCCGATTAGAGGCAAAAGCCCGAGGATGAACAAACGTTGGCGGAAATAGAGTCGATGTGGCCGATGCCATTGCCATTGCTCCTGCACTGATGCTGGAAAATAGGCGGTTTGTACAGTCGCAATTTGGTGCGGATAACAACCGGGTACTTGTAAGGTTTGTTTGCCCCTCAATTCGTGCCCGGCAGCCTGATAAAAACGCAGGTTGTACATGCCCCAAAGGCGCTGAAGGGGGTTAGAACTCCAGCGTAAAAACTGAATTTTAGGCAAATAAGCGGCTTGCTCTCGTCGAGTAAATAAGCCTGCTTCAAGGCGAAAACCTTCGCCCGTTTGTACAAAACGCAGGTTGTAAAAACGGACGATCGTCAAGGCCAGGGTCGCAATCACCGAGATGATCAGAAAGAACACAATGATCCAGAGTGCAAAGGTCCAGAAAAAATTAAAGCTCAAACCCCACTCTTCTTCGAAGTATTTGTAGGCGGATTTGCCCAGAATGGGTTGAATTTCGCGGGCAAAACTGGCCAGCAAGCCAAAGAGGATACCGGCAGAGCGCAAATGATTTTGGCTCAATCCAATCAAAAACAATGCCCCCAAGTCCAATTTGAGCAATTCAACCTCGGGTGCTATATCTGCTGTCGCTGCTTCCTGATCAGCTGGGGTCGCATTGACATTTTCCTTTTTCCAGCGCAACAAGTATTCCCGCAATACAGTCGCCTTATCGCGATCCAGGGCAGTGAGGCTGATCTCAGAGCCCTTTGCCCCGGTCGTGTCCATCTCCACACTCACCACATTGAACAAGCGGTGCAAAAAAGTTTGTTGAAAAGTGATGGTCTGAATTTTATCCAGTGGCACACTCAGCCGGCGGCGGGTAAAACCTCCTTTTTCCAAAATGAACTCGTCATCCTGGATGTAAAAATGTGTGCGAAAATAAGTCACCAGGGAGCGAACCACCGAAAGAACGGTGATGGCAATACCGACCCAAACCCAAAACTGGCTACTATTCGCAGAACGCTTACGCAACAACAACAACAGCAATAGGGGCCAAAACTGGCCAATCAAGGAACGGATCAAACGCGCCAGAATCAAGAGTATGGCTATCGGAGATTGCCGGCTGGGTTGAAAATAAAAAGGGGTGCCGCCGTCACTCATCGCTGCCCACTTTTTGTGCAATGAACTGCTTGATGCGTTCCGCCTCCTTGTATTCAATGCCAGAAATGCTTAGATCACCTCCACTATCTCCAGCGGTATAAACGCTGATCCCTCCCAGTCCAAAAGCCCGCGCCAGGGGGCCTTGCTCGATCTCAACGTGTTGCACCCGATTGTAAGGCACGGTGAGTTGGGTACGCAGCCAGAAACCTTTGGTGTGGATGATGTCTTTTTCCCGCACCGCATATCCTTCGCGGTAAAACCGTTTGCGGGCCATCCAGAAAAAGTACGCCGCCTGTAAAAACCAGGCGCTGAAAATGAAAATCCAGGGCCATTGCTTTTTGAATATTTCCCCAGACAGAAACACGCCAAGCAAAATTAACAATATAATCCCCTGTGTAATGCACCAGCCAATGGTGCGCAATTTGAGGGCTTGGGGCGGCAAACGTTGAAAGTTTACGTCCTCCACGCTGGGTAGGTCTGTGGTAGCGATCTGTGGGTTTTCAAAAAGCATGGGTATGGGTTTATAAGGAGTTGAGAAGTTGAGGCTACCGCAGCGAGGTTGCAAGGACTTTGTCTAAGTTCCTGCGGCAGCCTCAACTCCTCAACTCCTAAACTTTACCAACCTCTTCCAGCACCTGTTCAATCATGGATGCGGAAACATCCAGATGCGTTACAAAGCGTACCGTTTGTGGGCCAAAAGCCGAGGCCTTGATGCCCCGCTCGGCCAAATGTGCCAGGTAACTTTCCGCAGTCCAGGGTGCTTTGAGGTCAAAAATGACAATATTGCTTTGTACTGGGCGAACGTCGCTCACATAGGCCTGTTTGGCCAGGACTTCGCCCAACAGTTTGGCGCGGTCGTTGTCTTCTTTTAAACGTTGAACTTGATGATCGAGTGCATAAATTCCTGCTGCCGCCAAAAAACCAGCCTGACGCATTCCGCCACCCATGGCCTTGCGCACCCGACGAGCCTGACGGATGAAAGCTTGTGAGCCGATCAGCAGGGAGCCAACCGGAGCGCCTAGCCCCTTGGACAAACAGATGGAAATGCTGTCAAAAACCTCCCCTACTGCCTGGGTACTTTCACCCGTTTCCACCAGTGCATTGAACAAACGAGCCCCATCGAGGTGCAAAGCCAGGCCACGTTCTTGGCAGACTTGCTGAATGGGTCGAATTTCATCCAGGGTATAAAAGCTGCCGCCGCCTTTGTTACAGGTATTTTCCAATACCACCAGTTTGCTGATCGGCAGCCAATCGTAAACGGGTTTGATGGCTGCTGCTACTTGTGCTGCGGTAATTTTGCCATTGGTACCCTTGATTAGATTGACGCCAATACCCGAATTGAAGGCATATCCTCCTACCTCGTATTGGTAAATGTGCGAGTACTCGTCACAGATGACCTCATCCAGGGGTTGGGTATGTACCTTGATGGCAATTTGATTGGTCATGGTACCAGAGGGACAAAAAAGTGCGGCTTCCTTGCCAAACATGGCCGCAGCTTTGGCCTCCAGGGCGTTGACAGTAGGGTCTTCACCAAATACATCATCACCAACTTCGGCTTGCAACATGGCTTGCAGCATTCCAGGAGTTGGCTTGGTTACGGTATCCGAAATAAGGTTGATCATGGTTCTAATACGACTATCTTTGAATGATGATGGCGCCGGAATCAAATTTTTTGCGCACAGTACTCAGCATGGCATTGAGTTCGGCAGAAGTACTGTACTTGAATTGCACTCCTACCCGAGTGAGGGCACCATTCGCCGTTTGGTAAGGAGTCAAACCCGCTGCGGAGATTTTCCCCACCAATTTGGCTACGTTGGCCTGGTCTTTAAAAGAGCCGATGGCGATGATACCCGTTTTGTCCCCAGCAGGAGCTGGAGCAGGGGTGGTCACTGCTGGTTTTTCCACTACCGCGGGAGGTGTGGTGGTTTTTTTAGGTGGCTTAGTGGTCGTTTTTTCCTCCTCTTCAGCACGGCCATCGTCCACAATGGCGCCTTGTTTGTCACTGGTCAAGGGTTGCTTTTGCTCTCTGGGCACTTCTTCAGGAGGGAAATCGTTTTTGTACTCTTCCTCAGAAACGGGTGGCGGTACATTGACCTGGGTTTCGGTAGAGCTGGTTGCCTCATCCAAGGGTTTGCGCAATATGCTAAATAACAAAAGCACCACCACAACCGTAGCCAAAACGCCTACCAGGAGGACATTGTCTCTCAACCAATGATTGATCAAACGTCCCAATGAAACCGCAGTGGGTAAAGGCCCGCTGCTGCGCTGGTTTTCTACCACCAGAGGTTCTTCCACCACTGGCAGCACTGGTTCAGGATCCGGCGTAGCAATCGGGTAGGCTTTTACATCTGGCAAGCCGTGGGATTCGGTGTTAAAATTGGTGACATCGGGCAAAAATTGCAGGTTTTGCTCAAAATCCCGATACAGGCGCCCCAGATTGGGGAAGGAGACGATTTCACGCCGATCCAGCACTTCCCGGATTTGATTGACGTAGTTTTGAACCAAGTCTGTAGCCGTGTCAAAGGTGATGCCGTAGGATTTGCCAATCGTATCGATCAACAATCCATCGTCCATTCTTAAATTATCGTCAAAAGTAATGGTTTTGGCCGGAGGTGCTACCGTACCCGATACCTGATCCACTACCGCCGATTTGTAACTGCCTACAAAAGAACCCAGGCCGGGCAAAGAGACAACATCGTGCTCGTACAACAACTCCACGATGTGTTTGCTAATATCAACTTCCATGATCGCTTTTGACTTTTGTGGGGTAAATGTAAAAAAATATAAGCAAGTTATGATTTTTCCCGCAATTGGTTTACTTTTGATGTGCTTGCCTTTTGAATGATTTTACACCACCTTCATTTTTTGTCTTCCTCTTGTTGTTCTTGCTGAACACCCTATAAAGTATTTGCGGTATGAATTGGCGCACACTGCCCATGCCCAGGCTGCTATTGCCCCTGGTGTTGGGAATTGTGATTGGGGATTGCTGGCAGGTTTCCTGGCAGGAGTTTCAGCAATGGTATTATTGGGGTTTTGGCGGAATTGGGCTGTTGTTTCTAGCCCTGGCTTTTCGGCCTGATTTCCGAGCTAGGGCCTGGTTCGGAGGCCTGGTTTTTCTGGTTCTGTTGTGCTTGGGCTTTTTCAGGATCGAACAAAGCCAGCAATGGAATCGAGCACCCCATTTTTCCTGGCAAGCCGTGGGTGATTCGAGCAGCATTTGGGGGAAAGTACTGGAAGCACGTCCCGCGGCGAATAGTTTTCGGGTGCTGCTCCAAGTAAATGCCAAAACAACTCTGGGTGAAAAAAAGTGGCAACCAACTACGGGCGAACTACTGGTCTATTTAAAGGTTGATACGGGCCAAATCACGCCACAAAGCGGCCAACACCTCTACCTAAGTGGCCTTATCGACACGGTGAAACCGCCGCTCAATCCCGATGCATTTGATTTCAGGGCCTACCTCGCCAGACAAGGCGTTTACCACCAATTGTTCGCGCCCACGGGTGCCTGGCGGATCGACAGCACGCAGCAAAACCTCCCACTCACCCTGGTTTTGCAGGCATTTTGCTTAAGGGTATTGGAAAAACATTTGCCCAGTGGCGATACTTATGCAGTGGGCGCTGCCTTGATCATGGGCGAGCGCAGCCAACTTTCACAAGAAATCAAGCAAGCTTACAGCAACAGTGGGGCGGTGCATGTATTGTCGGTATCGGGTTTGCACGTGGGGGTTTTGGCGATTGTGTTGCGTTTTTTATTCGGGTGGTTTGGGCAAAATAAAAAAGCGCAAAAATTGGGGCTGGTACTGGAGTTGGGGAGTATCTGGCTCTTCACTTTGATCACTGGTGCCGCCCCCGCTACCTTGCGGGCAGCGGTGATGTTTTCCATGATCATTGGTGCCCGTGCAGTAGTGCGGCAATACAACATTTGGAATATTTTGGCGGCCTCGGCATTTAGCTTGTTGTGTTGGCAGCCGAATTTATTGTGGGACATTGGTTTTCAGTTGTCTTACCTGGCCATTGCGGGCATTGTGGCTTTTCAGCCCTGGGTTTACGAGCGTTGGTCGGCACCCAATGTGGTGCTGGATTACATTTGGAAGCTGACCAGTGTCGGCATTGCTGCACAGCTCAGTACTGGTCCTTTGAGCATTTATTATTTCCATCAATTTCCCTTGTTTTTTTGGTTGTCGGGCTTGGTGGCAGTACCCCTTTCGGGGCTGGTGCTGATGCTGGGTTTGTCGCTTTTTTTGCTGGAGGCATTGAATATTCCTGCAGCCTGGATCGGTCAAATCCTGAGTTGGTCGATCCAATTGCTCAATGGATTGATTGTGGCTATTCACGAATTACCGCAGGCAGTGATCAGTGGTTTTTGGTGGAACGGGTGGGCTACACTGGGGATGTATGGAATATTGACTTTGGTTTGTGTGGCCTTGTACCGCCGAAAATTGCGCTGGTTGAACGTCGCTTTGGCCTTGTTGTTGGTTTGGGCTTTGGCACAATGGCCAGGTATTTTTCGAGCGCAGAACCAGCAACAACTGGTTTGTTACCACGTATCCAAGGCTTCGTTGTTGGATTTGATCCAAGGGCGCGAGGTGCTTACCCTTTCTACCGCTGACACGCTCCCCGAATTGATGGCCGCACAAAACCATCGCTTCCATTTACAGCTCAAAAAGGCGCAGCAACTGGATTGGCAAAGCAGCTTTCGTTGGGGGCAGGTAGCGCTTCAATCGGGTTGTTTGCTTTTTGGCAAGCATAAAATTGGGCTGGTCGGAGAAAATGAAAGCCCCCCGCTCCTACCCTACGATTATTTGTTGGTCCACCACAATCCAAGAATTTATCCGGAAGACATAGCGAAGGAAACCAAACTCATCATCCTCGATGGCAGCAACCGTTTTGGCACCCGGCGCTGGATCAAAAAACTGGCGGCTGAATTGGATATCCCGGTACACGATACAGCAGAACAGGGTGCCTGGATTTTGAATCTTTAACTCATAAAAACTACACCATGAAAAATTTCCTCGACTTCTTTTACTATACCAAAACGGAACGCAAAGCCTGCGTTTTGCTGCTGATTTTATGCATTGCAGCTTTTGTATTGCCCGATTGGCTGGATTTTTCCAAACCTCACGATTTGACTACCCTAGCAAATGCGCCCAGGCCAGTACAAGCAAAAGCCAATTGGCCCAAGCCTCAGCGCTGGAATAACTACAAAAAAAAGTACAAGTACCAATACAAGTACAACGCTCGCTACCCCGCAAAAGAGCCCAGGGTAGTCGCTTCTTTTGCAGCTTTTGACCCCAATTTGGTCTCTTTGGACGAGCTCCTCAAGATGGGTTTGAACAAACGCAGCGCTAGCATTTGGGTCAAGTATACCTCCAAAGGTGGCCACTTTAAAAAAGCGGAGGATGTATTGAAAGTTTATGGTTTGCCAGAGGATTGGTATCAGCAGGCAAAGCCTTACCTACAAATCCAGACAAAGCCTGACCTGGAGACGGGCGCACCTGGAAAAGCCAGTTACAGCTCTTTTGAGGATAAAAAATTCACCAAAAAAGGTGCTCAAGTTTGTACCCCAATTGATGTGAATACCGCCGATACGGCAGCCTGGCAATCGCTACGGGGCATCGGGAAAGTGCTCGCCAATCGCATCATCAAATTCAGGGATAAGTTGGGCGGGTTTTACCAGGTTGATCAGGTGAAAGAAACTTTTGGGTTGGCGGATTCGGTGTATCAAAAAATCCGGCCTTGCTTACAACTCAATGCCCTCACTTTGAAGCCTCTGTTGATCAATCAGGCGAGTTTTAATGAATTGGCGGGCCATCCTTATTTGGGTTTTAAGGCGGCTAAAGCGATTATGAACTGGAAGGATCAACACGGGCCTTTGGGCAAAATGGAAGATTTGGAGGGGCTGGTGGCACTGGAGGCAGGGAAGTTGGAGAAGTTGAAGCCGTATGTGCAGTTTTAAACTTTGAGCGATTTTAGACAGAATCATCACCATTTTTTAGAAAATCACCAAAGCGACATATTGGCACAAAGGACACCAAGGCAGCACAAAGGACACAAAGTTAGACGTTGACGACGCTTCGCTTTGTGTCCTTTGTGCCCCCTTGGTGTCCTTTGTGCTAAAAAATGCCGCTTTGGTGATTTTCAAACCTTTGCGACACCCACGCTACACCAAATCAAACAAGTCCAAAACGCCCGGCGTCCTTGCTACATTGAAGCCCTCAGCATACTCAAAGCCCGCATCACGCCCAAAAGACCTCGACTTCGCCTGCATGAAGGCCATGAAGTCTTCCCCGGAAATGGGGGTGCTCAATTCCTTGCTGTATTCGGTAGCACTAGGCAAGAAAAATTGTGAGCGAAAAGTCAGGATCAACTCCATCTTTTTTTCAAAAAAAGCGCTGATGTCCACGATGAAATCGGGTTCGAGGTTGCGATCCTGAATGTAGTGGTACACGGCTTTGGGGCGCCAGCGTTCCTGGGGATTCCCCTTTTCGTCAAAAGTCTCCACCTTGGCCAAGCCCGCATAAAAACAAGCATCAGCGGTGAGTTTGGCAGCGCGACCATGGTCGGGATGGCGGTCGTCCAGGGCGTTGGCCAATACGATCTCCGGTTGGCAAGAGCGGATGACCTGGATGATTTTTTGGATGCTTTCGGGGTTGTATTGGAAAAAACCGTCGGCCATGTCGAGGTTGAGGCGGAAGGCTGCGCCCATGAGCTGGGCGGACTCGGCGGCTTCGCGGGTGCGGATTTCGGCGGTGCCTCGGGTGCCGAGTTCGCCGCGAGTAAGGTCGAGGAGGCCTACGGTTTTGCCTTGGGCAATGTGGCGGAGTAGGGTACCGCTGCAGGAAAGTTCTACGTCATCGGGGTGAACGCCGATGGCAAGGATGTCGATTTTCATATATGCTGTTTTGTCGTAGACAAAATCCCACGACTAAAGTCATGGGTTGGGACTTTTGGGTGGCCTCCCACGGATAAATCCGTGGGTTGGCGTAGTATTCTAAGGCATAGGGCAGCCATTTAGGGCTTCCCCAGCACACCCACAAGAATGGGTGTGGGTGTGGGTGTGGGTGTGAGTGTGTGAGTGTGTGAGTGTCACACCCGTTTTGCAGCCTCCCAGAGGAGGTCCATTTCGGCCAGGGTCATGTCGTTGAGGTCTTTGGGTGCGTGGGCTTCGATGTATTCGAAACGTTTTTTGAATTTGATGTTGACGCGTTCCAGGGCGGTTTCGGGGTCAATTTTGATGAAGCGGGCGTAATTGATGAGGGAAAAGAGGATGTCGCCGAATTCTTCCTCACGCCTTTCTTGGGACATGTTTTGTTCCAGGGTTTCTTTGAACTCCTGGATTTCTTCCTCTACTTTGTCCCACACCTGGCCAGCATTTTCCCATTCGAAGCCTACCTGTTTGGTTTTTTCCTGCATGCGGTAGGCTTTGACCATGGCAGGCAAGGATTTAGGTACGCCAGCCAGCACCGATTTTTTGCCTTCCTGCAATTTGAGCTGCTCCCAATTTTTTTTGACTTCTTCTTCGTCCTTGACCTTTACATCGCCGTAGATGTGCGGGTGGCGTTTGATGAGTTTGTCACAAATGGCATTGAGGGCATCGGCAATGTCGAAACTTTGTTGCTCATCCCCAATTTTGGCGTAAAAAACCATGTGCAACATCAAGTCGCCAATTTCTTCCTTGATGCCATCGATGTCTTCTTCCAGGATGGCGTCGGCCAATTCGTAGGTTTCCTCGATGGTGAGGTTGCGCAGCGTTTGGAAGGTTTGTTTGCGATCCCAGGGGCATTGCTCGCGCAATTCATCCATGATGGTGAGTAGTCGGGCAAAAGCATCGAGTTTGTGTTGCATGGAGTGTTTTTTTGAACAAGAGCAGGTTTAATTTTTTTTAAACATGCTCTAAAATTGGGAAGTGTGCGCAAAATTAAACCTAATTTGCAGAAGAGAAGTTTAATTGAGGTAAATTTCGGAGCATGGAACTATTGAACACTTTTTTGGCCGCCTTCACGGTTTTTGGACTCGCTTTTGTGCTGCTCAACATTCGGTATTGGTTTACAGGCAAAAAGTTCCGAGGGACTTGTGCCAGTAATTTTGATGCGGGGAAAGGCGAAGGGCAGGTGTGTTCGATGTGTGGCCGGAAGCCGGATGAGGCGTGTGGAATGCCAGAGGTGAAGTAGCGTAGGTGATTTCGAGAAACTTCAACAGGATTGATTACAAATTTAACATCCAGTTAGTTGCACGAACTACATCTAACATTGTAACCCGCCGTTGAAACAGCGGGTTACAATGTTAGATGTAGTTGAGCTATGAGTCCCGGGATTCGCGATAGATTATAAAATGATACCCCCTGCCAACTCTAAAATTATCAAGATGAGAGATGAGAGAGGAGAG
>JAIYAV010000393.1 GCA_027488855.1 Saprospiraceae bacterium
AGTTGAGAAGTTGAGGCTACCGCGAGCGACTTAGACAAGGTTCTTGTCAAAATCGCTCGCGGTAGCCTCAACTTCTCAACTTAAAAACTTATTTGTCCTTCCAATTTGGCTTTACCATCCATGATATCCAGCATGGAGTTTTCGATGGTTACCGTATTGCCATCAATTTTGGCATTGGCCATTTTGGCTTTTTTTACCCGATTGGGAAGGTGGTAAATGGTGGTGTACTTAGCAGTGCCCAAGAACATTTTCATCATCTCCATGTCTTCTCCACTTGGCTGATTCTCAGCTTTCGGCGTGGGGAGGCGAGTGAGCGATTTTTTGGCCAGTTTAAAGGCGACCCCGGCAGGTGTCAGACCTTCGGTGGGCATTGCACCCATTTCACCAGCGCCTTCTTTCATCAAAGTGCCCAGATTTTTGTAGAAAAACTCGATGTCTTCCATTTTGTCAAAATCGAGGCTCATTTGCATGACCAACTTTTTCTCGGACTCGCTCATTTTCATGGTCATTTTGGCTTTGTCCCAAAATTTGGCGTCTCCCGTTTGTGCCTTAAGGTCGGCGGGCATGTCTTTGAAATAAATGGTGGTATCTTTTTCCATTTTGTCCATGCCTAGTTTTTTCTGGGCATCTGCATCTGCACCAGCTTGGTTCATCAGGTCTTTTAGCGAACCCAATTGTAGGATGGAACTCATGTCGATGGTCAAAGAGTACAAACCTTTGCCATTTTTATTGAGGGTCATTTCTTCAATGACGTTGATACAACCCGATAATAAAAATGAAACGGATAGCAGCAATCCAAAGACTACTAGTTTTTTCATGTCAGTTGTGTTTTTGGCAATTAAGCTTTAAAATTAAAGTTTTTGCAGCAGAAATGTCGATTGTTTAGACTGGGGTCAAAACTATATCGATTTTCATTCGTTTTCTTTTCTTCTAAGGGACGGAAATGAAATAAAGTTATAAAGTTGCCTCAGCTAATTTTTGATTTGGCAAGGCACGAGGAAGGCGCATAGCAGGCCTACGCAACTGACGAGTAACGCAGCAAAATCAAAAAAGAGCTAGGCAAATTGTAACTTTATTTCATTTTCGTCCCTAAAAGCTTTTTAAACGCTTCCGCACAGATGAATTCCATTACTACACTAGGTGCCTTAAAGGCCAGCAGTTATCGTGCAAAATCGGTAAAAGAAGAACTCCGGGCCAACCTGATTGACAAAATCAAAAAACGGGAAACAATTTTTGAAGGCGTGATTGGCTTCGAGGACACGGTTTTGCCCGATATCGAACGCGCAGTGCTTTCCCGACACAATATCTTGTTGTTGGGCTTGCGTGGCCAGGCCAAAACGAGGATTGCCCGCCTTTTGGTCAATCTCCTGGATGAGTACATTCCCGTTGTTGGTGGAAGTGAATTGAATGACGATCCACTGAACCCTATTTCACGTTACGCCTTGGATTTGATCGCCGAAATGGGCGATGATACCCCCGTGGAGTGGTTGCACCGCAGCGCACGCTATGTGGAAAAATTGGCGACCCCCGACGTAAGTGTGGCTGACCTGATTGGCGATGTAGACCCCATCAAGGCTGCAACGCTCAAAATGGCTTATTCGGATGAGCGCGTTATCCACTTTGGACTCGTTCCAAGGGCGCACCGCAGTATTTTTGTGATCAACGAATTGCCGGATTTGCAGGCGCGGATTCAGGTATCCTTGTTCAATATTTTGCAGGAAGGGGACATTCAGATCCGGGGTTTTAAATTGCGTTTGCCGCTGGACATCCAGTTCCTGTTTACGGCCAACCCGGAAGATTATACCAACCGGGGGAGCATCATTACGCCGCTGAAAGACCGGATTGAAAGCCAAATCCTGACCCACTACCCCAAAACGATCGAGATTGCGCGCAGCATCACCCAGCAAGAAGCCAAATTGACGGCGGAGCAACGTGCGCAGGTGTATGTGCCGGATTTGCTGCAAATTTTGCTGGAACAAATTGCTTTTGAAGCACGCGACAGCGAGTTTGTCGATTCAAAAAGTGGGGTTTCTGCGCGTTTGACCATCTCGGGTTACGAAAACCTGGTGAGTACTGCCGAGCGCCGCCTGTTGATCAATCGGGAAGATAAAACTGTCGCCCGCCTTACCGATTTTTGGGGTGTGGTGCCCGCCATTACAGGTAAAGTAGAGTTGGTGTACGAAGGGGAACAGGAAGGCCCTTATCTGGTGGCCATCAACCTGCTGGGCAAAGCGGTGAAAAAATTATTCCTTGATCATTTCCCCGATCCAGATAAACTGCGCAAAGGCCGCGACCGTGATCCATACGGGGTGATTCGTGCTTGGTTTAGTGGTGGCAACGCCGTAAACCTGCTCAACGACATGAGCGACAAGGATTACCGTGCTGCACTGGATGGGGTGGCTGGGCTCCGCAAATTTGTAGAATCCAATCTCGAACAAGTGCAAGGCGACGAGCAGTACCTCTACATGGAGTTGGTGCTACACGGCCTTTCGGAGTTCCAGGTGATCAGTAAGGATATGTTGGAATCGAAGTTGTCGTTCCGGGATACTTTGGCGGATATGCTGGGGGCGGATGACTTGTTTGATGAGGATGATAATTGAGGGGTAGGATCGGAGTAGTGTGATCGATGTAGTCTGATCGAAGTCTGATCTAGGTCGAAAGGGCGGCACCCTTCCTTAGGGGATGTCGCCCTTGCAGGGCTTGACACAAATGATCATGGATAAAAACCAAGGTCTATCAACTCTCGCCGCTCCATTATTCGTTCCAAAGCATTAAACTCCAAAAGTCTTAATGTTCCTTCTCCAATTTCAGTTTTTGCCACGATTAAACCATTTGGACTTACGGAAAAATGATCGCTCCAAGTGCTTTTGCGAGGATTGAAGAGTGGAATAATCGGGTCTTTTTCAGATAAAACAGTACCAATATTTGGACCTTTCTTCCAATTGCAATAAGAGCAAGAATAGGCTAAATTTTCAATTAGATCTGAGCCACCGTGTTGGCGACCAATGACGTGTTCGATGTGAAATGAAAAATTGGAAATGATTTCAGGTTTCTTGCAATATTCGCAACGATAATCCGCCCTCAAGGCAATATACTGCCTAGTTGCAACCGAAAAAAACTTACTCATGCTGCCGCGGATGAAATGCTTTTTAATGCTCTTGTTTTCGCCAAGCTTACAATATGCTCCACGAGCATAAATTGTTCTAATTCAGCTTTTTCTACTTCGTCTAAACCATCAGCTTCTTTGTTTTTCCACAATAAAGTTTCCAGGCGCTCCTGAGCTTTTTCAGAAGTACGAAAAGAAAGCACCTTTTCAGGATCCATTTTGGCAAGCAGTTCTGCCAATTCTTCCAAGATAAATGAAACAGTGGTCATGGTAATGGTTTTAAATTAATTTTACCAACACTGAACAAAGTTATACTTTTTACCCTAAACAAACCAGCCTTGTTGCAGGAAGTTTTTTATCTTCCCGCTCTCAAAACAATTTGCGTCACAAAATGTCCGAACTGCATCCCACGGCCCAGGCCAATACCTACGTCACCGTCATCCTGCCTATGGCGGTGCCCAAGCCTTATACCTACGCAGTGCCCGAAGAATGGGTCAGCAAGGTGCAAATTGGGGTGCGGGTAGAGGTTCAATTTGGGCCAAAGCGGCAGTACGCAGCGCTGGTGCTGGACGTGTTGACCGAGGCACCTGAGCACAAAACCAAAGCTATCCTTTCCGTCATCGACGATACGCCGATCATTTGGGCGGAGCAATTGCGCTTTTGGCAATGGGTGGGGCAATATTACAGTTGCACCCTCGGCGAAGTGATGCACGCCGCTTTGCCCGCTAACTTGAAGCTGGCCAGTGAAACCACCATCACTCTTAGCCCCCTGTTTGATGGCGACATCATAGATCTGGAGGACAGGGAGTACCTCATCGCCGAAGCGCTAAGCATTCAGCACGAACTCACGCCAGAGCAAGTACGCGATATCCTCGGCATCAAAACCATCTACCCCCTGA
This sequence comes from Saprospiraceae bacterium, assembly GCA_027488855.1. Lineage (GTDB taxonomy): Bacteria > Bacteroidota > Bacteroidia > Chitinophagales > Saprospiraceae > Haliscomenobacter. Next base: position 4,006 of record JAIYAV010000393.1, read on the forward strand.
TCCGGGACATGCTGGACAAACGCATCATTTACCTCAAGGAAGACCTGAAGGAAAAATTCAAGGCTAAAACCGTTGCCTGCGTACGCCTGCGTGAACCCTACGTCAGCCACCCCGAAAACTTGCAAGACGCCTTTGACAAACTCAGTCGGGCCACCCGGCAGGTCGAGGCAATGATGGCTTATTTACAATTGGCGCGGGGCCAGGAGTTTGTCCGCCGCGATGAATTGTACAAGATGGCCAAGGTCGATGCCAGCGTGATTGCGGCCATGGAAAAAAAGGAAATCCTGGAAGTGTACGAACGGGAGGTCAGCCGGATCGGCGGATACGAAGACGAAATTGTGGAAGCCGATGCCCCGAGTGAACAACAAGTACGCTCCATCGCCGAAATACAGAGTCATTTTGAGGAAAAAAACGTGGTGCTGTTGCAAGGCGTAACCGGTAGTGGAAAAACCCGCGTGTACATTGAACTCATTCGGGAAGCCATGCGGCGCGGGGAACAGACCTTGTACCTCTTGCCCGAAATTGCGCTCACCACCCAAATCATCGACCGCCTCAAACGGATTTTCGGAGATCAGGTCGATGTGTACCATTCGCGCCTGAGCAACAACGAACGAGTCGAAATCTGGAACCGCACCAAAGAAGGCAAGGCCCTGGTACTGGGCGCTCGCTCAGCCTTGTTTTTGCCCTTCCGCAACTTGAAACTGGTCATCGTGGACGAGGAGCATGACCCCTCCTTCAAACAACAAGACCCCAATCCGCGCTACCAAGGCCGGGATGCGGCCATTTATTTGGCTCAATTATTTGGCGCAAAAGTGCTGCTCGGTACCGCCACGCCTTCCATCGAATCTTTTTACAACACCCAGGTTGGCAAATACGGTCTGGTGAGCATGACTGAGCGCTTTGGGGGACTGGAGTTGCCTGAAGTCGAAATTGTCGACCTTAAAAAAGCCCAAAAAGCGGGGACTATGCAATCCCTTTTTACGGTCGACTTGATCAATGCGATGAGGGTCACTTTGGAAAAGGGCGAACAAGTCATCCTGTTTCAAAACCGCCGAGGTTATGCCCCCATTTACAAGTGCAGCACCTGCAACTGGACTTGTGAGTGCATCCACTGCGATGTGAGCCTGACGTACCACAAAGGGCAAAACAACCTCAAATGTCATTATTGTGGCTACCAAACCCAGTTGCCGAAAGAATGTCCGGCTTGTGGCAGCAAACAACTGATCGTCCAGGGCTTTGGTACCGAAAAAATCGAAGATGAGCTGAAAATATTCATGCCCGAAGCCAAAATTGGGCGGATGGACCTGGACACTGTGCGCAGCAAAAATGCCCATGCCAAGATCATTAACGATTTTGAAGAAGGGCGACTGAATGTACTGGTGGGTACCCAAATGGTGACCAAGGGGTTAGATTTTGAAAAGGTGGGACTGGTGGGGATCCTCAGTGCGGATCAACTACTTCAATTCCCCGATTTTCGGGCGGGCGAACGCGCTTTCCAATTGATGTTGCAAGTGGCAGGCCGTGCGGGCCGCAAACACAAGCGGGGCAAAGTCATCATTCAGGTACAAAATGTATCCAATCCGGTGATCAAAGAGGTGTTGAACAACGACTTCCGCGCGTTTTACACCCGCGAAATCATGGAGCGGCAGGAGTTTTTTTATCCACCTTTCTATCGCCTCATCCGCATCACGCTCAAGCACAAAAAGCCCGAGGTGATCAACGCCGCCGCCCAGAAATATGGCAATTTTTTGCGCAGCAAACTGGGCGACCGCCTGCGTGGCCCGGCTGTGCCCTACGTAGGCCGAGTACGTTCTTATTTTCTGATCGATTTTTTGATTAAATTAGAGCGTAACAACAAGTTGATTGCCAGTACCAAAGACTTAATCGCGGAAGCTGAGCATTTTTTGCTGAATGAGGAGGGTTATTCCAGCATCAAAATTGCGGTTGATGTGGATCCGATGTAATTTGGGTGTTGGGCCAGCCACTTAGGGCTGCCCGCCAAAGTAAGGTAAAATGATGGCTTGAATAAAAGAATAATGCTTATTTTCGTGAGCATTAATGCCACCTAAAAAACACCTATGGAAGCCACACCATACCCTAAAATTCGTTGGACTGGCCTGCAAAAATTCACCTTTCGCTTTCTGGCCATTTATTTTGCCCTCCTGATCATTCCAAGTGTTTTAGGGCTGTTTTGGTCCGTTTTTCCTGGCGACTATTGGTTCAAACTCATTCAGTGGACCGGAAAACACATCCTGCATATTCCGTACGACATTACCGTTAAGCCCAACGGTAGTGGAGATACCACTTACAATTATGTCGAGGTTTTCCTGAATTTTGTTTTATCCATATTATTTACCCTGATTTGGAGCATTGTGGATCGGCGGCGCAACGACTACCATCAGTTGTACTACTGGACGCGGGTAATGGTGCGTTACTACCTCTTTTACACCATGCTGCAATACGGCTTCTTTAAGGTAATTCAACTGCAATTTCCCTTTCCTTCACAGGGTGACCTGCTGCAACCGTTGGGAGATTCTTCACCGATGGGCCTGGCCTGGAATTTTATGGGTTATTCCAAGGGGTATAACTTTTTTGCAGGTTTTTTGGAAATTCTGGGTGGCTTTTTGCTGTGTTTTCGGCGCACGGCTACCCTTGGGTCTTTAATTGTATTTGGGGTAATGAGCAATGTGGTGGCAATGAATTTTTGTTTCGACATTCCGGTCAAGTTGTACTCCATGCACCTGGTGGCGATGGCATTATACGTGTTGTGGCCCGATGCCATCCGATTGATCGATTTTTTGATCCTCAACGAACCCGTTTATGCCCGGCGTTTTATTGCGGTGTTTTCAAGCCGTGGGCTAAATCTCGCACGGA
>JAIYAV010000189.1 GCA_027488855.1 Saprospiraceae bacterium
AAAAATGGAATCTGATCATTGGTACCTTATTGCTGTGTGCAAATTTCGCCTTGGGCCAATCCTACAATACTGCACTGGGTTTGCGGATGGGCACCGAATGGGGGCTCACCATGCGGCAGCGTTTTTATAAAAACTACGCCGCAGAGCTACTGCTTCAATCCAGCCTGCAAAGGGAAGAAACCCAGTTGACTGTTTTAGGCCTTATCCATAAACCAATATTGACGCGTCGCCTGAATTTTTATTACGGCGCAGGATTTCACAAAGGCTGGGCAGATCAGATGGAAGTGACTTACGAAGATCCCTGGGGCATTGACTTCATCGCTGGTTTGGAATTGACCATCGGCAAAATCAATTTAAGTTACGACTACAAACCCGCCATCAATCTTTCTGGGGGGGCAAAAACCTTCGACAGCCAAACGGGGATCAGCCTTCGCTACGTCATTTGGAAAAGAGATAAGTATCCTTGGGAACAAAATTCCAAGAAAAAGCGTAATAAGGGTAAAGGTGGCTTATTCGGAATCTTTAAGTAAATTTTTTTTCAAATAAACTTGACAATTTCCGGAGCAGTATATTATCTTTGCCCTGCTTTAGAAATAAGGCAAAACATGGTGATTGTAGCTCAGTTGGTTAGAGCACCAGATTGTGGTTCTGGGGGTCGCCGGTTCGAACCCGGTCATTCACCCACTCAAGAGAGTCAATGGTTTTTTAAGCCGTTGGCTCTTTTTTTTTGCTTGTCAATTTGTTAAATGACGAATTATTCGAATGACGATTTTTTCGAATGACGAATGACGAATTGGGAGCATTGCCTCAGAATTTTGGGGAAGCGCCCCCAATTCGTCATTCGTCACTCGAAAAATTCGTCATTTTCATTTATACAACCAAACTAAGCAGCATCACCCCAATCAATCCCACCACGCCCACAATTCCTTCCATAATCGTCCAGGTGCGGAAAGTTTGTCCCACCGTCAGGCCCATGTATTCTTTGAACATCCAGAATCCGGTATCATTCACGTGTGAAAGCATCAAACTGCCCGCGCCAATGGCCAAAACCATCAATTCTGGAGACACACCCGTACCAGCAATCATCGGCTGAATGATCCCTGCTGCCATTAAACCAGCAACGGTGGCAGAACCTAAAGACACGCGGATGATGGTGGCGATCAACCAACCTAAAATTAGTGGTGAAAGGGAAATGCCAGCCATGAGGACGGTCAACTCCTCGCCAATTCCAGAACTAATCAACACCTGTTTGAACGCGCCGCCACCACTTACAATCAATAAGATGGTTGCCACACTTTCAATGGCGGTTGAAGTTTTTTGCATAATTGCACCAAAATTCTTTTGCTGACCCAGGATAGGGATGGCCAGAAAAACGCCAAGAATCATGGCTGTACTGGGGTCACCAATAAAACTTAAAACCTTCCGAATGGCATTTTCTTTTTCCAATGTCAATTCACTTACCGTCGCAACAGCCATCAACAACACCGGAATTAAAGCTGCAATCAAACTTGGCCAAAAACCTGGTAATGGAATGTCTTTGTTCTCATTTTCTGGAAATAACTTGTCTGATGGTTTGATGTCCATTCCTCTTACCAGACGTGGAAATACGATCCCGGATAAAAATATGGCTGGAATGGCCACTATGATGCCATAAATGATAACCAAGCCTATATTGGCACCAAACAATCTAGCTATACCGGAGGGCCCAGGGTGGGGCGGGAGGAAACCATGTGTAACTGATAGCGCTGCAGCAACCGGAATGGCTACCTGAATCAGGGAGATACCCGTACGGCGGGAAATGCTAAATATCAGGGGCAACAATAAAATGAAACCAGCATTGTAAAACATGACTATGCCGATTACAAAGGCACTGAGCGCCATCGACCAGCCCAGGTAACGCATGCCGAAGGTATCAATAAGGCTTTGGCTAATGCGTTTTACAGCCCCAGTCTCCGATAAAAGGATGGCCAACAACGCGCCAAAAGTAATGATTAGGGTAAGCGAACCCAAGATGTCACCCATTCCTTTTTGAACGGCCTCAAGCACTTTTAAGGGGGGCATTTGGGCGCATAGGCCAGCCAGAATAGAAACCAATATCAGGGCAATAAAAGCATTGAATTTAAAAACAGTGATCAGCAAAATCAGCACGACAACGGCCGAAATCAGGACGAGTAATAGCATGATGCGATGGGTTTTTGATGTAGGAAAGAGGCAAAATAGGCAATTATTTTAAAAACAGGAAAGTTTACAAATGAAAAGAAGCCTGACAAATGCATTGCCAGGCTTCTTTTAAGAACCATTAATGAAGCTTGTTTTAGGAAAAAATCCTCAAACTGTTTCCACTCAATTCCGTTTTGTACTGCGTCAACGCCCGGGTTGCTGGGCCACCCGTCACGGCGCCGGATTCAGCAAAGGTAGCACCGTGATTGGGGCAAAAAAACCGCTTGTTGTTGGGCTGGTACTGCACGGTGGTTTGCTCGTGGGTACAGGCCGCAGCCACGGCTATGTATGCACCCGTAGTGGTTCTTCCCACGATGACACCATTTTTTACCAACGAGCCACCGTTGCTTTTGAGTGCAGCGTTGGCACCATCGGTCAAATCCAGGGTGAAATCGACGTTGGAAGGAGAAACGCCCGATTCCTTGGAACAGGCACCCAGACAACTGGCAACTACTAGGCTTCCGACCGAAAACCCGAGTAAGTTCATGAATTCTTTACGGTCCATATATGAGATTGGGTTAAATATTAATAGGATAGGGGCAATGCGCAAGGGCTTGTTTTGCAATAAACGAACTGATGGTGAATTGGTTTATACTTTGAAAGCAAAAAAAAGGAATATTGTACCCAGGATGACTAAATAAAATTTTCAAGCAACGCCGATAAACATGGCCATTTGTTGTTGAATCTCCAGTGCCGCAGCTCTAGCCTTATCAGCAAAATCAAGCCCGCTACCAGCATAAATGATGCCACGAGAAGAGTTGACCAATAAACCAATATCTTCGTTCAGACCATATTTACACAAGGATTCGAGATCCCCTCCCTGGGTGCCCACTCCAGGCACCAATAAAAAATGATCGGGTGCAATGCGGCGAATGTCGGCAAATTTGCCGGGATGGGTAGCCCCTACAACAAACATGAGGTTTTCGGGCGTGCCCCAGTTCATGGCCTTGCGCATTACTTTTTCGTACAAGGGCATAGTTTGATCCTGTACGCCCATTTGAAAATCTGAACTGCCTTCATTGGAAGTTAAGGCGAGTAAAATGACCCATTTGTTGGGAAAATCTAAGAAGGGTTTTACGGAATCGGCGCCCATGTAAGGGGCAACCGTTACGGAATCAAAGGTGTAAGTTTCAAAAAAAGTTTGGGCATAAAGCCGGGAAGTATTGCCAATGTCGCCCCGCTTGGCATCAGCAATCGTGAAGTGATCCTGGCCAATATAAGTTATGGTTTTTTGCAAGGACAGCCAACCTTGAGGCCCACGGGCTTCATAAAAAGCCAAATTGGGTTTATAGGCTACGCACAAGTCCCGCGTAGCATCGATGATTGCCTTGTTGAATTCAAAGATCGGGTCTTCGGTTTCCAACAAATGTGCTGGAATTTTGCTCCATTCTGTGTCCAATCCTACACACAAAAAGGACTTCTTGTGGCGGATTTGGGCAATTAATGCTGCTCTGTTCATGCTGTCAAAACTTACAATACGATACCATTCACTGCTACTACGCCAGTGATTTCAGGTACTTTTACTCTGATGGCTTGTTCAATGCCCGCCCGCATGGTCATGATCGACATGTTGCAGTTTTCGCAGTTGCCCATCCATTTGATTTTGACGATCTTATCGTCGGTAACGTCCACAACTTCTACGTTGCCACCATCTACGGCGAGGTGGGGGCGCACGTCGTTGAGTGCGGAGTCGATACGGGCGATTAATTCGGATTTTTCCATGTTGTTGTTTATATGTCCGCTACCACGGGCGTTTCCCACGAATAAATTCATGGGTTGAAGCAGTTTTTGTGCCTCCCACGGCTAAAGCCATGGGTTGGCTGGTTATCGTAAAATTTTGCGGGCTGGCTATTTCACACGCACATCCCCCACGAATGAATTCGTGGGCTGGGTTTTATCTTGTGCCCCCCACGGCTAAAGCCATGGGTTGGCTACACGCGCTTTTCGCTATTCGCTTTTCACTTTTAACTCATTTTCACCACCTGCGTTGGCTCCATCGTTTCGTTTCGAATGGCTACTTGGCGGGCAACGTTTTTGGCTAAGTTCAAAAAAGCTTCGCGTGAAATGGGGTCTTCGTCATCCAGAATAATGGGACGACCACCATCGCCTGCCTCGCGAATGCCTTGCACCAAGGGGATTTGCCCCAGGAGTACCGTATTGTTGATGACCGCCAGTTTTTTGCCACCACCCTGACCGAAGATCAGGTACTTGTGGTCGGGCAATTCCTTGGGCGTAAACCAGGACATGTTTTCCACCACACCCAAAATGGGTACAGCTACTCCGGGGAGTTGGAACATGTTGGCTGCTTTTACCGCATCAATAATGGCTACTTCTTGCGGGGTTGTGACGATCACTGAACCAGTAACGGGTACAGTTTGTACCAGAGTCAATTGTACGTCGCCCGTGCCGGGAGGCAGGTCAACCACCAGGTAATCCAACTCCGGCCAGAGGCAATCGTTGAAAAACTGTTTGATGATGCCCGCCAAACGTGGGCCACGTAGGACGACCGCTTGTTCTGGTTCAATGATGAACCCAATCGACATCAGGGCAATCCCGTAGGCTTCCAGGGGAACCATCTTAGGTTGGCCGTACACATCGCGTACCTTGGGGCGTTGGCCTTGCAAACCAAACATGGTCGGAACCGAAGGGCCGTAGATGTCGGCATCCACCAAACCTACTCTTGCTCCTAGCATCTTCAAACCCAGCGCCAAATTAGCGGCAACCGTTGATTTTCCAACCCCACCTTTACCGGAGGCTACCGCAATGACATTGCGCACTTGCGGCAAACTACTCGTTGGCTGTTTTGTCTCAGTTGCCCGCGACATCATGTGAACGTGCACATTGACTCCCGGGTACACTTCGGCTATCGCCGCTTGACAGGCAAAATTGAGCTCAGACTTGTGTTGGGCGTTGATGGAGGCCAATTCGAGGGTAAAACTGATCGAATCCCCCTCGATCGCCAAATCACGAACCATATTGGCGGTAATCAAATCCTGACCGGTAACCGGGTCACTTACTTTGGCCAAAGCCCTGACAACAGTGGATGTATCTATCGACATTTCTTGAAACGCATTAACGGAAAAAGTCCGAGCACAAAAGTAAAACAATCTACGTCAAAAAAGAGTTTTTGAAATACTCTTTCCCACTTGCGCTTTGCACATTACCTTTGCACACCATGAGAGTTCACCGCGACCTTAACGAACTGCCCGACTTCAGCAACGCCGTAATTACCATTGGTTCTTTCGATGGCGTGCACGAAGGGCACCAGAGCATTATTGAGCAAGTAAAGCAAATTGCCTCGCAGCAAAAGGGCGAAAGTGTAGTCATCACTTTTCATCCTCATCCCCGTTCTATTGTATTTCCGAAAGATACTTCATTACGCCTGATCACCACTACCGAGGAAAAGATCAGTCTGTTTGAACGTTACGGGGTAGACCATTTGGTAGTGGTTCCGTTCACCGTGGAGTTCTCCCAACTGAGCGCGGATGAGTACATTGAGAAGTTTTTGGTGGAAAAATTTCACCCTAAATGCATCGTCATTGGCTACGATCACCGCTTTGGATTGAGCCGACAGGGCGACATCAACTACCTGCGCTGGCACAGTCAACGCTTTGGTTACGAAGTGATTGAAATTGAGCCACGCCAGGTGGATGACATGACGGTGAGTTCCACCAAAATCCGCAATGCGCTGGAAAACTGTGCGGTAAAAGCTGCCGCTCAATTGATGGGGCATTACTTTCCGCTGGTGGGAACCGTCGTGAAAGGCCAACAAATTGGCCGGACCATTGGCTTTCCTACTGCCAATATTGAAGTCATCGACCGCTTCAAATTGATTCCACCCGACGGTATTTATGCCGTGAAACTCTGGGTCAATGGCAATCATTATCGGGGGATGTTGTACATCGGCACCCGCCCAACTTTGCCGCAATACCACAATCGGACCATCGAAGTCAATATTTTTGATTTTGATCAAGACATTTACGACCAAAAAATTTCGCTGGAACTGGTTGATTTTATCCGCCATGATCAGAAATTTGATCATTTGATCGAGCTGACCAAACAGTTGGAAAAAGATCGAATCGCCGTAGAAAAGGTACTTCTGGAGGCGAGTGATGATGATTTTTTGCCAATGGATCATTTTCCCAAGGTGGCGGTGGTCATTTTGAATTACAATGGTCGGGATTATTTGGAGCGCTTTTTGCCTACTTCGCTCAGAAGTACTTATCCCAATTTGGAGTTGATCATTGCCGACAATGCTTCAACGGATGACTCCATCGAGTTTTTGGAGGAACATTATCCGCAGTTGCGCCTGATTGAGCTGCCTAAAAACTATGGTTACGCCGGCGGTTACAACGAAGCGCTGCGCCAGGTGAGTGGTGTAGATTATTATGTGCTGCTCAATTCAGACATCGAAGTTTCTCCAAACTGGATTGAACCGATCATCCAAATCATGGAAAAAGACCGAAACATTGGCGCGTCCCAGCCCAAAATTTTGTCTTTTGACCAAAGAGATACCTTTGAATACGCCGGAGCTGCGGGCGGCTGGCTGGATACTTTGGGTTATCCATTTTGCCGGGGCCGGATTTTTGCCCATACTGAAAAAGACCAGGGGCAATACAATACGACTCAGGAGATTTTTTGGGCTACCGGGGCAGCCATGTTCATTCGGGCGGAATTGTTTCACAAAATCGGCGGTTTCGATGCGGATTATTTTGCCCATGCCGAAGAAATTGATCTCTGCTGGCGGCTGAAAAGGGCTGGCTACAAAATTGTGGTGCGCCCACAATCGGTGGTTTACCACGTGGGCGGTGGAACGCTTTCCTACAACACGCCCCGCAAAACCTACCTCAATTTCCGCAATACCCTTTTTACCATTTACAAAAACGAAACTTTTGGTAAATTGCTCTGGCTCTTGCCTTTGCGCTTGGTTATGGATGGCTTGGCCGCAGTTTTGTTTTTGTCGCAGGGCCGCCTGGATCACATTCAAGCCATTGTGCAAGCGCATTGGAGTTTTTTTCCACAATTAAAAGTTTTGCGCCGCAAACGCCAGGAAGCAGCCCAGCGGGTTGCCGCTTGTCGCATTCAGGCCGAAAACACGCAGGGGCGTTATAGTCGATCCATTGCGATGGACTATTATGGTCGCCGTAAACGCCACTTTAACCAATTATGAAAGCAAATCCGCTGAAGATTATTTTTGTAGACGAGCACATCATCGTATGTGAAAAACCCTCCGGGATGTTGAGCATTCCCGATCGTTTTGATCAGACCAAGCCCAATGTGTACCACGAGTTGGAGGCCCAGTTTGGACAAGTGTGGATTGTACACCGCATTGACCGCGAAACGAGTGGCATTTTGGTTTTTGCCCGCAATGAAGATGCCCACCGGGCACTCAACCAACAGTTTTTGGACCGCACCGTAGAAAAAATATACCTGGCCCTGGTGGAAGGCCGCCCAGCGCCACCGACTGGGGAAATCAACAAAGCGATTGCTCCACACCCTAGCATACTGGGCAAAATGATCGCGAGTGGCAAGGGGAAATCGGCGCTGACCTACTACAAGGTGGTGGACACCTACAAAGCTTATTCAGTGGTAGAAGCGGACATCAAAACGGGGCGTACCCACCAAATCCGGGTTCACTTTGCCACCATCGGCCACCCGCTTGCAGTTGACCCGATGTACGGAAAGCGGGGTGAATTTTTTCTTTCTGAGAGCAAAACGCGCAAATTCAACTTGAAAAAAACTCAGGAGGAGGAGCGCCCGTTGGTTAGTCGATTGACGCTGCATGCGCACAAGTTGACACTGGATCATCCGGCTACGGGCGAAAGAATGGTGTTTACTTGTGAATTGCCGAAGGATTTTCGGGCCTTGTTGAGCCAGTTGGATAAGTGGGGGCGGTAGCAACGCTTGATATTCGTTGAGAATAGTTATACTTTTGTAATCGAACATGTTTTTGAATCAACTAGCTCCCAACGTGCGACTTCTCCGAAGTCGTAAAACGTTAACTGTCATCAATTTCTACAAATGTGTGACCTCTCCGAGGTCATTGGATCGACTTCGGAGAAGTCGTACATTTGTAGAAGTTGAGGTAAATAAATTTTTTACGACTTCGGAGAAGTCGCACATTGTTAATAATCAATGGATTTGATCTCGAATTCTCGTTAACCAAGCCATTTCCCAATGGATAAAATAAAGCAGTACGAAAAGGCAATTCTGGGTATTCTCGAAGAATATGCCAAAATCAAATACGCCAACGTCAAAGGAGGCAATGAGATCATTGCAGATAAAGAAAACCATCGCTATCAAGTGGTGACCATTGGTTGGGATGGAGACGTATTTGTACACGATTGCCCTATGCATTTTGACATCATTGATGGCAAAATTTGGGTTCAGCAAAACATGACCGAATGGGAAGTTGGAGAAATGTTGGAGGAGCAAGGGGTGCCCAAAAGCGATATTGTCCCTGGCTTTTTACCTCCCGATTTGCGAGAGTATTCTAAATATGCGACAGCATAGTTTGTTTTATGCTAAATAAAGAAACCAAGCTGACCAGCCTCGGCCTCACGCTCCTCGCTGGCCTATTTTTCCTGCCATTTTTAGGCGGAGTTCACCTCTTTGACTGGGACGAAATCAATTTTGCGGAGATCAGTCGGGAAATGCTGATTTCCAAAAACTACCTGCGCCCATTGATCAATTACCTGCCGTTTTGGGAAAAACCGCCGCTGTTCGTCTGGATGCAGGCGCTGGCCATGCAAGTATTTGGGGTAGGGGAGTACGCGGCCCGTTTTCCCAATGCCATTTGTGGGGTTTTGACTTTGGTAGTGATCTATCGCATTGGGGCAAAATTGCACCACCACCGAATGGGTTTGCTCTGGGCCTTGAGTTATTTCGGTTCAGTTTTGCCCTTTTTGTATTTCAAGTCGGGCATCATTGACCCTTGGTTCAACTTGTTCATTTTCTTAGGCTTGTACAACCTGATTTTGTTTTATTGGAAAAAAGAACAAAAGGCGATCGAACTGCCCTGGAACAAATGGAGCTACCTCATCATTGGTGGCTTACTCCTGGGCATGGCCATTTTGACCAAAGGCCCCGCGGCGTACCTCATCACTGGACTGACTTTGGGCGTGTATTGGGTGTACAAACGTTTCCGTTTTTACATCAACGTGCCTCAATTCTCCCTTTTTACCATCGCCGCTTTTTTGATTACTGGCCTTTGGTTTGGCATCGAAACGATCAAAAACGGGCCCTGGTTCATCACCGAATTTACGCGCTACCAATACCGCTTGTTCAGCACACCCGACGCAGGGCATGGCGGATTCCCGGGGTATCACTTCGTGGTTTTGTTGGTGGGGTGTTTCCCTGCTTCCATTTTTGCCATCCGGGCTTTTTTCAAATTGCCCGAGGCGGAGCGGGAAGTGCAGGTGGATTTTCGGCGTTGGATGAAATTTTTGTTTTGGGTGGTACTCATCTTGTTCACCATCGTCAAATCTAAAATTGTCCATTATTCTTCACTGGCTTATTTCCCTTTGACTTACCTGGCGGCGCTGAGTGTGGAAGGGATCATTGAGGGAAAAATCCCCTTTAATCGTGGACTTAAAATTGGTTTGTGGAGCATTGCTGGCTTGTACATCCTCGTCATAGTGGCCTTGCCCTGGTTGGGTCAACGCCCGGAACTGCTGCAAACCTTCATGGACAAAGATCCCTTTGCGTACGCCAATATGGAGGCACAGGTGCGTTGGACAGGCTGGGAGTTTTGGCCGGGTTTGTTTTTGCTGTTGACCTTGGTTGCCTTTTTTATTTTACTCCGCCGCAAGGGGGCTCAAGTGGCTTTCCCCACGCTGTTCCTTTGCACGGGCTGCTTCGTCTTTTTCACCCTGATCACCTTTATCAAACGAGTGGAAGGCTACTCCCAGCGAGCCGCCATCGAGTTTTATGAAAGTAAAATTGGGGAAGATTGTTACGTCTGGACCTATGGCTACAAGTCCTATGCGCACTTGTTTTACACCCGCAAACAACCTGTCCAGAACCCGAAGAGTTATGAACAGGACTGGTTGTTGCAGGGCGAGGTGGATAAAACCACTTATGTTGTTTGTAAGATCAATAAGGTGGCGGAGTTGCAGGCTTTGGGGACATTGAAGGAAGTGGGACGGAAAAATGGGTTTGTGTTTTTTGAAAGGTTGGTTCAAAGAGCAGATCAATAATACGTCATTGATTGTTGCACAAAGAGTAAATTTGATTTAGTAATTCTCTGTTACGTTCAAAGATAAACGCCTCAAAATCGTCTTTCTTTAGTGCTTCAAATGCCTTTTGGTTAATGAACTGACTATCAAGAAGCCTAGTGAACTCATCTTGCTGTTGACTAAGCATAAATTGTTCTTCAAATTCACTTATGTAAACAGAAGGGTTTTTCTTTTTAATTCTATTGTTATTGGTTTCTCTTGTAATCAATGCTATGTTTGCGATGTTATTGATTATATCTTCAGTTTTAGGGGCTTTGTACCAGTCTTTAATGATTTTTCCTATTGAAGAATTTATCGGAAAAATGTGATGTTCTTCCAACTCATAATGTGAAATATTTTCTTTTAAGGGCCTTACTCCTGAATAGAAATCTTTGGCATTTCTGCTTTTTAACAAGAGTAGCATAGCTCTGTATAATTGTTGATTCTTTGATGAATAATGGGCTTCAAAAATGTTTATCCCAATATTTGCTTCAGATTTTATATAGTTGAAATTTCTAGTATTATCACTTTTCATTCGTTCCATCGCCGCAGTTAGGTCATTCTCTTGTACTAGTTTAAAATCTTTAGCAATTCTTTCATTTTGTGAGCCTGGATATCGATTGAATAGTAAAGTATTCCAGAACCATTCTTTAATGAATTTTTGATGGACTATTTCGATTTTATCAAAATGCGTAATGAATGCGGAAAGGAATTTAATGATTGGCTGATATTTAGATAATTCTTTGCGTTCAATATTGAAATAACTATTTAGGAGCTCGATTAAAAGTTGGAATTTGTCATGAAGAAGTTTAACATTTTCAATCAAATCATTGGTTTTTAATTTTAATGCCCCGTTTAATTTGAATTCTTTATTTAGCATAATTGAAATAACAGGCAACATATCACTTTCATTAAGAAGCAGACTAGCCTTATTAAGGTCGATTTTTTCTATGTTTTTGAAATAATTTGAATCAATGGGCCCACGATGGTTTAGTACTAGCAAGTACTTTCGAAGATCAAAATAATCATTTTCTATTTTTCGGTAAGTTTTTGCCACCATAATGTCATAGATACTTAGTTTCGTATTTTTTGTATTGATTCGCTCGAAGACTTCTAATACCTGCTCAAGAGACCCTTTTTGTTCAATATCGAAAACTCTACGGTATAAAATATCTTTCTGGATTTGTTGAATGCTCTTCATGTATTCAATGAACATGTGCGAGTCATTATCCATCTGTGAAAGAATGCTATTTGATGACAAACTCCAGTTATATGCATGTTTAAGTTTAACGAATCGAGCGCCATATTTTTTAAAAATTTCCTCCTGAGTAAGATTTTTTAATGCTACTTTATTAGCCGATTCTTCAAATAGTACTTCGTCATCAAATACCCATCTTTGTTCAGGATCATCTCCTTGGTAACTAGTATCCCAGAATAAATTTATTACTTCTTTCTTTTTAAAGTTAGACCCTAAATAAACTGGTTTATCTGTAAAACAGAGAGTAAGAGAAGTTGTTCTTTGCTGTCCATCAAGTAAATAAACAATTCGGTCATTTTCATTTGTTTCTGGTGTTTTTATTTCTTTTATACTACCACCTACTCTTCGGCGAGCTAGTTCATCTAGTCCATCCCAAATAAGAATGCTACTAATTGTATAATTATGGAATAGGCTATCAATTAGTAGCCTTATCTGATTATAGTCCCAAACAAATGAGCGCTGAAATTCTGGCAACCAGATTTTTTCTGTTTCCGCATACTTTACCAAAAGTTCAACAGTAAGTTCTTGCTCAAAAATTTTCATGGGAAAATTGTTTTAACGGTTAAAGCTTTTTTCACTTGATCTATGATGTGATATTTGATCTAAATGCAATATATGGTTGGTTTCTGATTTTTATGGCATTCACCGTGTTTTTTTATCAATTTAAGTCACTCATAGGACTAAAATGCTCTGTGACACAACATTCTTTATGTTTTATCCAGCTTCACCACCCCCTCCAATACAAACCCACAAACCCCCATCCCGGCCTTTTCCAAACACCCCCTCGAAGCCTTGTTTTTCAAATCGCATCTCGCAGCAGGCACCCTACCAGCCAGGTAGCAGGCTTTTTTTACCTCCTGCAATAGATAACTGCCTAAACCTTTGCCGCGGTGTTCAGCCTGAACTTCCATGTATAAATCAGCAAATGGGCGATTGTAGTGCAGCAAAAAACCGCCCGTAGCAACAACGCTATTGTTCCAAACCAGCACATAATCTCCAAGTGGCTCAGATTGGTGTTCGAAGACCTTATCGTCGTCATTGTAGGGGCGAAAAGTGACATCCGGTATTTTTAAATCTGTCACGTGGTGGTCCTCGAATAAAATGACTTCGGTTCGAATTTGCTCCGCAAATTCATACAACAAGGGGGTGATAAACCCATCATTGCTTTGGCATTCGATGTAGGTTGCCTGAGTGAGCAGGATCAATTGTTGAAAGGCCAAACTAGCCCATTTGCGGTGTGCGGGCAGCAGGAAAAACTCAAAAATACAATCCCGATCAGTTGGTTCATTTTTCCCTTTGATGGCGGCATAACCAATGGGTATCTCATCCATAACGAATGAATAAAGGCTTGACCTACCGCGCTCGTGAGTGGCATTGTAGCGGATTTGGCGGTTCATGGCTTGCAAATACAAGTCGCGGTAGGGCAGGATTTGGGGCAATTCGGTTTGGTAGACCTGAAGATTCATTTTAAGGGTTTTTAATCCTTGTCAATATATTTATAAAAATTCACTTATTTTCAGCAATAAGCTTATTTTCGTTGGATTGTTGACTCATCGTTTAACCTAAATAACTGTGATATGTCTTATCTACCAAGAACACGGAATACCTTATTTTGGGCAGCTCTATTGATCGCCCTGAGCGCCTGTAGCATCAAGTACCGCTACACCAAAGCCCTCAACGACGCTGCTCAACCCAGCGCCAGCAAAATCAGCAACACCCTCACCAAAATCATTCCCGATGCTCCATCCCTGAAGTGGAAAACCATTAATGGTGAAAAATACGTGCTGGTTTCTTCCTGGAAAGCGGATGCGAAGTATTACAAAAACGACGACAAAACCGGATTTTACAACACTGGCAAATACCCGATTTGGGTCACCGTGGCCCCCGACTTACAAAACTGGCTGGCGGCTCAAAAGAAGGTAGCTGACCCCGAAAAACGCCTCAAACAATTGCTGGGCTTGCCCCCCAACGCGGACAAAAAAATCTTCGTAGAGTTTTGGGTACGCCCCCAGGACTTGATCCGCCCCTGCATTGATACCGAAGTCAATGATTCAGCTTGTGAATTGTACCTGAAAAACCCCGCCGCAGCCAATGCGGAGAACTTGCTTTGGCTCCTGGAACAAGCCCGTCAATCTTTTGCCGATTCCACCTTGTACAATCGGTACCCCTTCACCCAATTGGGCTATACCTACGACTGGAACCCGCGAAACAAAAGCCACGTGGGGCTGAGCGAATTTGTGATTGGGAAAAACAAAAACATCGTGGTAGGCGAGGTATTTGCTACTGCTGATTATTTGGCGCAAAAATAATTTTACCAGGGTGTGCCGCAGGCGCGCATCTTTCTTCGGTGAATCCCTAGGACGACCATTTAAATGTCCAAATAGCTGATTTGTAGTGATTTGGGTATTTAAATGGTCGCCCTAAATGAATTGAATATCACATTAGGTTTATGATTTTTTTATTTCAAAACCAGCATAAGGCATGCTCCTAATCCTGTGCTTTTGGGGCCTCAGTTACCAATGTTGTATCCGAAACCAGCGTTGGCACGATATACCCGCCCGTGTCGATATTCACTTTGGGCAACAGACTTTTGAGTGCCTGCCAATCGCTGCTACCTTTGACTGCCGTTTGGTACACATAAATCTCGCGCAAACTCGTAACTGCCTTTAAGTGCATCAAACCCGTCTTGCTGACCTTGGTGTTGACGAGGTTGAGGTAGCTCAGGTACTTGGCCGATTTCAGCGCCAACAGCCCCGCATCACTTACTTTAGTTCCATCCAAATACAACTTGGTCAAATGGGGCAGTTCTGCCAGGATTTTTAAGGCTTGATCCCCAACTGCCACCCCGCTCAAACGCAGCGAAACGACTTGTTTGGCCACTGGTTTTAACAAAGCCAAGTCTTTGGCATCAGCATCCGGCACATTGATGAAATTGACCGCAATGAGGGTATTGTTCTGCCCCAGCGGCACCACCACTGCCCCTGCATCCTTCAATGCTTGCAAGGCTAGCGGATCAGGCGCGGATACCTTTACTTCGGGCCAAATTGATACCTCAGGAGCTGAAGCCGTTTCTCCTTTTTGCAAAGCAGCCAACAAAGGTTTAATCTCCTCGGTTTGTGGCAGATCCTTCACTTTTTTATCATAAGTGGCACCCGTTTCAATCCACCAATGCAACAATTTAACTTCGGCCTCGCTGAGTTGGTTTTTCTCCTTGGGCGGCATGTGTTTTTCGTCGGATTTGGGCAGCAGCAGGCGGCGCATCAATTCACTGTCGGCTACTTTTCCGGCCAGTACAATTTCCCCATTTTTGCCTCCTTTTTGGATGAAATCGGGGCTGTCGAGCCGCAGTTTGCCCTTTTGTTTGGTTGAACCATGGCAGGAAACACATTTTTCCTGCAACAAGGGGGCTACTACTGCCGCATAGGCATTGGCTTCCGGCAGGTTTTTGATTTGAGCAGGGGCGAGAACTGCGGGAGGTAGCCCCAACCAACTGCGGTAAGGCTCGGGCAGCCCTTGCGTCAAATAATCGCTGCCGTGCGTCAAAGAGCCCCCCAAATGCCCGGCACCACTGACCAGGGCCAACAAAACCACTTGTAGGAGAAACCCAAACCTGCGGTTGATCCCTGATTTTTGCAGGAGCAGCAACAAGGTGCCCCATACGGCTACGGCAATGCCCAGATTGCGGTGTTGGTTCAAGGTCTGCAAGTCGTATTCGCCGCTCAAAGACAAGAGATAACCCGTCACACAGGAAAAAATGGCGGCCAGTGTACCCATCAACAATGCAAATGGCACGACTGCTTTTAAGTGTTGAAAGCGCTGCCAACGGCCCAGCCAGGCAAAAAGTACCGCCAGTAGCAAAATGCCGATCGGCAGGTGAACCAATAAAGGATGGAAACGACCGAGAAAATTAAGCATAAAGAACTATTTTTTAACCAAATACCGTGAACGCAGCATTTCCATCATGTGAACATTGATGGCCCATTGATCTGCCAGGGGTTGCCGGGTATAGGGCACTGTGGGTAGGTACATGGGCGGGCCAAATTCGGTTAAAATGGTCATGGGCTGTTTTTGATTCACCTTCATTTCCACCACCTTGTCCCACCAAGCCAGGTGCGCTTTGAGGGCGTCTGCCCATTCGGGTGCACGCGGGTCGGTTACTTGCGGTCCTTCCTGGTGCCCGACCCGGGCGTGGATGTGGTCGGTGCGAGCTAGGGCCAAGTCGACCGTTTCTTTTTGATCGGCCAACAAGGATTCGTGCACCACACACCAATGCGAGATGTCGAGGGTAAGGCGCATGCCCGGAATTTTTTCCAGCAAAGCCCGGGTAATCGGTGCCGAATAACAAATCCGCCCGCGGTGGGTTTCGTGGTAAACCGGTACCCCCGAGGCCTTACCCGCAGTGATGCTCAGCTCGATGATGTTTTGCGCCTGATCCGGGGTGAAATAGTCTTTCCCGGAATGGCAATTGAGGTACAAGGGCTTGAGGTTAGCGGCATTTTTCAGGGCCTGGATGAATTGGGTGAAGTGCTCCTTAAAATCACTGCTCCCAGAACCCACTAACAAGCCGTACTCCAGTCCATTGGCTTTGGTTGCTCTTTCGAGGGCAATCCGATCATTGTCGTTGGTAGGTGCCCACACTTCGATGCCATCGTAGCCGGCTTTTTTGGCTTTGGCACAAAATTCGTCCATACTGCCACTGAATCCCCAGTTGGTGGCCAGCATTTTCAGGGAGAAATCCGCTGGTACTTGGAACGACAATGGCGTTTCAGCCAGCGCCGAAACTTGATCTATCATGAGCCCCGCTCCAAGGCTGAGGGATTGAGCGAGGAATTTGCGTCGGTTATGCATAAAAATTGAAATGTTGAATTGTTGAAAAGAAGTTGAAGCGTTGCCGCCCTACTCAAAGTTTAATAAAGTTGTTGCGACAAAAATCACACAAATCGCTCCATTTGGTGCTAACGACCAGCGGCAGAGCCGCTAAACGTCTGTAGCATTAGATCAAGCAATGTATTAAAGGTGCGTAGCACCGGAACTTTTCTTCTGTTTCGGTGCTACGCACCTTTAATCTGCCTTCGTTCCCTTACCCCTACAGACGTTTGGCGGCTCTGCCGCTGGTCAACTCATCTGGGGCTATTGCTTGAATATAACATTTTGTCGCTTCGCCTTTGTAAAACTTAGAGTCGGGCGAGAAATTTTCAACTCTATCAAACTATTGCTCGAATCACTTCTCCCTCCACATCCGTCAACCTAAAAGGCCGACCTTGGAAAGGATAGGTGAATTTTTCGTGTTCAAAACCCAGTTGATTGAGGATGGTGGCCTGCACATCAAAAACGGAAACCTTGCCACTGATGGGGCTAAAGCCAATTTCATCCGTTTCGCCATAAGTCACCCCTTTTTTGATGCCGCCACCGCACATCCAAACGGTGAAAGCGTCGGCGTGGTGGTCGCGGCCTTTGAAAGGTAGCTCCATGCCATTCCGGTTTTCCTGCATGGGCGTACGGCCGAATTCGGAACCCCATACGATCAGCGTTTCATCCAGGAGGCCCCGTTGTTTGAGGTCGAGGATGAGGGCACTGATGGGCTTGTCAATTTGGCGGCATTTGTTGACCAAACCTATGTCTACCGAGCCGCCTGCATCGGTGCCGTGGGTATCCCAACCCCAATCGTAGAGTTGTACAAAACGCACCCCTTTTTCCACCAGTTTACGGGCGAGTAGGACGTTGTTGGCAAAGGACTCCTTGCCGGGTTGTACCCCGTACATTTCCTTGATGTAGTCCGGTTCGTCGCTGATGTTCATCACCTCGGGAGCTGAAACCTGCATGCGGTAAGCCATTTCGTATTGTGCGATCCGCGACATGATTTCGGGATCCTGAAACTCTTCGTAAGTTTTGCGGTTCACCTCGTTGATGGCGTCGATGGAGGCTTTGCGCAGGTCGCGGTCGATGCCGTGTGGGTCTTGCAGGTACAACACGGGTTCACCCGCCGAGCGGCATTGAACGCCTTGATAGACTGATGGTAAAAACCCGCTGCCCCAAACCGCTTTGCCAGCATCGGGGTTTTGCCCGCCGGAAGTCAGCACCACAAAGCCGGGCAGGTTGTTGTTTTCGGAACCCAAGCCATACGTCACCCATGAACCCATGCTGGGGCGCCCCAGGCGCGCACTCCCCGTTTGCATCATCAACTGGGCGGGAGCGTGGTTGAACTGATCGGTATGCACCGCCTTGAGGAAAGAAACCTCATCGGCGAGCTCGGAAAAGTGGGGTAAAATGTCGGATACCCAGGCACCGGATTGCCCTCTTTGCTGGAATTTGGCTTGCGGACCCAACATTTTGGGCACCCCCCGGATGAAGGCAAAACGTTTGCCTGCCAGCAAGGATTCGGGGCACAATTGTCCGTCCAGTTTGGCCAAATCGGGTTTGAAGTCAAACATTTCCAATTGAGAAGGTGCCCCAGCCATGTGCAAATAAATCACCGCCTTGGCCTTGCCCGGAAAATGGGATGTGCGGGGCATCATCGGGTTGTTCGGGTCGTATTGCACTGGATTGATACCAGCAGTACTTCCACTTGGAACACAAGATCCCAACAATTGGCTCAAGGCGACCGCCCCCAGGCCCATGCCACATTGTTTGAGGAACAAACGCCGGGTGGATAACTCGGCTTTGCTCAGGATGGCTTCCTGGTATATGTTGATTTTCGATTGCTGCATAGAATTCCAAATTCGTCATTTCTTTTACGAAAATACGCTTTTTGGAATGGTTTTGAAATAAAAAAATGCTTTGTAAGAGGTTGGGGAATTTTATTTTCCCGCAGGCGAAAGTACATTCCTTAAAAAGGCTTTCCCCGCTAGTCCAAGTCTTCCAAGCCCAAACCAAAAACATCGCGCTACCGCTGGTACAGGTCTCCAGACCTGTACTATTATCTGCACGTCTCTAGACGTGTGTAATCAAAAGAAAATGAGTCATTTAATTTTTAAAAACCGACCCAATCCAACAAAAGTCTTTTCCTTGTCGTTAAACATCCTTCATAATTTTGCGTCTGAAGACGCCTGAATATTGGTTCAAGTCAGAGACGTTGAACCAGCGTTGCGCCTTGAAGGCCGATGGATGGGCAAGACTTGGACAAGCGGGCCACAAACTGGGCTTAGAATATTAATCAATGTAAATCAAAATTTAAAACTTAGTCTGACACCAGATCAAGTTAAATCAAAAATGTTGGACTATGATGGCAATTGAGAAGTGTATGAATGATGACAAAAACAAATTCAAGGCCCGTAGTGCCTTTATCTTAAAATTTTTACGAAGAATTAGGACTAAAACGCTAATCACTCGTTTTTTGTATGTCCTTTTTCTAATGTTCACACTTTCATGTCAAATGAAAACAAAAAAAAATATGTTAGATAGAGATGAGTATGTATTTATCAATGCAGTACTAGATTCAATTAGCCATGATTTTATATATCTAGCTGATAATTCGACTATTGGCGTTTTAATAGAAGATACCACACAAATATTTTCAGATAAACTATTCACGTCCCGGGACATTAGTACTTTCCGTAACCAAATCAAAACCAAAACCATTTCAAATAAAAAATGGGATAGGTCAAGTATACAATCTTTGTATGTATTGCAAAAAATAGAACTAGATGAGCTTTTTGCGCATGATATTTCACAAGGCTGGAATGCTTTTCATCAGAACTATGGGCAAGGGTTTATCATGTGTTCTTTTCCAATATTCAACTCAGATAAAAAAATGTGCATAGTAGAAATTAACTACTTTTGCGGTAGCAAATGCGGAGGAGGTAGCGTTACTCTTTTTAAGAAAATTGAAAAAAAATGGGTTGTAATAAAAAATTATGCAGAATGGTTAAGCTAAACCGCTGGTCCAAGTCTTCCCGCTAGTTCAAGTGTTCCGTAAGCCTAAACTCTTTAAAATCAACCAAAAACATCGCGCTACCGCTGGTCCAAGTCTTTCCCAGACGTGTGTAATCAAAAGAAAATGAGTTTTTTAATTTTCAAAACCAGACCATTCCAACAAGAAACTTGTCCTTTTTATTAAACATCCTGCATGATTTTGCGTCTGAAGACGCCCGAATATTGGTTCAAACCAGAGACCTTAAACCAGCGTTGCGCCTTGGAAGTTGAAGGGGAAGACTAAGACTAGCGGATCAACCCGACTTTTTCGACCTGCCATAAAAATAAATGCCTTTCAGAAGTCTTGAATTCACCTTAATTTGGGTACGTTTGACAATACATCGATTCACCTTTTTTCTTTTTCACCTAAAATCTACTTACTATGCGTTTAATGAGTATTCCCTTACAAATCTCCTTCTTGTTCATGTTGTTTTTTGCTGGAGCTTTGGCAGCACAACCAAGCTTTATCAACAAAATACCCATACCACCACTTTATGATGCCAGTAAAGATACTGTCAAGCTGGTGATGAGTAAGCAGTTACACAAATTCAATCCGGGCAATCCTACGGATACCCTTAATGGTAATGATCAAAAGGGGATTGAGGCCTGGGCTTACAATGTAGCAGGCTCCAATGCTATGACCTACCTGGGGCCAACCTTGAAATGGAAAACTGGCCAAATGACGCACATTACGGTCACTAATATGTTGCCCCAACCTACCACTACCCACTGGCATGGAGCCGAAATCAGAGCTGAAATAGATGGAGGTCCGCATCAACACATCGAGGTAAAGCAAACCTGGCCAGTTTTTTTTAAAAACCTGGATCAGCCAGCTACCCTTTGGTATCACCCCCATTTTCACGACAATACCTTCCCTCAAGTGCAATTGGGCTTATCCGGTATGATTATTTCGGAACAAGATGGAGACCCAATTGCGGCTACCTTGCCACGTACCTATGGCATTGATGATATCCCTCTTGTTTTTGGAGACCAAGGGATATCGCGTAAGTCTGGTAAATTCGTCATTGATACGATGAAATTAGGACGACCACTGAATACCATAAATGGGGTAACCAATCCCTATGTGGAATTACCCGCTCATTTTGTGCGCCTCCGAGTGCTTAATGGTTCGACCAGGAAAGGCATCAAAATTGCCTTGGCCAAGGATACCTCTAAGAATTATACACCACTAAAATTCAAACTGATCGCAACGGATGGTGGCTATGTGATCAAGGCCTTAGACCGGACTTCACTGCTGACTGGCCCGGGCGAGCGTTATGAAATTCTGCTGGACCTTACGGCATACAAACCAGGTGATGTGTTGTACCTGCGTAATTTAAACAAAGAAATGCCTAGCTACATTGTGGGTAGTCCCAACCCAACTGGCCCAGGAAAAGGTGGAGATGCAACCAAAGGTAACTCATTTCTACAGATTCGAATTGTGGCCGATCCAAGTGGATACCAGCCCGTGAATGCCTTCACTCCTTTTGAAACAGAGTGGGATGCAGTGATCAGGGACACCTTTAACATCGACCGTCGACGTACGAAAGAACTGGTTGGGAAGAATGATGGTAAAGGTTTTACGATTGATCACAGCACTTATGATTTAAATACCATCAATGATACGATTTGCCTGGGGGCTAAAGAAGTTTGGACAATTTCCAACAGTTCCGGCATAGCGCATCCCTTTCACATCCATAAAATTTTTTTCCGCATCCTCGATATTGACTCAATGGGGGTAAAGATAAACCTGGAATCACGTGGTTTAAATGGCCCGAAGGACGATGTATTGGTTTTCCCAAATTGGAAATTGCGATTCATGGCCAAATTTGATGATTATCCTAGCCCGATTTCCCCCCATTTGACCTACATGTATCACTGCCATATTCTTACACACGAAGATACCACGGGTGGAGGAATGATGCATCAATTTGTGGTAACCGACCAACAGGCTTGTGTAGGTACCGTAAGTACCAACCACGCTGGGCATCAAGCTCCTATGACGCTTTATCCCAATCCAGCTGATGGCGAATTATTCCTGATGGGGCACTCCTCCGAACCCAGCTCAATCAAGTTGGTGGACATACAAGGAAGGGTACTAAAAACTCAGCTTTTGCCCGAATTCCATAGCCGAGTGCGGATCGATATTCAAGGGTTAGGCACTGGTATGTACTTTGTAATATGGGACAATGCAACCGGACGACAGACGAAAAAAGTGCTGCTTCAACGGTAAATAGGCATCCTATTGCCTGACTTGCTAGTGCATTAACTCATGAGTCAATGCACTAGCCTTTTTTATTGAAAAACCCTTTATCACTCGCTTTTCGGAGTCCCAAAACGACGATAAACGACTATCCCCATATTCATGTAAACGTCTTTAGCCGCGGGGCTGGCCGAAAAACTAATACCATCCAGATAATCGGTAAAACTACCTCGAATACTGCCTTCCAGGGCCAAAGAAAAGTTTTCCGATAAATCAAATTTAATCCCCAATCCTATGGGCAGGCTGACGCCCAGCAACGAATTTCCATATTCGCGGTCTTTGCTAATGCCCGCAAGAATTTGTTCATTTTTCCCCCGGTAATTTGAAAAATTGGTGTTGAGTCCGCCTCCCATCAATCCGACTCCAGCAAACAAATAAGGGGAAATCAATCTATCCATGCGGGTTTCTCCTTCGGCATCCGTGAAATAGCGATTGGCCCCAAATGGCTCCCATTCGCCCACAAGACTAAGTTCCACGAGGTTGGTATTGAAATTAAAATCGCGGGATTCTCGACTTTCATAATGTTCATCGTCTCCTTTGAGCTTTAGATAAGTAAGCCCAACCCGAAATCCAAAATGGTTGGATAAATTCGTTCGGGTGGTCAGACCTATGCTAGGCGTAAAATCCTTAAACCGAGAGGTAAGTGATGGATTCACATCTCCTGAGTAGGCCGCCAGTCCTCCAAAAACACCGACCTCCCATACAGATTGTGCTCGGAGCAAGGTCATTGAGAGGAGCAAATAAAGTAAGATTACAGGTTCTTTCATACTTAAGTTGTTTTTGAATAAAACAAATTATTATCAATTGACAGCTAGTCTAAATTCAATCCGGCGATTCGCCCGTGGCTGGTAATGATCTTGCCACAACCTAACTTTTAGTGATCACTTCATCCAAATTCAAAATCGCATTGGCAACAATAGTCAAAGCGGCATGTGCAGCGGGGTCTTTGACCTTTTGTTCCCCCAACAATTCCTGCGTCAATTTGGGATCAGCCTGGTACTTAGCTAGGGCTTTTTGGTACAATTTGGCCAAAATTACTCCTTTTTTGGCATCAATTTTATGTTTGAGCGCCAGGTAATACCCCCGGGCAATTTGGCGATCCACCTCCGCACCCGCATAACGCATCCGTTTGGCGAGGGCCTGAGCCGCCTCCACATAAACGGGGTCGTTGAGGGTCACCAGCGCTTGCAAGGGCGTGTTGGTGCGAATCCGGCGGGCCGTACACACGTTGCGCGAAGTGCCATCAAAGGTCAACATCGAGGGGTAGGCACTGGTGCGTTTGTGGTAGGTGTACACCGCGCGGCGGTAACGGTCTTCACCTTGGCTCTGTACCCATTTTTCGTTGCCATAGGGGCTGGCCCAAATGCCTTCGGGCTGGTAGGGCATCACCCCCGGGCCGTACATTTTGGTACTGAACAACCCACTCAATACCATGGCCTGATCGCGTACCTGTTCAGCGCTGAGGCGTACCCGCGAGCCTCGGGCGTAGTAGCGATTGTAAGGGTCTTTTTCCTGCAATTGGGGCGATGTTTCGGAGCGTTGCTGGTAGGTGTTGCTGCTCACAATGTTTTTCAGTGCAGTTTTGATGCTCCATTTTTGTTGGTGGGTAAATTGCCAGGCCAGGTGATCCAACAACTCAGGGTGAGTAGGCGTGGTACCCTGAGAGCCCATGTCCTCCAGTGTTTCCACCAAACCCATCCCAAAAAGTTGTTCCCACAAACGATTGACAAAAGTGCGGGCAGTCAATGGATTTTCAGCACTGCTCAACCAACGGGCAAAACCCAGGCGGTTGTTGGGCGCTTTGCTGTCTACTGCGCCGAGGATTTTGGGTACTCCGGGCTCAACTTCTTTGCCTTTGACCAGCCAATTGCCCCGTTCAAAAACCTGGGTTTTGCGCTGCATAAACCAGGGACTTTCCACCATGACGGGCGTGGAAGGCGGATTGGATTTGAGCAAATGCCAGAAATCTGCCTGGTATTTGGCGTAGCCAGGATCGTCTTTGCCCGGAAAAGGTTGGGTGAAATAAAACCAGTCAAACCCGATGCCCCCCTGAGTGATTTCTTTGATGGCTGGATTGCGGTATACCCAGTACAAATCGTGTTTGCCCGCAGGCGCTTTGATGTCCAGTTCAACAATCCTCCAGCCCCCTTCCGTACTGGGCACTTGAAAATCGAGCACCAGCGGCCCATTCACACTGTCTGCGTGGATTTCCCAGCGCCCCCCTTCCGTGTGGGGACGAAGGCGGCAGATCAATTTGGTGGCGCCATAAGTGCCTACTTGTTTGAAGCGCGCAATTCCGTCTTTACGCATCACCAGGGTTTTGGTGTCGTACAATTCACTGTTGACAAATTGATCACCAGCAATGGAGTAGATGGAAGGTTGCAGGGTTTTGAGGAAGGTGTACATCTCCAAACTGCGCTTGGGCGTACTCACTTTGGCGACCCATTTGCACAGGCTGTCCAGTTTTACACTGTCGGCAGTAGGGTAGTGGCGCAAGAGGGGATATTCCTCGTAAGTATCTTCGTCGCGGGCATTGTTGAAATAGGCCATTACCCGATAATATTCCTCGTGTTTGATGTCTTCGTAAGGGTGGCCGTGGCACTGGGTGCAAGCAAAAGTGGTACCTAGCAAGCCTTCAAAAGTGGTATTCACGCGGTCCACCACAGCGGCTACCCGAAACTCTTCATTGTCAGTACCGCCCTCGTCGTTGGTGGTGGTATTGCGGTGAAAAGCAGTGGCCAGGTATTGCGCATCGGTGGGATTGGGCAACAAGTCACCCGCAATTTGATCCACTAAAAACTGATCGTAAGGCATGTCCCGATTGAGGGCCCGGATCAACCAATCGCGGTAATGCCAAATCTGCCGCCCGGGGTCGCGTTCGTAGCCCTTGGTATCGGCGTAGCGGGCAATGTCCAGCCACATGGTTGCCCAACGTTCGCCAAAACGCGGCGAGGCCAGGAGGGCATCCACCAGTTTTTCATAGGCTTTTGGACTGTGGTCTTGCAGATAAGATTTGGCAATCGAATCGGGTGCGGGCATGCCGATCAGATCGAGGCTGACCCGGCGCAACAAGGTCGCTTTGTCGGCCTTGGGGGATGGGTTCAGGCCCTGCTTTTGCATTTCGGCCAGGATAAACTTGTCGATGTCGCTTTTGGCCCACTTGCTGTTTTTTTGTGGAAACAAGCCCAAAAATCCTTTCAGGGAAGGCACCTGCACGGGTTGTACTGGCACATATGCCCAGTGGGTACCCCAGATGGCGCCTTCTTTGATCCATTGCCTCAGCGTGGCGATTTCTGCGTTGGACAGTGGAGCTGCTTCGAAGGGCATCCGTTCTTCGGGATCGTGGTGGGTAATGCGGCGCATCAACTCACTTTCGTTGGGTTTTCCGGGCACAATGGCGGGTTTGCCCGACTCGTTGGGGCGCAGCATTTCGGCACGGTTCATCATGCTGAAGCCGCCATTTTTTTTCACTCCTCCGTGGCAGGAGATGCATTTTTTGTTGAAAATGGGTTTGACCTGCGTGTTGAAATGGACGGGCTCTTTGCTCAATCCCACCCAGTTGGCCAGCAAGAGCAGGAGCAACAAGAGGCTGATGCTAAACAGGAAATAGCGGCTATTTTGGAGGACAGAGAATTTCATCTTGCGATTTAAGTTAGGCTCGGACGGATATTACTAGACTCAAATTAATGAAAAGCCCCTGATTTGTGAGGACTTCTATTAACAAGACTCCAATTTAAACAAGCTGTGGAAAAAATGATTGCAATGGCTCCGAATTTTTACAATAAATTTGCCGCATGACTTTCCCGGAGATACTCAAATCGCTCAAGCAAAAGCAATACAAGCCGCTGTACTTCCTACACGGCGACGAGGCCTATTTCATCGATGTGATCAGCGATGCCATCGAAAATGAGGTGCTCAATGAAAGCGAAAAGGCTTTTAATCAAACCATTGTGTACGGCAAGGACGTGGATCATTTGACCATTGTCGACGTGGCACGCCGCTACCCCATGATGTCGCAACACCAGGTCGTAATCCTCAAGGAAGCGCAGGACATGAAGACCCTCAAAGACCTGCAAACCTATGTGGAAAAACCGCTGGACAGCACCATCCTGGTGATCTGTTACAAAAATGGCAAGTACAATTTTAACTCCAAATTTGGCAAAGCGGTGCAGGCCAAAGGGCTGGTGTTCGAGTCCAAACGCCTCTACGACAACCAGGTGCCCAACTGGATTCAGGACTACCTCAAAGAGAAAAAACTAAACATTCGTCCCGAAGCTTCGGGCCTCATCGCCGAATACCTCGGCACCGACCTCAACAAGGTGGCCAACGAACTGGATAAAATGGCCATCAACCTGCCTCAGGGGACGGAAATCACCACCAAACACATCGAGGAACAAATCGGCATCAGCAAGGATTACAACGTGTTTGAACTGCAAAAAGCCCTCGGCCAACGCGATGTACTCAAGGCCAACCGCATCGCCAACTACTTCGCTGCCAATCCCAAACGCAACCCGATTACCGTAATCATTTCTTCCTTGTACAGCTTTTTTAGCAAGGTGTATCTGCTGAATTTTTTCTTACAAGCTTCGGAAAAGGAACAACTGGAGGCACTGGAATTGCGCTCGGCTTTTTTCCTCAAAGACTACCGCGAAGCGACGCGTTTTTTCAACCGGGCACGGGCGGAAAAGGCGATTGAGGTGCTGAAAGAGTTTGATTTGAAGTCAAAAGGGGTGAATTACAATAGCACCGGGAAGGGGGATGAGGAGTTGTTGCGGGAGATGGTTTATTTGTTGTTGCATTGAAGGGTTATGATACCGCAAACCCTGTAAAAGGCCGAACTTTAGGATGCCGAAATCCCAATACAATGTCTTCCTTAGGCACTCCGCTTTCCATCAAATAGTCCACAATCTCATACTCAGTAATGTTGCGCTGAAGCCAGATTTTTTCATCTTTGATGTCAAAATGAAAAACAACAGTGAAAACGAAACGATCATCCTGCCAACCACTTTGCAGCAATTGAAAATGGTTGTGCTCTCGGTCAATAAAGGTATAACTGTCTATATCAGGCATGTTTACTGGCTTGCGCTTGGCGTGCTCTTCAATGAAGGCTACGAGAATATTTTGGTATTTTATTACTTTATCCATGCCGTTATTGTTTCGTTGAAGGGGTTAAATACAATGATTTTTGCATGAATGAGCTCCAATGCTTTTTGAACGACCAATTCCTGGAAGAAATCATTCCAAGCTTCTTCCGGGATTCCAAGAAAAAGAACCCTTTCTGGATCATTCAGTCCTAAAGCTACAAAATAATCAATAAATTGACCAATTGCTTTATGCAGTTCATTCACTTCTGATGGACCCACGAAATTTTTGATTTCAACTGCAATTTTTTCTGAGCCTTTTTCTGCACCAATCAGTTTCTCTGCCCCCAAATCAATTTCAAAACTGATACGGCCAATTCGCATGTCATAAGGATCATGCGTAATCACCCAGCCATCCTTTTCCAGCGCTTTTTTAAAATTGTAATGATAAAAGTCTTTTGCCATTGGGAGCGTATTCCATTATTGCAAAGATAAACAATGTTCTTATACAGGACAAGAATTGGTTGACGTTTGACACAAACACACCCACACCTTGCACACTCACACTTTCACACCCATTCTTCTCCTCACCATAACTCCCATCAACCCTTCCCCCTTTTCCATGGTACATTTCCAAATTTTAACCAAAGAATCACGTTGCACTTAGTATTTTGCAGAACTTCTGGCAAAATGCACCCTACAGGACATTCTGCTCGGAGGACATCAATTGCCCCTGGCTTCAGCCTGGGGATATAGGAACATTCTCGGATTTGGGCTTTAGCCCAATGTCATTGACTTAGGGAAAAAAGGAGCATTCAGCGCAGGATTGTGCTGAGGTCTACCAAGTCCCGACCCCTGTGAGGTAGGGTCGATTGGTTCTAATTCGAGCGGCAAAAGCGCAGCTTCGCTGCTTGATTTATTCACCACGACGGCACGACGATCACGACGTTTTCGCGCTTTGCGCGATTTGAACACGCCGCAAGCGGCG
>JAIYAV010000394.1 GCA_027488855.1 Saprospiraceae bacterium
CGGTTTCACGACGCAAGCGTCGTGTGGTGCGGAGCAAAACGTCGTGTAATCGTCGCGTCGTCGTGTCGTCGCGGTTATCAAAAACAAGCAGCGAAGCTGCTTTCAAGCCGTTTTCGTTAGAACTGATCGGCCCTGCGGACGACCGGGGCTATGATAAATTCAATCGCTCCGCGATTAGGTTTACGCCCGATTTTGACTTTTCAAAAATTCGAGATGACTCATGCTTCAACTTTTCAACTCCTCTTCCACAATTCTCGATTTTGTCCTATATTTCCGGAAAATGAACAGCAAATGATGCGTCTTTTCCTCTCCTTGGGTCTGCTCTTGTTTTTTATCCTGCCTCAATTGTCTTGCCAACGCGCTGGTCAGGAGTTCAATTGGTTGAAAAAAAACAGCATTCCCATTGCCAGTGTTGATGGAAATGACTTCAGCGATTTGGCTTTTTTAAAGGAAAAACTCAAAGACATTCGGCTGGTGCAAATCGGAGAAAGTTCGCACGGCGCGGCGGAATTTTACCAGCTCAAAACCCGCCTGGTGGAGTACCTGCACCAAGAAATGGATTTCGATGTATTGGTCATCGAGGGCGGTTTTGGCGACATCAACCTGGCCTGGCTGAATCAAGAAGAGCAGGATGCCAAGGGCTTGATGTACAATTCGGTGTTTGGCAATTTCCGCTGTGAGGAGATGTTGCCGCTTTTTGAGTACACCAAAACGGAGGCCAGAGGGGATCATCCGCTCGCCCTGGCCGGCCCGGATTGCCAGTCTTCCGCCAATTATTTCAACAACTTCCTGATCGATTTCCTGCGCAAATACGACACCGAGCTTTCCCGAGATGTGGAGTACAATTTTATGACCAGCTCCCTCCTCTACGGCCTCATTCCCGACAGCACCCAACTCATCGCAGCGATTCGCACCAACGAAAGGGTTATCAATCGGGTTTTGGATTTTTTGGAAAACAATGAGGCCAAAATTCGGGAAGATTTTCCCCAAAAGCCTCTCCTAGTCGCCTTCACCCGTCGGGCCCTGGAAAATTATCTGGAATACTGGGCGCTCGACTACCGCGCCATCCGCCTCCAACAACAGTTCGCACTCCGCGACCGCATCATGGCCGAAAACCTAATGTGGCTGGCCGACGTGGCTTACCCCAACAAAAAAATCATCTACTGGGCGCACAATGCCCACATCGGCACCGAAAGCAATTCGGTAGATATCTTTGGCAAACCCCTCAAAATGCAGGGCAATTACGTCGAAGAACGGTTCGGCAAACAGGTATACAACATCGGCTTGTACGCCAGCAGCGGTGAGCTCTTCCGCCACTGGATGCGCGATGTACAGCCCTTCAAGGACGACAGCATTGGCGGCATTGGTGAGCGTTTTGGCCGCTTGCCCAAAGCGATCAACTTCCTAGAGCTGCGCGGACAACAGCCGGGCAAGGGCAAGGATTGGTTGTTCAAGCCACTGCCCGCTTTTGAGTTGGAAAGTGGGGGGAAGATTCAGTTTACGCCAACCAAGAAGTATGACGCGGTGATAGTGGTTAAGAAGGTGAAGGGGCCGAAGTATTTTGAGTGATTTTGAATTCATTAATTACCCATTCGTAAATGGCTTTTTCGAACGGGTAATTAATTCCTTATTTCTATTCTTTATGCCCCATATCGGCATAACCGAAATGGGGCATCCTATAAACCAACTGACATGAAACCATTCTTTTCTCCCTCCATTTTTTTCTCCATTATTCTGACCAGCGTACTTTCCTTGAGCACCGCCTTCTTCTGGTCGCCAGGTCACAGCAACACGCCCGCTGAACCAAAGCTGGAAAACCCCATGTCTGTGCAATACCTGAAAGAAAAGCTGCGCAAAAAAAGCCCCCGCCTGGTATTGAATGCCGATATTGAAAAAGACCTGAAAAAAAAGATCGAATCCGACCCCGTGATCAAAAATATGTACCAGGCCATTCGGCTCAATGCCCAAAAGATCACGACTACGCCCTTACTTGAACGGGTGATGGAAGGCCGTAGGTTGTTGGCCGTTTCCCGCGAAATGTTGTATCGGATCAACATGCTGGGCATGACCTACCGCATGGAAAAAGACCCAGCCATCCTCAAACGCATCAACGAAGAGGTACTGGCTGTGTGCAACTTCTCCGACTGGAACCCCTCGCACTACCTGGATGTGGCGGAAATGTCCCTGGCCGTAGCTTTTGCGCTGGATTGGGCGGGCGAAGATTTGCCCAAAACCACTGTGGCCCTGGCCAAAACCGCCCTCATCGAAAAAGGCATCAAACCCAGCTACAACAAAGCTGGCAATACGGGTTGGGTGAATGGCTCCAACAACTGGAACCAGGTTTGCCACGGAGGTATGATCGCAGCAGCCATCGTGATTGCCGATCAAGATCCGGAACTCGCCGCCCAAACCATCCACCGCGCTTTGGAAGGCATGCCTCACGCCTTGGAAGAGTACGGTCCTGATGGCGTATACCCGGAAGGTGCAACCTATTGGGGTTATGGAACCAGTTTTAGTGTAGTTACGGCGGCCATGTTTGAAAGCGCCTTTGGGACAGATTTTGGCTTGTCGAAATACCCCGCTTTTATCGAAAGTGCCACCTACAAAGTGCTCAATGTGGCTCCCTCGGGCTGGTATTACAACTTTGCCGATTGTGGCGACAAGCGGGGCGAAAATGGCGATGTCACCCTGGCCTGGTTTGCGGCAAAAACAGGGAACAAGGTATTTTTTGAAAAAGAACGTTTTTTGCGCCCAGCCGAAAAAATGGGCAAATTGGGCCGGTTGGAAGGTGCGGGCCTCGTCTGGTTGTCGCAATACAAAGAAGCCCAGGACATCAAAGTGCCCGAGGCTTGGAGCGGCAAGGGCTCCAACCCCATCGTCATTTTTAAAAGTGGCCCCAGCGATCCCCACCAGTATTATTTTGGTGGAAAGGGTGGACGTGGCACTGTCAATCACGGCAACATGGATGGTGGTTCCTTTGTTTTTGAGCTGAATAGCGTGCGCTGGGTAGTGGATCCCGGCAATCAGGAATACCACGAATTGGAAAAAACAGGGTTTGACCTCTGGGGGCGCTGCCAAACCTGCCAACGCTGGAAGCTACTCACTAAAAACAACTACGGTCACAGCACCTTAACTGTCAACGATTCCCTACACATTACTGATGGTCTGGCGACCATTACGGATTTCAAAACAGGCTCCAACCCAGAAGCCACCATTGAAATGACCCCTACTTTTGCCGGGCAGCTAAAAAGCGCTCAACGCAGATTCCTCAAAGACGGCCCACAATCTTTGCTCATCGAAGATCAAATTGAAACCATCCCCACTACCAAAATGGTCACCTGGCAATTGATGACCACCGCCGATGTCCAACTTGTGAAAGGTGGAGCCTTGTTGACGCAGGATGGCAAAAAACTGAAGCTGGAAAACCTTTCCCATCCTGAAATCAGCGTTTCTGTCATTTCCCTTTACCCAGCACCGTTGGAGCTTGATCGGCAAATTCCGGGTTTGAAGCGGCTTGAATTGCGGATTCCGGCTTATTTGTTCAAAGGGGGGAAAGGGAAAATTGGGGTTCGGCTGGTGGGGCAGTGATGGATATATTCAGTACTAATTAGCACGCTGGATGTATAATTCCTAAAGTGTTCCTTTGGTTTCTTCGGTGTCTAAGGTGGTGAAAAAGAAAAAAGCCCTGCGCAGCAGGGCAAAATATTATTTCACCACCTTAGACACCGAAGAAACCAAAGAAACCCCTATCAAAAACCTTCAAAATTCGGAATATCGAACTGTTTAAAATGGCTTTATATTCACTCTTCATATTTTATCCCGACCTTAGCCCCTATTTTTTCCCAAGTACCAATTCCATCTTCTATGCGCGTCCTTTCCCCCCTCCTCGGCCTGCTCTTTTTGGCAATGGGTCATGCCCAAGCCCCCCAAATCCCCTTATCCCCAACCGACTTCCTCACGCCCCCCCAACGTTACGGCATCCGCTGCTGGTGGTGGTGGCTCAACGGCAACGTCACCAAAGCCGCCATCTCCCGCGATTTGGCCGAAATGAAAGCCAAAGGGTTCAGTGGCGCTTGCATATTTGATGCCGGAGGTGCCGAACAGCGCGGCAATGCCCAGGTACCCGAAGGCCCGATGTTCGGTAGCCCGGACTGGCGCGATTTGTACTTGCACGCCATCAACGAAGCCGAAAAACATGGACTGGTGATGTCGCTCAGCATCCAAAGCGGCTGGAATTTGGGAGGCCCAGACATCACCCCGGAAGAAGCCGCCAAGCAAGTGGTTTTTTCGGAAACCAAAATACAAGGCGGCACCCGCATCCAACAAACTTTGGCGCAGCCGCCCAGCCGATACGACTATTACCGCGACATTGTCGTGTTGGCCATTCCCGACAAAGCAACCAAAGAGCGCCAACCCATCCGCGATTTTGCCAATAAAGCCGCTACGCGGGAAGTAGGTTGGTCGGTACCCGAAACAAGGCCTTTGTTGACGGACATTCCCGGCACCCCGGGTGAAGAAGATGCCGCCCTCAAACAAGTCCTGAACCTCAATGCCTATGTTAAAAATGGCCAACTGGACTGGACAGCCCCACCCGGCGACTGGACGATCATCCGCCTGGGGTATTCCCCCACCGACGCCCACGTTTCCACCTCCAGCGGCAAATGGCAGGGCCGGGTGATGGACTACATGAGTGCCAAACATTTCAACCGCTATTGGGACACCCACGTGGAGCCGCTCCTACAAATGATCGGCGACCGGGCTGGCAAAACCCTCCGCTACCTGCAAACCGACAGCTTTGAAGCCGGAGGCATGAACTGGACGGATGGTTTTGAAGCCGAGTTCAAAAAACGCCGGGGCTACGATCCCATTCCTTACCTGCCCGTGCTGGCGGGCAAAATCATCGAAAGTCGCGAGGTGAGCAATCGTTTTTTGAACGACTTGCGTAAAACCCTGGGCGATTGCATTTCGGACAATCACTACCGCGTTTTTGCCGAACGCGCCAAAAAATACGGCATGGGCATCCAACCCGAATCCGCAGGGCCACACGCTGGCCCATTTGACGGCCTCAAAAACTACAGTCATTCCGAAATCATGATGAGCGAGTTTTGGTCGCCTTCGCCCCACCGCTCCAAACCCATCGACCGTTTTTTTGTCAAACAAGCCGCCAGCGCAGCCAAAATTTTTGACAAAAAACTGGTGGGTGCCGAATCCTTCACCACCATCGGCCCCCACTGGAACGACGTCATCTGGGCCGACATGAAACCCAGTGCCGATCACGAGTATTGCGCTGGACTGAACCTCGTTTACCTACATACCTTCACTTGCTCGCCTCGCGAAATGGGGCTGCCTGGGCAGGAGTATTTCGCCGGCACCCATTTCAACCCCAATGTGACCTGGTGGCATTACTCCGGGTCCTTCATCCAATACCTGAGCCGTTGTCAAATGATGCTGCAACAAGGTCGCTCGGTAGCCGATGTATTGTACTACTACGGCGACCACATTCCCAACCTGGGGCGCTACAAAGAGGACGACCCCGCTGGTGCCCTGCCCGACTACGATTACGACCTCATCAACGAGGATAAATTATTGGCCCTGGCCGTAAAAAATGGTCGGATTGTGCTGCCCCATGGGGTGAGTTACCGGGTACTCGTATTGCCCAATCACCAGATTTTGTCCTTGGCGGCTTTGAAAAAAGTGCAGGCTTTGATCTTGGCGGGTGCTACGGTGATTGGCACGCCGCCATTGAGCACCGCCAGTTTAATGGGTGGCGAAGTTGCTGAAAAAGAACGCGCGCTGATTGTGCTCAACCTGTGGGGGAAAGCTCCAGTGGCCACTGGGATGCGCAGTGTAGGGAGCGGCAAAGTGATTTGGGGCAAAACGGCAAAGGAAGTCCTGAACGCCACACTGGCCCCCGACTGCGCCTTTGTGCAAAAACCAGAAGGGAAAATTTACGATTACATCCATCGGCAGGTTGGTAGCGAGGATATTTATTTCATCAGCAGCCAAAACCCGGTCAGCACCCAGGTTACTGCGGCCTTCCGCACACAGGGCAAACAACCCGAATTGTGGGATGCCGTAACGGGGGAAGTCCGCCCAGCCAGCACTTTTTACCAAAAGGAAGGCAAAACCTTGGTGCCACTGGAATTTGGACCCAACGGCTCCATCTTTGTGGTTTTTCGCAAAGCATTACCTGCGGGAAGTACCGCCGCTTCCAAATCACCAAACTACCTCAATTATCGCGCAATCGATACCCTAAAAACCCGCTGGCGGGTGCTCTTCGACCCCGAATACGGGCATCAGGAAATGCAAGTGGATTCCCTGATCAGCTGGACCGAGCGCCCCGAACCGGGCATCAAATATTTCTCCGGGGCAGCCATGTACCGCACTAGTTTTGATGCAGCAGATTTGAATGGACAATTGTTTATCGATCTGGGTGCCGTAAAAGACGTAGGCATTGCGCATGTGAAGGTGAATGGGAAGGATATGGGGGTCTTGTGGTGCCCTCCCTTTCGGGTTCCTGTGGCGGGCTTGTTGAAGGCCAAAGGCAATGAACTGGAGGTGATGGTCGTGAATTCCTGGCGCAATCGCCTGGTAGGTGACCGGGGTAAACCGCAGAATGAACGGGTCACCAAAACGAATGTGACGATTCGGCCAGAGTGGCAATTGTTGGATTCGGGGCTGTTGGGGCCAGTGCGGCTGATGCGTGGGGAGTAGCATTGCGCAGTCTTTATTTTGTTTCCATCCCTTAATAGTGGGGCAAAAATAAGTGCTCATTTTTCTTGAGCCAAACATGAGTCATCCCGAATTTTTGAAAAATCAAAATCGGGCATCAACCTAATCGCGGAGCGATTGAATTTAGAATAGCCCCGGTCGTCCGCAGGGCCGATCAGTTCTAGTTTCAAACCATTTTGGATTGGGCTGCGCCCAATCATTTTTAATAACCGCGACGA
>JAIYAV010000398.1 GCA_027488855.1 Saprospiraceae bacterium
CTGGGTTTTTACCTCTGCTATTATTTTTTCGTAAGTACTCATCGCCGCTTTGTTTAGTGTTTTGGGTAATATCTCTATAAATTCCCGAACCTGTGCTGGTGCAAGTTCGGTGTTTTTCAAAAATAAATGTTTTTTTTATTTTCTCTCTATTGATTTACTTTACGGGGCCATCGTTAGTCAAGTCTTTACTATTTTCAAAAATGGTGCATGCTCATGCGTCATGAGACACTGCACCAGCGTTTCAGCCAGGGGGTTGATGGGGAAAACTTGGACGAGCGGGCAAAATCTGGAGCTGCCCGACTAATTTAAGATAAATCCTAACGAATTGATTATCAGCAATTCTAGATTTGATCATTTAACTGATTATCAACAAGTTATTTTTTTCATAAATTGGCCGCGCAGCTCCAAATACTACCACTTCCTCTTCAGTATGCCAGTTATTCGGTTACAAACTGTAGCTTTCGCACGGCGACATATTTCTCAGAAGCCAAGCTGTAGAAATAAGTACCAGAGGTTGGGAGCATCGCTTTACCCAATTTGATCTCATTTTTGCCCGCATTAAAGACTTTTTGGACCTGGTATACTTGTCTGCCTGTAAGGTCATAGACCGTCAAATTGGCTGTGCTGGTTTCTGCTAAGGTAAAGGCAATGGTTGTTTCTTGATTGAAAGGATTGGGACGATTTTGTTGTAAGTCCAACCTAGAAGCGTCCGTGATCAAAACAGAAGTCCGCAACGTATTGTATTTCAATGGCACAATATAAGAACAAGCCCCGCCACTCGGCGTTATTTTGACATAAAGGGTTTGTTCGCCGCGTGGTAAAGATGCCAAAGGCACAAAAGTCTGCGGAGCAGTAAATGTTCCTGCTGAAACGGTTGCTAATGAGTCCGTAAAAAGGCCATTAATCGTGCCGTTGAATGTGCCACCGTAACTGAAATAAGGATAAGTTAAATCTCTGACGTGAACAGCAGCGTTGCCCGTGTTGGTGACCGTACCGACCGTTGAAAGGCGGTTGGTCACGCCTGTATTGTTAAACGTACCGTTTGTGTTGCTGACCGTAGCCGCCGTAATAAGCCCTGCATTGTTCAGGATACTACCCGATGCTGCATTATCAATGCTGCCATTGGGCATCAAGATTTGACCACAGGCTAGATTATTAATTGTCCCTCCCCCTGCAACAAGACTTTGGCCACTACCCATACGGATAGTACCCCCATTTGTCAAAACCGCACCCGTAGTCAGCGTGATTTGTTTTGCAAGAACCATTGTACCAGTGGCTATATTAGGCTTGTTGGCAACATTTGGAATAACAACCGCATTGGTGGCAGATGGCACACCATTCGGTGACCAATTGCAACGGTCGGCCCAAGAGGTGCTGACGGCACCAGTCCAAGTCATATTTTCGGTAGCAGTGGCGCTTGGAATCAGCATCACCACCGCACTGCCCGTCATAGTTGAGGTACAGCCGCTCGTTGTACGCGTTGCCACAACGGTATAAGTCCCCGTGGTTGTTTGATTGCCAAAAGAAATCGCCGCCCCTGTGCCTGCAACTGCTGAACCGACATTGTTTGTCCCATTTTTCAATTGATAGGTCACGCCCATTTCTGAGTTGGACAGCCCAACAGCTACGCCTGCGCTGCCTGTGCAGTAGCCACCACCACCAGTGACACTGAATAATGAGGGGGCGACACAGCAAACCGATAATACGGGACTGTTTTGTTGAGTCTGATTTCCGTTGCCCAATTTCCCAAAACTATTACTTCCCCAGGCCCAAAGCGTACCATCGCTTTTGAGGGCATAAGAATTGTTGTACCCTGCGCCTATTTGTGTCCATGTTGTGCCTGTACCGACTTGAACAGGGTTTAATTCTTCGACCGTCGTCCCGTTGCCTAATTGTCCGTTACTGTTATCACCCCAAGACCACATTGTACCATCGCTTTTAAGGGCTAATGTATGACCATTCCCTAACTGCACTGCTGTCCACGTTGTACCCGTACCGATTTGTATAAAGCTTGTTTGCTGGGTTTTGTTGCCGTTACCGAGATTGCCAAAAAAATTCCGCCCAGCAGCCCAAAGCGTGCCATCGCTTTTCAGCGCAAAAGAGATACCAGAACCACCCGCAACAACAGCTTTCCACGTCGTGCCTGTACCGATACGTACTGGACTGGTAGTAGCAGTTGTCGTACCATTACCATGTTG
This sequence comes from Saprospiraceae bacterium, assembly GCA_027488855.1. GTDB lineage: Bacteria > Bacteroidota > Bacteroidia > Chitinophagales > Saprospiraceae > Haliscomenobacter. The sequence continues at coordinate 2,199 of JAIYAV010000398.1, forward strand.
ACCAAAAGTATTATTGCCCCAAGCCCAAAGCGTACCATCGCTTTTAATGGCTATTACGTGACTCTCATAATGGCTTATTTGCATCCAGTTATTGTCTGTACCAACTTGTACAGGCTCCAATTGGCTGGTCGTATTGCCGATGCCCAATTGCCCTCTGACGTTATCGCCCCAAGCCCAGAGCGTACCATCGTTTTTGATAGCAAAGGAACTGAATCTGCCTGCAGCAACAGCCTTCCACGTTGTACCCGTCCCAATTTGTACAGGGCTTGGTTGGTTGGTCATATTCCCGATGCCCAATTGACCCGTTGTGTTGCGTCCCCACGCCCAAAGCGTACCATCGCTTTTGATGGCTAAATTGTGGAAATCAAGCGAGGAAATAGCCGTCCACGTTTTGCCTGTACCGACTTGTAAGGCACAATTTTGCGAAGTTGTACTTCCGATACCTAATTGCCCAAAGTTGTTACTCCCCCAGCTCCAGATGGTACTATCACTTTTTAGGATTAAGCAGTGGTCACTTCCCGCAGCAATCGTTTTAGTGGTTTGTGCTTGCATGGGTAGCGATAGCATGAGGGCAAAAAGCCCCATTAAAAGATTGTAAATGTTGTTGTTCATAATTGTTGATGATTTTAAAAGGTTTAGACTTTGGGCCTCTTGTTCGCCAAAGTCTAAAGCAAAGGAAAAAGTTTTTTTGAAGAAAGTAGAATCAAGTTCCGATATTGGAGTGTGCACAAGCCACAACCCGCGAGTCTAAGTCTTCCCCCTTACCACCCAAGACACAACGCTGGTGCAGTGTCTCATGACCTGCACCTATTATCCCCGCGTCTTCAAGACGCACAAGCATGCACACTGGTACAAAAAAAGCACAAACTCCATGCGGGTATTTAGAAAAACCAGTATTTTAGTGCAAAAACGATATGCCGCGTTACCGCATTCTGGATCAGCATGGCTTGAATTACGTTACCTGTACGGTTGTGGGTTGGGTAGATGTATTCACCAGAAAAACTTACCGAGATATCGTGCTTGAAAGCCTGGCCTATTGCCGGAAAGAAAAAGGACTGATCATTTGTGCCTACGTGATCATGAGCAATCACATCCACATGATTGTCAGAGCGGAAGGAGAGTTAACGCTGTCGGAAGTGCTTCTAGATTTTAAAAAATATACTTCTCGGCAGATTTTGGAAGCCATTGCAAAAGGAAACGAAAGCCTCAAGGAATGGATGTTACATGTATTTCGATATTATGCTCGATTCTATGCCAATAGTCGAACCCACCAATTTTGGCTACAAGACAATCATCCCATTGCCCTGGTTTCGCCCAAGGTGATTTGGCAAAAAGTAGACTACATTCATCAAAACCCAGTTCGAGCAGGTTGGGTGGACAAAGCGGAAGCGTACCTGTACAGCAATGCACGGAATTATGTATTTGAAAATGAGGGATGTTTGCTGGAACTAGACTTGCTGGAGCCGTATTTGCCGGGGAGCAGTTTTGTATATTTGCCAGGGTTTGATGATGATCAATCGTGAAGGGGGATTGTCGGTCTTTTTTAGTATTTTGCATACTCTTGCGTCTTGAAGAGGTGGGGATGATGGGGGCAGGTTGGGGGACACCGCACCAGCGTTTCAGCTTGGCGATTAATGAGGAAGACTTGGTCGAGCGGGTATGAGTTTGGAAGTCGTACAAAAATAGGGCTTCCAACCAAATAGAGCTTTTGATTTATTTATGCTTTTTCAAAACCTCAACTACTCCTTCAAGTAGTTTTTTTACATCACTTTCTTGAATTGGCAGATTATGCGCTGCATTATTACCCACAGATATTAAGTAATCAATGCTTTTAAACTCTATTTTATCGTAATATTTTAATTTATAAAGCTCTGTGTTGAAATCCGTTAAAGTTGGATTGCTTTTGCTGAATACAATTCCCTTTGACTTACATAAATTTCTTAGCTTTTCTTCTAATACAGCCCTTCCTAAAACTCCAGATGCTAATAAATAACCACTTTTAAACAAATATTCAGCTTGTTCTAATAAATTTGAAAAAGCTTCTGCGAAAACTAAATCTTCAATTTTTAACAGGTAGCCATTATCTATGGTTTCCTTTATGGATTTTAAGGCACCTAAAACGACTTTTGTGCTGGCAAAGGTATTTAGGTTAGTTCCACCAATTGAATTACTCCAAGGCCCTGATATACACCACGCGGTAACGCGAGGTGAAAAACTCAAGAGGGCTTCAAAGTCTGAAATTTGAGATTCATGAGGGTATTGAGTTCGTTGTGATGAAATCCGTCATTGACCTGATCAATAA
>JAIYAV010000219.1 GCA_027488855.1 Saprospiraceae bacterium
AAGGAGCATTAGAGAACGTACTTCTGTCAGATTTAAAAACATGGAACCGTGATCATTTAGTTGAAAATCAAGTTTTTAAAAAAAGAAAATTATTCAAAAACTGATGGTGAGGTTTCCTGTTCTGGACACCCTATCTGTAGGGGCAACTGGTCGGGCGTAAGCAGGTTGAGGGCGTCTTCTTCTTGTAGCCCCAGTTGCACTTTGAGGTTGAGCAGCCCGGTACGCAAGTCGGCGGCGGCTTTTTTTTGCGCCTGCGATGCGCGCAGGATTTGCAATTCGATTTGCAGGATTTTCTCCCGTGAGGTAGTGCCCAGTAGTATTCGTTTTTCTTCAATTTCCTTGATCAAACTGTTGTTGCTCAAATTGGCTTCGGCAATGCGCAAATCTTGTTGTGCATCGATTACCTCAAAAAACAGGCGGATGGTTTGAATGGCAATTTCCTCCATCCTGAATTTGTAGTCCTTTTGCGATTCTTGCAACTTGAGCGGCTCTATTTTGCGCTCCCATTTGAAGGCATTGAAACCAAATAAAGGTTGATCAAGTCGAACATTGAGCGGCGTGGCATTGTAGGCCCGCAGGTTGTCGCTGAAGTCGTCAAAACGGGTAAAATCGGTATTGAAGGATACGCGCCCACCCGTAAGTGGAATATTCTGGGTGAGGCTGAAACCCAAATAGCTATTGTTTTGACGAACCGGGATGAATTTGATCTCCCCATCGGGTTGGCGCACGTCCAAATAGCTACGGCTATAGGTTGGTAAACCCGCCAGGAAGCTGAGTTGGGGCCGATAATTGGCCAGATAAGTTTGGTACAAAAAAAAGCGGTTTTCCCGAATGTTTTCGGCCAGTTTGGCTTCAATGGATTGGGCTTGCGCGATGCTGATGGCTTCATTGAGGCTGAGGTTGCGTTGGGCCCATAGGCAGGAACTTTGCCAGAGGAGCAGGGCCAGCAACAGGAGTTTTTTGGAGGTCATCCGATGATTTAATTTTTCCGAGCAAAAAGATACGGGAAATTAAGGGCTGTCGGGGACAAAAAATGGAATATGGTTGAAATTGGTTGAAATGTTGAAGAGTTGAATGGTTGAAAAGTAGCTACCGCAGCGACTTAGACAATGACCTTGTCAAAAACGCTGCGGTAGCTACTTTTCAACTCTTCAACCCTTCAACTTTTCAACTTATCACCCCCAAATCTTACACCCCTCCGTACAATTCGTACAAATGTCGATTTTATCCCGGCCTTTCATGAGTTGTTGCCGAAATTCCCGATAGGGTTCTTGTTGCCAAACCTCCCGAAGCGATTGCTCCTGTAGATTGCCCATGCGGTATTTGGCATCTTTGTCGAAACAACAGGGCACTACCACGCCATCCCAGGTGATCACACAGGCGTGCCACAATTTCCAACAGTGATTGAGCAATTGGTTTTTGATGCGGTAGCTGCCATCGGCTTGTTTGCGGTAGCGGGAGTAGCGATCTTGCTTGGGGATGAGCGGATTGCCCTGGGCGTAATCGTAAATCTGGGCCGTTTTTAACCTGACCTCATCAATGCCAATTTCTTCGGCCAGTTTGTAAATTTCTGGAATTTGGTGCTCGTTGGGCCGAACCACCAAAAATTGAAAAATCAGTTGCGGCGTTTTGGACTTCAGTTCCTTTTTCCACTTCACCACATTACGGGCGCCCTGGAGCACTACCTCCAATTTTCCACTTTTCCGGTACTGTTCGTACACATCCTGGGTGCTGCCATCCACGGAGATGATCAGCCGATCCAGGCCGGATTCAATGGTTTTGCGGGCATTTTCTTCATTCAAAAAATGGCCGTTGGTAGAGGTGATGGTATAAATGCCACGCTGGGAGGCGTAATGCACCATGTCCAAAAAATCGGGATTGATGTAGGGTTCGCCCTGGAAATAGAAGATCAGAAAGGATAGATCGCGATGGAGGTCATCGATGGTTTTCCGAAAAAAATCGGAGCGCAAGTTTCCCGTGGGTCGGGAAAAAGACCGCAGGCCGCTGGGGCACTCGGGGCAGCGCAAATTACAAGCCGTGGTTGGCTCAATAGAAATGCTGAAAGGGACACCCCATTGAATTGGCTTTTGGAGCAGGCGACTGAGGTAGTAAGAGCCCAGCACCTTAGCTACATTCCAAATTTTCCGTGGTGTGATTTTGAGCATAAACTGGATTGTTTGATTTCGGGTGTCGGATTGCGGATTTCGGTGGGGCGTTGCGCTTTATATTGGATGAAGAACCTTAACCATAAGTTTTTCAAACTTGGAACAGAAAAAGACAGAATCTATTCTATTCAAAAATGCAACGCCCCTCCGAAATCCCAAATCCGAAATCCGAAATCCCTCTTACTGGATGCCTAGTTTGGTTTTGATCACAGGGAATAAATCCTCTGAGTCCTTGGCAAACAAAACGGCGTTGAAGGAGCTGGTGTCAAAGACCAAGGTGTAGCCTTTTTCTTTGGCTGTATCCTCAATTGCTTTGTTGACCCGATCCAAAATTGGTTTCAACAACAATTCCCGTTTGTCCGAGATTTGTTTGCGCACCGCCTCTTCATACGATTGAATGGCGGTTTGCTCAGCTTCCAACTGGGCTTGTCTTTCCTGGAGTTTGGCCGGAGAAAAGTTGCCAGATTGTTGATCCTTCAAATAGGCCAAATATCCGTCCTTGAGCTTGGCGCTCATTTCTTCTCCTTTCGCCACCAAGGCCTTTTGGAAATCTTCCAATTGTTTATCTGCGTCTTTAACCGCAGGCATGGCATTCAGCAAATTGCCATAGTTAAGGTGTCCATACTTTTGAGCTGAAACTGAACCGAATACGGCAAGCAATGCTACAAGAGCCAATGTGATTTTTTTCATTTCCTTAGCAGATTTCAAAATTTTAAGGTGCAAAGTTAGACGGAGTACGCAACTCTCCCAATTATTAAACGCAGATTCTGTGATAGCGTCACAACACTTAAAGAGCAATCGCGGAATCAGGAGGTTGTATCAGGCGATAACGAAAAATAAAAAACAAAAAGTATTTTTTGTTTGACAAAACAAAAAGTTTTTACTTTATTTGCATTGTTGTTTTTAAAACACGCCCAGATCATACAATCGCCAAAACATAGAACTATGAAAACTTTCAAACTTGATCACCTGACTGTGTTAGAATCCAAACTGAAACAAACCCATCGCGATTTGCGCCGAGCCGTGAATCGTTATTGGTTTCAAACCGCCCTATGTTCCATTGCGGTATACGGCTTCAGTTCACGAGAACTCAGCGTAAACCTACAACTGAACAGTGCTGAGCCCATGGTGCAGATTCAAAGCCTGAGCCCAGGTTCAACCCCCAGTGCCCAAAATACCACCAACACCAAAGAGCCATTACATCCTATGAACGTTTCTATGCTCTCTTTTAGCAGCGAGGGTGAGGCAGCTGCGCCTCGCTCCTCGGCTGCTTCTAAACCCGTCGAGAGCCGGCCACCCGGGCGAGGGGCTGCGGCCATCACGCGTACCAACTCCCTGGGAGAATTGGCCAATACCTTCCAAAATGTAAGTTTTCCAGATCAAGACGAGGTGTTCGAACCCGCCACCAAGCGCCAGGCCAAACGCCAAAAGCAATTGGCTTACGTGCAGCGTTTTGCCGACATTGCCAAGAGTGAGCAAGCAAAATACGGCATTCCAACCAGCATTACCCTGGCCCAGGGTTTGTTGGAAAGTGACGCGGGGGAAAGCCCATTGTCTGCTCAAGCCAACAACCACTTTGGGATCAAGTGTTTCTCTCGAACATGTGGGCGGGGACACTGCCGCAATTTTACAGATGATTCACACAAGGATTTTTTCAGGGTTTTTCCCTCGGTCTGGGAAAGTTTTCGTTCGCACAGCATGTTGCTGCAAGGGGCGAGGTACCGGGGCTTGAAAAAATTGGGCGCCGATAATTATACTGATTGGGCACATGGTTTGTCCAAAGCAGGTTATGCTACGGACAAAAAATATGCCCAAAAATTAATCCATTTGATTGAAGATTTGGAACTATATCAGTACGATTAAACCAGCACAACCAAACAAAAATCAAGAGCTTTACCATATTTTTTCTGCGCTAAGGGGCGAGAGGCGAAAGGTTCGTGTCTTGCCCTTTTTGTTTTTTTAAGTAAAAAATTTCCAATTCCCTCAACCTTTTCATCTTTTTCCAGTTTTACATTAAAATACAATGAAAACACAATTTTTCATTGTGAAAAAATTGTAAATTACCGTTATGATTGCCAAACTGGAAAATGTCAATAAGGTATACAAAGTTGGAGATCAGGAAATAGTAGCACTGCAGCCGACCACGATGCAAGTGAATGAAGGGGAATTGTTGCTGATCATCGGCCCGTCGGGATCAGGCAAAACCACTTTACTCTCGCTCCTGGGGTGTGTACTCTATCCCTCGGAGGGACGGCTATGGGTAGACGGGCAGGAAATCAACCGCCTGAATGAGAACCAACTGGCCCGCCTGCGGCTCAACACCATTGGATTCGTTTTTCAAAGCTTCAATCTCCTTGCCCCCCTTTCTGCCGAAGACAACGTCATGATGCCCATGCGCTTACAAGGCGTCAGCAACACTGAAGGCCGCAAGCGTGCGCATGCCGCCCTGGAAATGGTCGACATGATGGATCGGCGCAAACAATTGCCCAAACAACTTTCCGGCGGGCAACAGCAGCGGGTAGCCATCGCACGGGCCCTGGTGACCAACCCCAAATTGATCCTTTGTGATGAACCCACCGCTTCGCTGGACAAAGATTCCCTTGATGTGGTCATGCAGGAATTGCGCCATCTCGCGAATGAAGGCAAAGCGGTATGCGTGGTTACGCACGACCCCCGCCTGGAGCAATACGCGCACCGGATTGTAGCGGTCAACAATGGAATCGTGACCCAGGTACAAAAATTTGATCACTAGCCTAGTTTTAATATCATGAAAACCAAACATCTATTTTTCATCTCCCTATTCGGAGTATTGAGCAGTTGCGGGGGTAAAAAAGAAGCGAACCCCGCTGCTGCGGAAAAGGAGCCGCTGACCTCTACCGAAGTGCCCTTGGATTCCACCATGAAGGTCAAAGAGGTGGTGGGCGTTGCTCGCATCGAACCCGAAGGCAAAATCATCAGCATCAATGCCGAAACAGCAGGTTTTGTCAAGGAGGTCTTGTTTGCTGAAAATACCCGGGTAAAAAAGGGTGATGTATTGGTGGTCCTCGAATCATCCATTGAAAACGCCCAATTGCACCAGACCCAAAGTCGCATCAAAACCCAGCAGGCCTCCATCACTGCGACCAAAGCCAATCTGGAATCCCTCAAAGTAAAACTGGCCAATGCCCAGAATACCTACGAACGCAATCTCAAACTCCTCCAAGGCAATGCTGCTACTCAGCAAAGTGTGGATGATAGCCGCTTTAGTGTAGAAGATTTGCAAAAACAACTCGTCGCACAACAAGCAAACATCCAACAACAGGAAGCAAGATTGGAGGAACTGCGGGCCGACATCGGGCTGAGCCAGACTCAATTGGGCAAAAAAAGCCTGCGAGCCCCCCTGTCGGGAACCTTCCTCTCTTGTGATGTGAAACCAGGAAATTACATTGGCACGGAAACGGTCTTGGGCGAATTTGCCAAAGAGGGTGCCTATCTGGCCGTGGGTGAAATTGACGAATTGTTTGCGCTCCGGGTCAAAAATGGCAACAAAGCCTACCTCCGTCCACAGGGCGAAAGCAACATCCTGGCACGTGGTACCGTGGTGTTTACTGGAGCATACCTCAAGCAAAAATCCTTGTTTTCCGATCGGGCCGACAATCTGGAAGATCGCCGGGTGCGCGAAGTTCACGTACGCCTCGACGACAACAACAAAGTGCTCATCGGTAGCCGGGTGGAATGTGTCATTGAATTAGAAAATTAAAGCATCATGTTCAAAACTGCGCTTCGTTTTTTGCTTTATGACAAAGCCAAGTCTTTTGGTGCGCTCTTTGGCGTGATCCTTTCGGTGTTTCTGATCGGACAGCAGTGTGGCATTTTTATCTTTTTGACCAACGCCATGTCCGCACTGGTGCGCAACAATCAACAATACATCTGGGTGGTCGACGACACCACAAATGACGTCAACTCCCTGGCTACCCTGGACATGCGCAAAGCGCGTGAACTGGCGAGTGTGCCGGGGGTTGTTCAGGTCAGTCCGATAGTGCTGGCTGCCGGTGGTGCCCGTTTTGCCAATGGCAAAAATGCCGGGGTCGTGCTCATTGGGGTACAATTCCCAGAATGTGCAGGTGGCCCCTGGATGCTCAGCGAAGGTACTACTGCAGACATGCTTAAAGATGGAGCAATCATTACCGATGTATTTGACCGTGAAGCCTTGGGGAGTGCCAAAATTGGTGACTATTTTGAGATCAATGGCAAAAAGGTCTTCATTGCCGGAAACACCAAAGGGGTGCGTTCCTTTGGCGGGACTTACACCTTTACCTCCATCGAAAGAGCCCGCTACCTGGGCAATATCCCCAACAATCAGGCCAGTGCTTTTTTGTTGCGCTGGGATCCTAAGGTTTCCCGTGAGCAGGTTATTTTTTACATCAACCAAAACCTGAAAGGAGTTAGGGCCTGGGCCAGTGAAGATTTCACGCGTGAGACGATCCTGACCGTATTGAGTTCCAGTGGCATTGCACTTTCTTTCGGCACTTTGATCGTATTTGCACTGATCGTTGGCTTTGTCATTATTGGCTTGACGCTATACTCTGCGGCCATCGACCGCATTCGAGATTATGGTACGCTCAAGGCGATTGGGGCTACCAACGGCTACATCAGTCGCCTCATCTTGATGCAGGCCATGATTTTGGCCGTGCTCGGATTTTTGATCGGCTACTTCTTTGTCAATGGATTTAAGGTCGGAGTCGCCCAAGCGGGTACCATTTTTGAATTCCCTTTGTGGATGCGTTTTGGTTTTTTAATCCTCACTTTATTCATTGCGCTGTTTGGCAGCTTGTTTGCCATTCGCAGGATTACGGGATTGGAACCATCGGCAATATTTAGAACGTAGTAGTGAGGCAAAAATAAGTGTTCATTTTTTCCGAGTCAAAGGATTAGATAAGACACTTAAAATGAACCGTTTACTCATCTAATCCTTTGACAAAATGAATCACTTATTTTTTTTCGCCCCATAGAACCTCTCAACTTATGAAACCACTACTTTTTACCATATCCTTTTTGATCTCCTTATTTGTTTGTGCCCAATCTCCAAGGGTCATTAGCCTGGACGAGGCCATTACGTTGGGGCAAAGCAATAGTTTGGATTTGAAAAACCAAAGTTTACAAGTCCAAATTGCCCAGGGGGAGCGCAACAAGATTGAGGCCCGCCGCAGCCCAATCGTAAGTGCCAATGGTGAGCTGCGCAGCAACCTCGTGTTGCCCACCACCATCATCCCTGCCGGAGCATTTGGCGGTAGTGGCACTGGCGAAGATCAAAAACTGCGCTTTGGTACCGTCTTTAACATTACTGGAGGCCTCAATGCCAGTTATTCGCTCATTGACCCCACTTTGCGCAGTGATCAGTTGCGGGCAGACGGGCAAAGAATGTTGCAGGAAGCCACTTTGGAGAAACAAAAGGCCAATTTTCGGCTTACCATTGCCGAAGCCTGGTACGATGTGTTTTTGAAGCAAGAACAACTGGCCATTGCTGAGGAAAAGCTCAAACGCGCGGAGTCACTTTTACAAATCAGTCAAAACCGTCTGAATGTAGGGGCCTTATTGCCCATTGAAGTGCAGCGGAGTCAACTGGAAAGGGACAATAGTCGCGCCTCGAAAAAAAAAAAAAAAAACAACCTGAGCCTGAGCCGCCA
>JAIYAV010000036.1 GCA_027488855.1 Saprospiraceae bacterium
TGGCCTTCCATTCCCGAGCAATACCCGCCAACCCACAAGAATGGGTGTGGGTGTGAGAGTGTGATGTGTGAGTGTGTTGGCCTTCCATTCCCGAGCAATCTCCGCCAACCCACGGATTTATCCGTGGGAGGCCACAATATAGAACCAACCCATGGCTTCAGCCATGGAGGCTAAAAATACCAGCATGCAATACACCATAAACGTGACCCTCATCGAAGACGACGAAACCATCCGCGACAGCTACGCCTACCTCATCGGCGGCATGGAAGGTTACGCCGTAATCAGCACCTACGCCTCCTACGAAGACGCCGCGAAAAGGCTCCACGCTGACGCACCCGATGTCATCCTGCTCGACATTGAGCTACCCGGACTCAATGGCATTGATGCGCTCCTCAAGATCAAAAAAATCCTGCCCAATACCCCGGTGATCATGCTCACCGTGTACGAAAACGAGCACACCATTTTTGAAGCCCTAGTCAACGGTGCCAATGGTTACCTCACCAAGGATGCCAGTCCCCAAAAAATGGTCGATGCCATCAAGGAAGTGATGGAAGGAGGCGGTGCCATGAGTGCCAACGTAGCCCGTTTGGTCATCAAATCTTTTCACCGCAACCAAAACTCCCCCCTCACCCGCCGGGAAACCGAAATCCTGGAACAAATCTCCCTCGGCAAAAGCCGCAAGCGCATTGCTGAAGAAATGTACATCGACATGGAAACGGTGAAGTCGCACATCAAAAACATCTACCTCAAACTCGATGTACACTCCAAGGCCGATGCCATCAAGATGGCCAAAGACAAACGTTTTATTTAAACTTAAGTGGCAGGAAATTAAAAATGAGCAATAAGCGTTAGATTTGCAGATTAAAAAGAAGGACTGGAATGAAACTAGTATTACGCGTATTGCTCTTCCTTTTGGTGGTGATTGGTCTGGTGACCTGTGAAAAACTGGAAGAAAACCTGCTCGAAGGCCCCATCGAACTCTCAACTCAAGAACAACGTTTCCTCACTGAAAATGACTGCGATGGCGCAGTCCGATTGTGCTACAATGCTCTGGCCTTCGACGATTGGTGGCAAGTGCACTTCTGGCGCTTGTGCAATGATGCAGCCACCGACGATGCCTGGGTAGGCGACACCATCAAAAACTATGACATCAATCCCCCGCGCATTTCCAACAATCCGCTGGATTCCAATAGAACCCGCAACGATACCATTGCTGCCCCCCCCTTCAAGCGCCGCATCGAAATCATGCAAGCTGGGCATTACACCCTGGACACGCGTGGAGAGCGCCTGCGCGATTTTTACCAATCCAATTTCAAAGGTATTTTCCTGTGCAACAGCGCCATTTCCGGGCTGAGCACCTCGAAAATTGCCGACAATGTGAAAAATAGGCTAGTAGCTGAAGCAAAATTCCTGCGGGGTTTTTATTATTTTGAGCTGGTCAAAAACTTTGGCGGCGTGCCTGTCATCACATCTGTAGTTACCACCGAGTACCTGGATACCATGACCAGAGCCTCAGTCTCCAAAGTATACCGCCAGATCAAACAGGATATGACCGAAGCCGCCGCAGTATTGCCTACCTTGACCGAGCAAAGTGCCACAGACCGTGGCCGCGCTACGCAGGGTGCAGCACTGGCTTTTTTGGCAAAAGCAGAGTTGTATGATGGAAACTGGGAAGCTGCCTTGAATGCCGCCAAAAAGGTGATCGAAAAGGGTGATTACGCCCTGGAGCCCAACTTTGGTGACCTCTGGAACCCCAGCAATGTCAATAGCCGTGAGTTCATCTTCAGCATTGGTACCGGAGTGTGGTCTTTTAATGCTTTTGGCAATCCCATTCCGCTCATGTGTGGTACCCGCGCCGAAAAGGGCTGGGGCTATTTGTGCCCTACCTCCAATCTTGAACAACACTACCTGGAGGATAAGGACAGTGTGCGCCTCAAATGGACCATCATCAAGCACCAACAACCCGTTCCTGGTGATACCACCAAACGCTTCAACGCCCGCCCGGACGTGAGTAAATCGGCTCGTTTTAGCCGAAAACTGTATACGCCTTCTCAGCAACGCTTTGGCGGATCGGGCACCAAATTGCCCAACAACGTGATTTTCATGCGCTACGCAGACTTACTCCTGATCGCAGCTGAAGCGGCATACCATCGCAATGATCCTGGCACGGCAGTAGGCTACCTGAATCGGGTTCGCCAACGGGCTAAAGTCAGTGAAACGACTACTACAAGTGGAACAGCATTGCTAGAGGCCATCTATAAGGAACGCCGCTCGGAATTGGCCTTTGAAGGGCATCGCCTCTTTGATTTGCGGCGCACCAAAAGGCTTAGCCAAACCTTTGGCACCCTTGGTTCTTTTGTAACTTACAATCAAAGGCGTACTGATTTTTACGAAGCCAGCAACAAAAGAGAAAAACAGGATAAGGGCGGTAACTTCAAAACCGACAAACACGAGCTGTGGCCAATCCCGCAGGATGAGTTGAATCGGAGAAGAGGGTTGCGGCAGAATCCGGGGTATTAAAACACTCCCGGAAGTACTTCAAATCCTGGAAGCCGATTTTGTAAGTCGTTTCCGCCACCGAGTAGTCGGGGTTTTCGATGTGTTTTTCCACCATGGCGATGCATTTTTCCAAGAATTGCTTGTCAAGGTGGTTGATGCTGAGTCCGGCGGGTGAGATGTCCACTTCGTGTTTGCGGGCAAACTCCTGGTCAAAATGCCACTGGATGCATTCCCGATTGTTGAGCAAATGCAATCCTTGCCGAAATCACCAAAAAAGCAGCTAAATCCCGATACGTTGCATGATCGATGATGTAGATTCGAAAAACAGAAAATAACAATTTTTTTACTGTGCCACAAAACGCACCACCGTTGCCCGGTCTCCCTGGCTCAAGCGCAACAAATAAGCACCTGGCACCAAACCTACTGTAGAAACAGCCTCCACCTGCCCCGCCGCGTTAATGATTTTTTGGCTCGTCAATTGCCCACTGACGTTGAACACATCGATCCGATATTCACCACTGGGCAAATTGCGGGTATCCACATGTAGAACGGCACCAATGGCCACCGGGTTCGGGTAAATGTTGATGGAAACATCGAGGGAAACTTCCAGGGTGGGAACAGTGGTATCGTCTTTTTCAACGATGAAAGCCAAGTTCCACAAAAAATCAGGAACGCCAAAATTTAGTTTCCCCCCCTGGGTATTGAGCCCTTTGAGAGTGGTTTTTACCTCCCCCGTGCTGCAATCATAAAAACTGACTTTGTAGGTACCATCCAGGATGGCATTCAAGGTCACGCCCCCATTCATGATCGAGGCGGGAATGCCCTGATCGCGCACCTGGCGCCAATTGTACTTGGCATTGTGTACCCAGCCCGCAGCCATATCCCGATTGGCGGACTGTACGGCGTATACATTGTGCGGCGAGGTAGCCACGCCTTCAATTTGGTAAGCTCCAATGTTGATCCAGTCCGTACCCAGATTGTCCACTTTGATGCGGTGCAAACCCGCAGGCACATCAATGCTAAAGGTGGAATTGATGGCGGCGTTGGGGTTGTCTTTGATCAGTTTATCGTTGAGGTAAATGGCTACTGAGGGCGTCTGACCCTTGCTGCTACCCGTCCGTACTTTGAATTTGCCACCAGTAGGGAGAAACACTTCAAAGGTTGGGGGATTGCGGAATTGGGTATTGAATGAGGATCCGTACAAAAAGCGCCCCAAACGTGCGTTGACAGGGCTGATGGCGCCCGTTTCATCCACCACAATTTTATTGTCCGTGGCCTGTGCCCAGTCCGATACTGGGGCGATGGAAAGCTCACCGCCGCCACCACCTGTACTGCGGGCATTGGCGGGTTTAAAATTGCCTTGCAACAAGGGGACTTTAGCCAATACCTTGCTCAACGGCGTGAACAGAGGGTACAAATTGCGGGGTTCCACGTAACTGTCCCACCACCAGGTAGCCGCCGCCCCCAGTGCGCCAGAAAAAGCGGAAGCCCACATGGTATTGTGGACATGAATGCCATTGGGATCGATATTCGACAGGCCTTCGCCGCCTACACTGATGCCAAATTCACCGCCATAAGTTGGTTTTCCAAAAGCACTTAAGTTAGCCAGACCTTTGCCCGCCACTGCTTTTTCGATGTTGTCCACTTCCGCATAAAGGTGATTCTGGGTAAAATCCATTGAGCTCAAACGCCACAATTCGGGGTCTTCTTCGCCACCGTAACTGGTCGTGACCAAGTGTTTGCGGGCATCGAGTTTTTTGAGGTATTGGCCCATTTCATCGTGCCAGGTTCGCACCGCGTCACGTACTGAAGGGGTTGTAAACTGATCGGTAAAACTCACTTCGTTGAACAGCTCCCAGGCCATCACATTGGTACTGAAGCCCCAACGCGCCACGATGTAACGCAGGCGGTTTTTGTGCAGGTTTTTTGCGGCAGGAAGGTCAAAAAAATTCCAGGTTTGGGCACAGGGGCCACCATTGGCGGTATTGTAGGGGTTTTCACTCCAGTTGGGATTCACATTGGACGAAACCTGACCGTGGTGGTTGATACAAAACATCATGTAAATCCCTTGGCGGGCGCATTCTTCCAACATCCAGTCGATGTACCAGGCGTTGTTTTGGCGGTAACGCTTCAGGCCTTCATAGCCGTTGCCATTGCGCCACTCGATGCCCACCCCCCAATGCGCTAGCCAGAGCCGCATAAAGTTGGACTGAGCAGCGCCCATCGAACCCAACCATTTTTTATAATCCAGATAAGCATTGCTGCGCTGCCAGCATAGGTTTTGGCCCACGGGAATGTAGGGCGCACCGTTGTCGAAGGAGAGGTAGTTGGTGGTATTTTTGCGGACGAAGCCGGGGCTATTTGAAGCAGTACATTCAAAGCTACCGCTGACCGCTGCGCTTTCACCAGCTGCTGTTCTGACTTTCACAATAAAATTCCAGGTACCTGTTTCTGTGGGAGAGAATCGAATGCGAAAGCCCGCATTGCCTGCTACACTCAGGTTACCCGAACTAGTATTGAGGCTAAAATCCTGCATGTAGAAGCCATCCACGGTATCTTGTTTGCCGCTTGGTGCTACAAAAATGCCACTCAAGGCAATTTGATCGTAGTCGTAGGGATTGGAAAAAGTAGCGCTCAGGGCGACCAGCGCTTCAAATTTTTGAAACTTACCCACACTGTTGCTCAGCGGGTTAATGCTGTTGATGGTGGGTGCTTGTGCGCCAAGAAACGATGAGGTCAGAATCATGAAAGCCAATGTAAGTATTCCTTTCATAAGCAGTGGAGCTTTTTGCGATCTTTAAACTTGGTGTTAAACTGGGCAAAGATAAGAGTCGGCTCCGTTTTTGCGCGGGGGGAATGTTGCAAGGATGAGGGGGAAATGGAACATTGTATAAAAATAAATTTTAGCACCAAAGCTAAAAGTACCAGAACGATCTCCAATCCTTGTTTTTTCCTAATTTTGAGGCATTCACCAAACTACACTTATGCGCGGTCACTCGTTTGCTTTATTGTCGTTATTGGGGGTTTGCTGGGCATGCCAATCCTCCTCCAGCCCCAAAACCAACGAAGTCCCCCCCATCACTGCCGATGAGCATTGCTACTCCGGCGCTTCCCCCTATGGCACCCATTCAGATTTTCTCATTGCTGATTTTCTGAAAGCCATCGACAACATCAAACCCGATCCCGCTATGGCCAAAAGCCTGGACGGCATGGTCGAAGTCAAGGGCGGGCAATTCTACATGGGTGGCGACAATGAACAAGCGCGCGCCGATGAATTTCCCAAACACCCGGTAGCAGTCCCGGATTTTTGGATGGACGCTACGGAGGTCACCAATGCTCAGTTCCAAAAATTTGTGGCGGCTACGGGTTACATCACGGTTGCCGAGCGGGCGATTGATTTGGAAGAACTCAAAAAACAAGTGCCGCCGGGCACCGAATTGCCCAGTGCAGAAGAATTGCAACCCTTCTCTTTGGTCTTCAAGTCACCCAGCAGCGGCAACTTACAAACCCTGGCACCCAATGACTGGTGGCAGATGGTCAAAGGAGCCAGTTGGCAACACCCTCAAGGGCCGGAATCGAATCTTAAAGGCAAAGAAAACCTCCCCGTTGTACACGTTTGTTGGTACGATGCAGTGGCTTATTGCAAATGGGCGGGCAAACGCCTGCCCAGCGAAGCCGAATGGGAATACGCAGCCCGGGCGGGGGAAAGCAGCAGCATTTATCCTTGGGGAAAAGAACCGGTCAGCGTAAAAATGGCCAATTTTTTCCAGGGTGATTTTCCTGTGAAACAAATCAACGAGGATGGATTCTTGCGACTAGCTCCGGTCAAGTCCTTCCCCGCCAATGCCTTAGGCTTGTACGACATGGCTGGCAACGTGTGGGAATGGTGTGCCGATTGGTACCGCCCGGATTATTATGCCCAAAAAACGCAATTGCTGCGGAACCCGCAAGGCCCCGCCGATAGTTATGATCCAGATGAACCCAGCACACCTAAAAAAGTAGTCCGCGGTGGATCATTCCTCTGCAACGATACCTATTGCTCCGGCTATCGGGTAGCGGCACGGATGAAAAGCAGCCCGGATACGGGTTTGGAACATACGGGGTTTAGGTGTGTAAGGGATAAAAAACCATGAATGAGTTGAGGAGTTGAGCGGTTGAGAAGTTGAGGCTACCGCGAGCGACTTAGACAAGATTTTTGTCAAAAACGCTGCGGTAGCCTCAAACTCCTCAACTTTTCAACTTCTCAACTTCTCTAACCTGCTTAACAAATGACTGAAACAGCTGACCATCTCCTGGCCGTACTGACTGCCGCCGAACCACTCCTTCGGCAATTGAGTCCCGCCCTGGCCCAACAAAGGCCCAGCCCCGACAAATGGTCGCCCAAAGAAATCATCGGGCACCTGATCGATTCCGCCTGCAACAACCAGCAGAAATTCGTGCGTACGATGGCCACTCCGAAATTGGAATTCCCGGGTTATGCGCAGGACTTTTGGGTCAGTGCGCAACACTACCAGGAGGCCGATTGGTCATCACTGATTGACTTGTGGGTCGCCTACAATCGGCATCTGGCGCATGTGATCCGGCATGCAGACCCTGCCACCCTTCAGCACGCCATATTGATCCAGGGTGCAGTTCCTTTTACTTTGGGCTTTATCATGGCCGATTATGTGGAGCATTTAAAGCATCACTTGTTGCAGATTTTCCCGGAGGGGCCTTTTGAGAGTAGGTTCGCGAATGTTTATAACGCATAGCCAAAGCGACATTTTTTTATCACAGAGAAAAAACAGAGAGGCACAGAGGGCACAAAGTTAGATGTTGACAGGTCATAGTCTAACTCTGTGTCCTTTGTGTCCTCTTATTTTTTCCTCTGTGATAATAAAATGTCGCTTTAGCAATTCTAGAAAACTACCGAGCCCTCCATACTTCCTTTTTTTGACAAAACATCATTTTCCTAATGCCCCCTTCAGTACCCCTCTTCAAAAAAACGTACCTTCCCCACCATTGATTTTTACCAAAAAACCGCCTCTGAGGAGGATCTAAACGCACACTTAACCAATGAAAAAAGCCATCTTAAGCAGCTTGTATTGCTGTTTGCTACTCAGCCTGAGCATCCAAACTTTTGCTCAAAGCAAACTCGTAGAAAAAGTAGAACGCAAAGGCAGCGAGCTACTCATCTCTTACGAAAAGTACGTTCTGGCCAACGGCCTCACCGTAGTTGTTCACGAAGACCATTCCGATCCAGTAGTACACGTCGATGTAACTTACCACGTGGGTTCGGCCCGTGAAGAAATTGGCAAATCTGGTTTTGCCCACTTCTTCGAGCACATGATGTTCCAGGGCTCCGACAACGTAGCGGACGAAGAACATTTCAAACTCGTCACCGAAGCAGGGGGTACCCTCAATGGCTCCACCAACCGCGACCGCACCAACTACTACGAAACCTTGCCGAGCAACCAAGTGGAGATTGGCATTTGGCTCGAAGCCGATCGCATGGGCTTTTTGCTGGACGCTGTAACGCAGAAAAAATTCGAAATCCAGCGCGCGACCGTAAAAAATGAGCGCGGCCAAAACTACGACAACCGCCCCTATGGACTGGCGGGTGAAGTGACCAGCAAAAACCTCTACCCTTATGGCCATCCCTATTCCTGGCTGACCATTGGCTACCTGGAAGACCTCAATCGGGTGGATGTCAACGACCTCAAGCGGTTTTTCCTACGTTGGTACGGCCCCAACAATGCAACCTTGACTGTGGGTGGCGATGTGACCCCGGCTCAGGTGCTCAAATTGGCGGAGAAGTACTTCGGCAGCATTCCACGTGGCCCAGAAGTGCAGAACATGCCCAAGATGATTCCCGTGTTGGAAGGCGACCGCTACATTTCTTACGTAGACAATTACATCCGTTTTCCACGTCTGCAAATGACCCTGCCAAGCGTACCCAATTACCACCCCGACAAGGCTGCACTGGACTGTTTGGCAGCTTTAATGGCCCAGGGGAAAAACACCGTTTTTTACCAAAACTTCATCAAAACTCAGAAAGCCCAACAGGCCAGTGCGTTCAACCAGGGGGTAGAATTGAGTGGGGAATTCAGCATCAGTGTCCAGCCCACTCCAGGGCAAACCCTGACGGATGTGGAAGCACTGATCCGCAAATCCATCAGCGATTTTGAAACCAAAGGCGTCAGTGACGAAGAAGTGGAACGATACAAAGCGCAATACGAAGCTGGTCGGATCAATGCCTTAGCCAGTGTTTCTGGCAAAGTATCTCAATTGGCCGCTTACCAAACTTTTACCGGCAATCCCAATCAATTCCCTGCTGAATTGGCCAACGTACGTGCCCTCAGCAAAGCCGACATCCTGCGTGTATTCAACCAGTACGTCAAAAACAAACCAGCGGTTATTTTGAGCATTCTGCCCAAAACTGGCGACGTGAAACCTGCTGCCGCCGACAACTACAAAATTGACGAAAGCAAATACGTAGCGCCGCCCGATCAATACGCGGGTTTGACTTATGTAAAAGCCAAAGACAATTTTGACCGCAGTAAAAAACCCGTTTCGACTACCAATCCAAGCATTACGGTACCTACCCTCTGGCGCTCCAAAATGACCAATGGTATCCAAATCATTGGTACGCAGAACACGGAAGTCCCTACCGTCACCTTGTCTCTGAGCATCAAAGGTGGGCAAATGCTCGATCCAATTGAAAAGGCTGGCTTGGCCAACTTGTGCGGCCAAATGCTGCGGGAAGGTACCGAAAATTATACCGCCGAAGCTTTTGAAGACGAACTGCGCAACCTCGGTGCCAGCATCAACGTGAGTGTCAGCGAAACAGCCCTGACTTTTTCCATGAATACCCTGGTCAAAAACCTGGACAAAAGTTTGCTGCTTTTTGAAGAACGCCTGCTCCGCTCCAAATTAAAAGAAGAAGACTTCAACCGCATCAAACAGAACACCATTCGGGGCATCATCAACAGTTCTACCCAAGCCGCCGCCGTGGCGTCAGATTTGTTCAACACCATGATTTATGGCAAAAAGGACATCCGGGGCTACGCCATTGATGGGACTGAAGAAACCGTGGCCAAAATCACCCTGGCGGATGTGGAGCAGTTCTACAAAAACAACCTTTCAGCGCCATTGAGCAATGTGGTGATTGTAGGGGACGTAAAGCAAGCCGATATCCTGCCTAAGCTGTCTTTTTTGAATAAAATGTCGACCAAAACTGTGGCGCTTCCGGTATTCAAACCCGTAGTCAAAACCGAAAAAGCCAAAATCTACCTCGTAGACCAGCCCAAGGCAGCCCAATCTGAAATCCGCATCGGCTACCCTGCCATGGCTTTTGATGCTACGGGTGAATACTTCAAAGCTGGTTTGATGAACTACAACCTGGGCGGTTCTTTCAACAGCCGCATCAACTTGAATCTGCGCGAAGACAAAGGCTATACCTATGGTGCTCGTTCTGGTTTCTCTGGCGATCTCGCTTGGGGTACTTTTGTGGCCAGCGCTGGGGTAAAAGCGACTGCAACCGACAGCTCAGTGGTAGAATTCATGAAGGAAATCAACAAGTTCCGCAATACGGGTATGACCGATGCCGAACTGGCCTTCCTGAAAAGTTCAATCGGCCAACGGGATGCGCTGCGTTATGAAACGGGTTTCCAAAAAGCCGGATTCTTGGGTCAAATCGCCAAATACAACTTGCCTGTTGATTTTACCAAAAAACAAAGCGACATCATCAAGTCGATCACTAAAACGGAGTTGAATACCCTGGCCAAGAAGTTATTGAAGCCAGAAAGTGCTTACATCCTGGTGGTAGGTGACAAAGCATTGATCAAGCCAGGTTTGGAAAAACTGGGCTATGAAGTGGTCGAGTTGGATAAGAAGGGGAATGAAGTGGTGATCAAACCTTAAAACCGTCAAGTACCTTCATCCCTAAGGTGCTCTAAGGTGCCTAAGGTGGTTCAAAAACAATGTGCTCCTCGCGCTTGCGCGCAAGAGTTTTATTTGAACCACCTTAGGCACCTTAGAACACCTCAGGAGTGATGCATCCATGATACGTTCCGGAAAACTAAGCCGCGCTCAACCTACCTCAGCCTGATATTCACCGGATCCCAATTGATCACCCGCTTCTGCTCCGCACTCATATTCGCCGCCAGTGAAGGCCCCGCCGCACGGAAACCAAACACCGCGTCCTCCAGGATTTTCCCTTGCCCACGCACCGCATTAAAAAAGACCACCATGTGATCGTAACGGTCATCGTAGCCATCGGCAGGCTTGTAGGTCACTTTTTCCTGGAATTCTACATCGTGGGTGAATTTGTCTTTCGGGTACTTCTCATCGTATTGCTTCAAAAATTTCTTTTGCTCCGCTTCTGAATAGGTAAACAGCGCATCGTAGTATGGGCTGTACATCGGTGCTGTGGGCCGCTTGAGGGTTTTAAGCGTAGCATCGTTCCAACCCAATTCAATCACGCCATCGGAGCCCACCAGGCGCGTTACCCCGCCGCCGCCACCGCCATCCGCCAGATTGACCCGGGTCATGAAGGTGAAGGAGGCGTGCTTGTCGGTTTTGGGGTAATCCATCAGGGCAGTTACCAAGTCCATGGCATCGCGGCCATCCTTCCAATAATTGAGATCGCCCGTGGCAAAAATGCGATTGGGGCCAACCGAACCCGTGATGGTATGCAAGGCCGTGATCAAGTGTACAAACAAGTCGCCTGCCACTCCGGTGCCGTATTCCTTAAAATTCCGCCAGCGGAAAAAACGCACCGCATCAAATGAACGTTTGGGTGCATCGCCCAGGAAACGATCCCAGTCGATGGCTTTGGGATCAATGTCAAAAGGCATGGTGTAATTCCAGGCGCCAAGGGCGTCACAACGATCCATGGCTGCTTCGACGTAGTTGATTTCGCCAATCAACCCCTTTTCGTACCATTCTCGCGCTTTGTGAATCCCTGCGGAGCTGGCGCGTTGGCTACCTACCTGAAAGGTTTTTCCGCTTTTTTTCGCTGCCGCTATCACCGCTGCCCCTTCCTCAATGTGGTGTACCATGGGTTTCTCGCAATACACGTGTTTGCCCGCATTGAGTGCGTCAATGGAAATGCGATCGTGCCAGTGGTCGGGGGTACAAATGAGTACAGCATCAATGTCTTTGCGTTGCAGGATTTCGCGGTAATCGCGGGTGGTGTAGATTTGCTTGCCCCATTTTTCTTTGGCCCGAGTCAGGCGGTCATCGTAAAGATCACATACTGCGGCCAATTCGGTGCCGGGTACTTTTAAGGCCGTATCGGTGTCCAAATGGCCGATGATGCCACAACCGATCAAGCCGATGCGGATGTTGTCCAAAGAGGAAACGGGTTTGGCGTAGGGTTCCAAGATGTGGGTGGAGGTTTGCCCTTTGGCAAAAGTTTGCTGGGACACTCCCGTAAGCAGCGTGGTAGCCGCTGCGGCTTTTTTCAAAAACTTGCGACGATTGGTAGACATAGGCGATGCTGATTTTTTACACAATTTAAACGAATAAATGCGTGAATTCCAAGGTGGAGGGTAAACAATTCATTTGCTTTTTTGTACTTTAAAAACTACATTTGTACAAAAGTTAAAAATATGGAAGCAACCATTTTGCCCATCCAATCTGATTACGAAATTGAACGTGGTAAACCTATGCCGAGTTTGTTGCATGCCGTTGTCCAAATGCGCCTGATCATGTATTTGGGCAATCATTACGAGAAGGAATTTAATCTTTTCCCCGAATTGACCCTCGATACTCCAGGGCAAAAATCGACCCCAGATATTGCCATTGATGAGTATGGCCCCATTGATTTTTCGCGTGATGAAATCAAAAAGCCAACTCCGCCACTAGCGACCATCGAAATCCTCTCCCCAACTCAGGTTTTACAAACCCTACTCGACAAAACCAACGAGTATTTCTCTTTCGGAGTAAAATCCTGCTGGGTAGCTATCCCACCGCTAAAGAGCATTTACGTTTTTAAAGCACCCAATGACTATCAGGTATTCAGTCATGAAGACATTTTGCGTGATCCAAATCTAAACATCGAAGTACCCCTTGGTGTTATTTTTGCATCATGATCAAATTATTCACCATTTTATTGCTATTTATTGGTAACATTTGCCTGCTCCACGGGCAAAACGACTGGCGCATTGCGGGTAAATCCGTTCCCGCCCTCCAGCAAAAAATCACCCTTACTCCTACCCTATCTTTTTGGAACCGAACAGCCCTTATCACGGTTACAGACAAGCAAAAGCGCCAAAACTTTACTTCACCCACCAGTTTTCCGCAATGGTATTCCGTAGATCAACTTCCTTTTTTTTGCAAAATGGAAGTAAAAATGGAAAAGGCCATTAAATTTCCGGTGAAAGTCCGCCTGGGCGAAGTACAGTATGTCGAAAAAATGGAAGGAAAACCTTATTATTGATGGCAAAGCCGCTCGGTCACAAATCTTATGGCTCTATCCCGCACCTACCTGGTTCAAGACTGGGCAGTGGGGATCATCATTGCCCTGAGGGTCAGGCGCGAATCGCTACCGAACAAACCCGCGATGCCAAAGACTTGGTGATCGTGCAGGAAAAACTCGATGGCTCCAATGTGGGCATTGCCAAATTGCATGGCGAAATCATTCCCCTGGTTCGCTCCGGGCATCATGCCTCCTCTTCCCCTTATAAGCAGCACCATCATTTTGCCACTTGGGTGCAAGAACGCCACAAACTATTCGATGCCGTTTTGTTGGAAGGCGAACGCATCTGTGGCGAGTGGTTGTTGCAGGCGCACGGTACCCGCTATGATTTGCAAGACCGGGAGCCCTTTGTCGCTTTCGATTTGTTGTACAATCGGCACGAACGGGTCGTTTTTGCGGAGTTTCAAAGTCGACTGGCCTCCAGTGAGATTGCCATAGTCCCCACCATATATATTGGCGCACAAGCTTTGTCCATCCAGGACGCCATGCACCTGCTAAGCGAAAGTCATTACGGCGCTTTGGATCCCGTGGAGGGTGCCATTTGGCGCATTGAGCGAGACGGCAAGGTTGAATTTTTGGTCAAATACGTCCGTCCAGAAAAAATTGATGGTATTTATTTACCCGAGGTGACGGGCAATGGAGCAACGATTTGGAATATTTCGTCATTATTGGGTTAAGAATCAAAAAATATCCCCAAAAAACCACAATCGCAATATATTATTTGCCAATCATTTAAATTCATGCCTCCATTATTTGGGGTGGTCAAAATAACCCCTTGCGGGGCAAATATCGTTTTTGGGGCTGGTAAAAATGAAGGTTTTAGTGTCAATCGCCGTTTTTTGAGTTGGTCAGTAGCGTGCAAAAGTGCCGTGACTGAGGGCTTTATGTACAATAGCTTTGCTCTTGTTAATTGATTTAATCAACACCAAAATGTAAAGCTATGAATACAGTAATCATCAATCTCGCACTGAACCTTTTGTTGAATCTTATTGCGCCTGTGGCAAGCAATCATACTCCCAGTGATGCTCCGGTGAAAGAACCGAAAGTGGAGGTGGAAGCCTCGGCGGGGAAGGGGAAAGTGATAAATACTGATTTCAACCTTTAACTCGAAGTAAAGAGGGCCACCCTGTGGGTAGCCCTCTTTTTAATCCAGTAGATTTAAAACCCAGTGCCATAACACTTCATATGGAATGATCTCAATTTGAAAATGCTGGTCAGGATTCGATTTGGGTATAGATTTGAGGATAGTCAATATTGGAGTAGATTTTTTTAGAAAAATACTTTTCGAAACCCTGGTTCCCGCCATCACACAAAGCGCCCGAACAAACAAGAGGGTTCGATATGACCCACCTTCTGTTGAAAAATGTTTCACCCTGTATTTTCTCAGGGCAGCTAACTTCTCCTGAGCCAAGTCATAATTTTTTTCAGATAGTAAAAATAAAAGCTGGGCGATCAATATGGGGACGTTTAATCCTTTTTTGTCCTTGGCATAATTGGGAACATTGTTCATAAATTTGTTTAGCCTGAATCCCGAAAAAACCTCCGAATCAGCTATTTGAGCATTGGGTTCCAGTTTTTTTGCAAGAATCAAATATGCCATCTGTAAGTTCCATGATTCTTGAATAGACTCCGACATGACTTTGAAGTTATCATGTTGATACATCATACAAGCAGCCTTGCCAGCATCCTGGTATTGGTTTCCTTTTAGAGCCATCAGGAATAAGTTGTCTAAATAAATGAACCAGTTCCTAGAACCCTCCACTTCGGTTTTAACAATACCCCAGTTTAAGACCAAAGCCTCCTCAAATTGATCCAGCATGGATAAACAGATCACATGGTAAGCTTGAAAAACCCTGAGTAGTCTCGGAGAAATACAACTTTTTCCATTCAATTTTTGCAGGGCTTCTTCACAGGTAACATTGGCAGCACTCCATTCAAAGCGATGCATCTCACCAGTGTACTTTATTGCGTAATAAGCGCTTATGAACATCAGGGTGTTGCAATGGCGATAGGGCTCTAATGCTTGTAAGTATTCTTCTGATACATACAAAAGCTCGGGTTGAATTGCCTTTTTGATAACATACGGTGCTAAAATAGCCTGATGATACCCCAATGCCAAATTCTCCGCCTCCCAATTGAAGCGCAATTGTTCCACCAGTGCTTTGTAGTGCAGGTGTTTTTCGACGTTAAGCTGCCGTTCCACATAATACTGCTTGAGGTAGGTAGCAAACTCCAGGGCCACGAAGGTCACGTCGTTTTGCAAGGCCAGCTCGAAAGAGTTCTCGGCCAGCAAGCGAGCGTTTTCGGGACAATTGCGGTACAAAAGGGTTTTGAAAAAAGCCAATTGTCTTTGGCACCTGAAGTTGGCTTTTTGGGTGTCGTTAAAATTGGGACTGGATGCAGTATCCAAAAAGAGAAGTGGAGCAAAAAATCGCTTGCGGAATTCTACCAAGAAACGGCGGAAGGCCCGGCTCTCGATTTCCAGTTCCAACAATTGAGCTACCTCTTCAAAGCTGTTTACTCGGCCCTCTTTTAATGCATGATAAACGACCTTGAAGCGATTTTCCGAAACGTCGGCCCTCAATGGTCTAGTGATTACTTCAATTTGGCGTAATTTGTAGCCCGTGACTACACGGGCTAACTCCTGAAAATAAATCATTTCACAGTGTTTGGTTCAAAGAATTACCTTCCGCTTTAGAGCAACTCTAAAACGAAGTGCATAGGGATAATTTCAATCATCGATTCAGGGCTGGTATAATCCAAGGAAATTCTTTTTAGCCGATCAATACAAATTCCAACCTCACTACTTTTATCCATGCCTGAATTGATGTTGCGTAGACAATCAATGAGCGAGATTAAGCGCTGAGCATGTACTTCTGAAGTTTGTGATTGAATCAAATAGTTCTCATACCAACTGATGAGTTTGGCCAGATTTTTGGTTTTCAGCCATTCCTGTAGGGCTAAAATAGAAAGCGTTGCCCGAATATCTAGGCTTAGCTCTTTAGCATTTAGAATCAATTGGCTGTTATATGCATATTGATGTAGAGCCAGCCTGCCCTTGATGCGGCCGGGTATATTCAGCAGGTTATTCTGTCCAATGAAGAGCAACACTGTGTTGAACATCCGTTTGGAGGCCAAATCCCAGGTGTACTGTTCTGCGTTAAGGCTATTGGCTAATTCCAAGGCGGCGGCAAACTGTCGAGTATGAATCAACCAAATGAGCTTGTTTTCCATCAACCGATACCAGTTTGAGCTGTGTTCTGGCTCTATGGCAATGGCTTCTGACAATGCCTCCAATGCATCAGGTAACCTTGTCAAGTTGGCCAAACCAAGCGCTTTGGTCAAATAAAAAGCACTAAGTTTGGCTGAACTAAAGTGCTTTTTCCGCCCCAACAAAGCACCTGCCTGTGCACTTATTTCCACTACTTCTTCCCATTGCCCCGTCAAAAACGGTGGATACAACTTTAAAAAATAATAATCCAGAAAAAAAGCAGCAGAGGGTTGAAGCGCTATGCTTTTCTGAAGCCGGGCACAAGCCTCTTGTGCCAAGTTAACCAGCGTTTGGGTATCTGAACCAACTTGCAATTGTTGTATTACAAACCATTGGTATTCATCTTCAGCACTTTGCTCAGCCTTTAGCTTGGCCTGGTATTCCCTCATTAGGTCATTGTAGAAATCAAATTTTTTCTTTTGCCCATCATGTAGTGCGCTAAACTGCCGCAAATGCGCTGCGGTTTCGATGACAACCGCAAAAAAATCGTACTCCATCGCTGTTTGTAACAATTGGAGTGCAATTTCGGGGAGCGCTTTGATTGCCCCGATTGAAGCCAAGGTTTTGAGCACAGCCAATCGCTGCCAGCACAAATAGGCTACCCGACTGTAGTCTTGGGTCTCATCTTGGGTAATGTCCAAAAACGGCAGGATTTTCCAGTACGTTTCTAAACGCTCCGTTTCAACTGAAAACGAATTGAGACCATCATCGCTGCGGTGTGTTGGTGCGATCTCTAGTTCTTCAGGGGCATTGAAAGACATGCTTTGGAGGTTGTCATTTCCCCTGATAGCAATCTGATCATTGGCACTGTAGCTTTCAAGCAATAGAATTAACTCTCTGAATTGTTCCATGACACTCAGTTAGATTAATTAATATGTACTAAAAATGCACAATGATAGAATTGTAAAAATAATGGTTTATTCAAAAAATCCAAATCGTGGAAGTAAAAAAATGCCCCAACAATGCAAAAATAACCTAGGCAAAATTTGGGGTGGTCAAATCTGTGCAAAAAGGGCTTTTATGTTTAAAAAGAAAACTGCACTTTTGAAAAGAAATGTACTTGTTGTAAGTAAAAATAAGTGCGTTTATAGAAGCATCATTCTTTTTCCACCTTTTAAACTTTACGAACTTAAAAAACAGGGTAAACATGACCAAACCAATTCATTTTCCAAATTTTCAAAAGAAAGTACACCTTACAAATTCACCAGAGGTGCCCAACTTATTGGTTGAGATCGTCTACGGACTCATCAATCGCGATTGCCGAGGAATGGGCATTTGCAAAATCAATCACGCGACAGAGAGCGATCTGAGCATTAACACGAATACCGTTTGTGGCTCCAGTTTCGCTTATTTGCACCTGGAGAAAGAAACCATGATTCGGCTGTATTTTTTACGTAGTACAATCAGTGCTAGTCAATACGAGCGTCGCTTTCAAAGCGGTTACTTCCTTCTTGAGGAGCCTTATGTTTTTACAGAAGAATGGCGTACTTTTTTGGCTATAGATGAGGTGCAACTCGAAGCGGGTGTGTATTCAGTCCAATTTTCTAAGGCCTATTTACAAGTTGATTTGCCACTAACAAAAAGGCCGAGATCCTCAAGCATTTAACTTGCTGACCCCGGCATCAAATTGGTTTTCAGTTGCTTTCTGCTATAAAATCGAATTAGTCTAAATTATTTGTTGTTTTTCAACTCTAGCCTTTACATCCTGAAGGCTTTTGTAGGCGGCCTTGACTGCTGCGGTATAGCTCTTCCCTTCAATTCCCACCAGTTATTCTGTTTTGATGCGTTTGCGTTCGTCTTCAGTCCCAGTGCTGCGTCTGCGGCTCTCCTTGAGTACATTGTTGCCAAAAGTTTGGGTAAACTGAAGTCGTAGAATCTGAGTTTCCCACTGGTTGTTTACAGTTAGGTTCATGTTTTGAAATTTGGTGGTACCCGTCCAGTATTTGAAAATGGGGTTGTTGTAGGTGAGGCGAAACTTGGTGCGGCCATCATTGAAGGTCTTTTGCGCCCCCAAATCACATCCATACAGGCTTCGATAGGCCATCAGGCCGTCCAAGCCCGCCATCTGGAACCAACTGGTGGCTTCAAAGCTCAGGTTGTTTTGGAATTTCAGGGACAGCTGCAAAAAATAATTGGCCGACCAGCGTTTGGCATTGTAACGTTCATTCAAAAAAACGGACTCAAATTCGTTGTAAAAAGCATTTACGCCACCAATTCCACTGAGTATTTTTCCAGCTTTAATGGGAAAATAAACGCTGATGTCAAAGTTTTTGCGCTTCCCTAAATTTGCCTGATAGGCGTAGCTTATTTTGGTAGCGTCATCCTGTTCTGTAACCATATTGATGGGGTCATGGATGAGATTATAGCCCACACTAAAGAACGGTTGGTTGGCATAAGTCAAGCGAAACTTGTAGGAATCAGTGAATTGTGGTGCCAACAGTGGATTGCCCCGACGGTAGGTAAAAGGATCGAGAAAAACGACAAAGGGGTTCAAATCCTGAAAATTAGGGCGGTCAATTCTACGGCTATACGACAAATGAGCTACGAGCTGATCCACCACCGGGCGCGACAAAAAGATGCTCGGGAATAGTCGCGCATAGTTGCGGCGGGTAAGTACCTGGCCATTGCTCAGGTTGGTGCCTTCCACAACCGTGCGTTCTGCTCTCAGGCCAATTTGGGCATCAAACCACTTGAATTTGTGTTTGAAATTGCCATAGAGGGCTTGTATTTGCTCATGATAAACGAAGTGATTGGAGCGTGATTTGTCGTCGACCCATTTGTTTTCTATTTCTTGCTCAAAGCGTGAATCGCTATCAATCTCAACCCAGGCGCTTTTAATTCCAGCTTCAAAGCTTGTGTTTTTAGCAAAAGGCTTGGTGTAGTCCATTTTTAGGGTGATAATCTGTGTGCCAGCTGGTTGCAAATTTCGAAAAGGCAACAACGCACTATTGTCCAGGGCACCGATTAGGCTGGTGGTTTGTTGGGTAGTTTGTGCAGATTGACGATAAGTTGACCTATCGATGTCTACCGCAAATTCTTGCCCACTGGTATCAATGTTGAATTTGTAATTCAGATTCGAATTGAAGTTTTGCCAGTTTTTATTGGCTTGATTAACCGCCTCAAAATTCAAAAAAGGCAGGGTTTCAGCCTGTGAAACCGCAGTATTGGAAATTTGATTGCTATTGGACGAGCTGGAGTTTCCACTGATCAAGACGCCTAAAACGTGCTTGGGATGCAAAAACCAGTCCGTACCCAAGCGATAACTGAGTCCCTGAGACTGATAGGGCCGGTAACTTTCCTGATCAAATCGATCTGCTCCCACCCAACGCGTGAGGTTGTTGACTTCGTAACTTTTTCGTGCGGTTGTAGCAGCCGATCCAAATAGATTGATTTTACCCCGGCGGTGGTTGAGGGTAAGCCCTAGATTCCCTTTACCGAAACGGCCATACCCAGCGCCTACATTGACGACGCCCTGCGTACCTAAATCCGCATTTTTCTTCAACACTACATTGATGATGCCATTGCTCCCTGCTGCATCAAACTTGGCTCCAGGATTGTTGATTACTTCAATCCGGTCAATGTTCTGAGTAGGCATGTCTTTTAACAGGCTAGCCATGTCGACATGCCCCGTTGGACGACCATCAATGTAAATGGCTACCCCCTGACGGCCATTCAAACGGATTTGATCGTTGATGATGATTACGCCAGGTATTTTTTGTAGAATATCGGCCATAGTCCCGCCAGCAGCGGCGATGCTGGAACCGACATTGACAATCAGACGGTCAATTTTTTGCTCCAAAAACGGCTTGGAAGCCTTTACGGTAACGGTGCTCAGTTCCACCGCCTCTGGCTCAATGACCACGTCTTTCAAGTTTTTTTGAGGAACTGTGGCGCTGATTTCAAAAGGCCCCAGGTATTTTTTTTCATGCCCGATGAAGGAAAAAAGGATCAGGTAATGCCCGTAGGGAACGTCCGCTATGCTGAAGCGACCTTCCAGATCAGCAGTGTTGCCCTTGATCATGGTGGTATCCTTCAAGTCCAAGAGTAAAACATTGACTCCCGGCAAGGACTCATGCCTGACATCCTGTACATTCCCAGTGATGGTGCCCTGGCTCCAGACAAAGAAAGGGCTAGATGTACTCAGTAACAAGTACAAACAGTATTTTACAAGTTTCATGTTGTTTTATTTAGATTTTCAAGGTTAGGTGAAGAGGAGAATACATACAAGTAGATTTTCTCCTCTTCAACTCATCTTCATCAAAAAGTCAATTTCCAATTGACATCCGGAATGAAGCGTATTTGGTATTCCGCTTTTATATCTTTTGTAGCTCGATTGTACACATAGCGAATTGGGTTCCCATGTGCGGTAATGTTGATGCCATCAAATGAAAACTCATGGGTGAATTTGCTCTTGGGGCTGTTGAAACGATAGCCCAAGCGCATATCCCAGCGAAAGACATTTCTAAAATGTGCTTGATTGGCTTGCGACAAGCTCAGTATCTGGCGATCAAACTTGCGAGATTGAACCAAATCAATTGGTGTATAGTAGCGCCCACCAGCCCAGAGCAGGTGCATGCTGTAAATCAAGGTATGTTGTTTGTTCAGGTTGAGCTCCGTACCCGTAGAAAAATTCAAAATGAAGCGGCTATTGAACGTGGAATTGCGCAGCACATCATCACTACCCCGGTACTTGGAGTCCATCAAGGTTCCAGTGAACGATAGGTAGTAGCCTGCACTGAATTGTTTATCTACCGTTAGCTCCAACCCCTTGTTGTAGCCACTGCCATCATTGTTGAGCACTCCTGGCACCGAGAAATTGAAGCCATCACCGGAATTCAAAGTCGAGTACCCAGACGCGAATTGAGCTTGCACCCCGGCATTGCTGATGTTTTGCTGAAAAGCGCTGAACTTGAATAGCCAAAAAGGCGCGGGGACATAGATGTAATCGAACACCAAGTGTTGGCTTTTCAAAAAGTCCAGGTTTTGATTCGGCAAGTATCTTACACCCTCTGCATTGGTAGCTTGTTCCAGGTACACTGGTAGCGGCTGCATCTGGTTGTGCAGGCCGTAGGAGATGCCCAGCTGGTGTTTTTCAGCAGGCTTCCAGATCAGGGCTGCCCGAGGCTCAATGGCGCTTTTTTGATTAAAACTCAAGTACATGGCATGCAATCCTGCATTCATGGAAAATTGCTTGGAGAAATGGTATTGCCCTTGTACAAATGGCTGCCACAAATTGAATTGCCCGGTATAGTCCCGATATACCCTGGTCACACCAAGGTTAGTGCTATTGGAAAACACGGTGGAGTTGTAATTTTCGACCGTAAGTCCAGCCCGAAAATTTGCCCTTGCATTGATCTTTTGGTGGTAAAAACTGGTCAAACTGATGCGCTCTTCGGTATCCTGGTTTTTTTCCGTAATCACAGGCTCACTACCGCGTAGGTCGTAAGTCGTATACTTGCTGCGCACCCCATTGTAGGCCACACTGGTTTTGAGGTAGGCATTTTTGTTGAGCAAAACCCGGTGATTTACCCCCCAAATGCCCACTCGTGACTCAGGTTTGGATTCGAAGGAAGTACCTGGAAAGAGGAGGCTACTATTGCCAGCAATCCCGAATACTTCCAAGCGCCCGATTTTGCTTTGGCCCAAATCCAGCTTGAACGATAAATCCTGGTATTGGGGTTGTGACTCCATGCCAGTGACATTGACCCCCAATTTGCCCATGATTTCCACAAAGGAATAACGGTAACTCGCCAGAAAAGAGCCGCCATTTTTGCGCAGCATGGGCCCCTCCAGCATGGCTTCCATGCCGCTGGAAGCCCCCACCTGTACCAAACCTTCCAGGCGATCTTTGTTGCCACTCCGGAAACTGAGGTCAAAAGCGCCACCAATGGCGTTGCCGTACTCAGCCGAAAAAGCCCCGGTCAAAAAGTCCGATTTGGCCAGCAGGTTGGGGTTGATGGCACTCACCGCACCGCCGGTTGCCCCCAGGGTGGCAAAATGATTGGGATTCACGATCGGTACCCCACCCAGGCGCCAAAGCAGGCCAGTCGGTGCATTGCCCCGCACTACGATGTCATTGCGCTGCACGTCGGCAGGCAACACACCAGCAAAATTGCCAGCCATACGAGCTACGTCGTTGCGGCTGGCCGGAATACGCGATACATCTTCGATGCTAAAGACTCGGCCCGATAAATTTGACATGGCATTTACTGGTACCGATGGGTTATTTTTTGAGCTTATCTCTACTGTACTTAGAGACTTGATGTCTTCTTCGAGTGCAATATCAAGCACCACCTCTTTGCCTGCGGTGACCATGATGTTGCTGAGCAAAACGGGCTTGTAGCCCAGATAACTGACGCTAAACGATTGGCGGCCAATGGGCACACGTTCCATGCGGTAGTTGCCTTTTTCGTCACTCACGGTTTGGCTGCTTATTCTATCGCCTTCCAGCAGGGAGATGTAGGCTCCAATCAGCGGCGTTCCGCTTTGGGCATCGGTTACGTTGCCCTTGATGTTTTGGATCGATTGTGCACTTAGGGGGATATTTGCCCAGAGGCAAATAACCATGAGAAATGATAGGTGTAGTGATCGCGTTCTCATTGGTAATTAAGGTTTGATTAAATTGAGAAAGTTGATGATCAATTGGGAAGCGAGCGAAACGGTAACGTTATGAGCGTCATATTTGGGGTTTACCTCTACAAAGTCTACTCCAATGATGTTTCGCTCGGCAATTTCCAGGTCGTTGAATAACTGTAATATTTCCTCAAAGAACAGGCCATTGGGTACAGGTGTAGCCGTGCCAGGAGCCACTGATGGGTCCAATACATCTATGTCAAAGGTAATGTAATAGGATTGATCTTTGGGCAAGGCATCAACAAGATTTAGCCTTAATTTTCTTTTCACTTCATCGGCCCACATTATTTTCAACTTGGGATGCGCGTCCTGATGAAAGATGTTGTTGACCCCTCTGATGCCAAACTGATAATAAGTATTGAGTTGCGGAAGCACCAGGCATTTTTCCACAAAATTGCCGTGATGGTGCAAGCCGTTCCCGTTCAAAATGGACTCATACGATGAGCTATACAAGTCAGTATGCGCATCAAAATGCAATACGCTGAAAGCCTCGTGGTGCTGGGCAGCGGCCTTGATGATGGGATAGGTAATGGAATGATCGCCACCTATGCCAAAAGTACGGTGCCCTTTTTCAAAAATGTGGCTGAAAATCTTGGTGATTTTTTCATAAATCTCGCTTCTGGACTCGAAGTGATGAATAAAAATATCCCCAGCATCAGCTAGTTTTTGCGTTTTTATCCATTCATCCAGGTGTATCTGCTGTCCGGCATTGCCCAAAAAATTATAATTGATCCGCTGCGGCTGATTGAGATTGAGGCTGTACGCTTCGGCAAATGCCCTGAGGGTGTGCGGAAATTTGCGTGTTTCCGAGGATTCGGCATTCCCGCCTCCAAAGGGGATGCCGATCAGCGTAAATTTGGAACCAGAGGAGGATGGATCAAAAGCAGGAACTTTGAATAAGGTTTTATTCGGAATATGGGTAGTGCTAGTTTCTTGATTTGCCTGAGCTGTATCCACCAATATGCCACAATTGATGAGTCGTTGAATAGATTGGTGCATGCTTGGATTGAGCTCATCCAGCTTGATTTCACGGGGGCGTTTAAAGTGCTCCACGACACCAATCGTAGCCTTGCAAACATCGAATTGCCTGCCGCTTACCAGGTGCAGCACGTTGAATCCTTCTTTCCGGGCTTGTATTTTGAGGAAAGAAGACTTTACCAGTGTTTTTTCAGCTGTTTCCATGGTGCTTCCTTTGTTTTATAAATTTAACAATTCGCAAGCAAATGATCGTCCAGGCTATACTTACCATCACCAGTGGGGCAATGAGGGTGCTCCATCCCGCCACCGTGTCCAATTGCAGGGTATCCCAGACCCTAATCAATTGAAACAAAGTTTGATGTGCATAGACGATGAAGCGAATCAACAAGTACCAGACAAAAAGCATAAAAATTTGATACAACCCCATGTAAAACCATAAAGCCAATGGGGCTTTGGGAATTGGAAGTTTTTGCCCCCCTATACCAAACCTAGACAGGACATATTGATAAAGCCTTTTGGCAAGGCCATTTGATTGTTGCCTTAAATTAGGAAGATCGAAATAATCTGTATAGATCCAATAGCCATCAAACCTGAAAAATGGGTTAACATTGTACAAGCTAATGACCATGTTAAAATACATGCATTTTTGTAAAAGTGCCAATACATCCTGATTTTTAATCATCAACCCCCAGCCAATGATGACTAGGTTGAGTAACAACTGTAGATAGATTCCCCCTAGATTGACGATGATCCTCTTTTCTCTGTTGATGCCCCACAAGTTGGTCAAGTCGGTATAAAAAGCGGGAAAAATGAAATAGATGCAGAAG
Source organism: Saprospiraceae bacterium (assembly GCA_027488855.1). Lineage (GTDB taxonomy): Bacteria > Bacteroidota > Bacteroidia > Chitinophagales > Saprospiraceae > Haliscomenobacter. Next base: position 24,671 of record JAIYAV010000036.1, read on the forward strand.
CCAATTTTCCCAGGTTTTGCACCCTGTGCCATCGAGGCAATGGCGTGCCCCAATTCATGAATGGTCAAGAAAAAAATGATGCAGCCAACATAAGTCAGCCAGGCCCCACCACTGGAGTAAGGCACCTTCAGATGTGGAATAACCTGAGCCTTGAGCAAAACAAACAAGCTCAGGTTGATCACCACACTGATCCAGAACAAAGGCCAAAATACCCGTGGCTGGAACAAATGGGTGAAAGGTTTAAGCAGGCCACTGAAGGATTCAGGGTTTAAAAAACTGAATAAACTTTTTACTGATTTGGGGCTGGCCGTTTTGCTATTTTTGAAAAGCGGCGAAATTTGATTGTCGACAACATCCTTTATGGTGTCTGCATCACACTTTTCCCAATCCGTATGTTGGGCAATGGACAGGCTGATTTCACCATAACTTTCTCCATTGCGCATCCCATCCAGAATCCGGTAAATGAAAGCCCCGACGTAATAGGTCTTGCCATTGGTTTGGAGCATGTACCGGTCTTCTCCAGCAACGGGTTGTAGCACAAAATCAGTTTGAAAATCCATTATCGGGCTTGCATTGATGACTGTTTCTTCGAGGTTGGTACGCATGGTTGTCATTTTGGTGATTTGTTTAAGATCAGGAGAGACATGAATTGAGTTAAAACCCAATTCATGTACATCTCCCGATTCTGAATCAATACCTAGCGTTTATTCTTTTCGTAAGCATAGCTTTAAAAAATGCCAAACGCTAACGGTAAATGAAATGAATTAACCTTCAATGGAAGGCATGCCCGTAACTGGCACACTCACTTCATTGTCACTGCAGCGGCGTACTTCTACGTTTCCACCTTTTTCGGCTGCCTCCAGTGCGTCAGCAATAGCCACAGAAAGTTCCTGGCGAACTTCGAGTTCCTCGATGTTCAAGCCAGCTTCAGTGTTGAATACTTCGTTGTTCATTGTTGTGAATTTTTGTTGTGAAAAAATTAAGCTTGCTAAAGATTAAGGCTCGAAATAGAAGCCATTGGCATTGCCACCTTCGCCACCGCCAACGCCGGTAGTGAGACCTACATCGTTGTTGTTGCAACGGCTTACAGTGGTTGTACCGGTTTTATCGTCTACTTCAAAACCAGCTGCGATAGACAGTTCCTGGCGGTCTTCCAATTCGTTGATAGACAGCGCCTCGTTGAGATTGAATACTTCGTTGTTCATTGTTTGAATGATTTTTGTTGTGAAAAAAATTTAAGCTTGCTAAAAATTAAGGCTCGTAGAAGAAGCCATTAGGGTCTAAACCGCTTGCGCTACCGCTGGTAGCAGCCAAGCCTACA
>JAIYAV010000284.1 GCA_027488855.1 Saprospiraceae bacterium
ATTTGGTCTCTAAGCGAGTAAATAATGACATTTTCATGCCGCAAGTTCTCAAATTATCTTACAAAAATAACGATAATTTACTGGCTATCTTTTCTTTAGAACTCTATGGACAGACACTATTTAGCCAAATTTTTTCTGATAAGCCTTTAAAGTAAGGATTGCTTCGGTTTTTACACTACTTGTAAAAAAGCCAGCGCGTCAGTCATCTTTTAAAAACCACCCACATTGGATAGAACCACGGAAATAATTACAGTAAACTCAATTGAGCAGATTCCAACACTTGAAGCAATCAAGGCGATTCCGAGAGAAAGGATTCTAAAACTTGTATTTGACAAATCCATACAAGCAGAAAGAGAAGTGATTGGGCAAAAGCTGAAGCAAGAGCTTGATGGTTTTCAAATTGGAATACATACAATTGAACCGGAAATAAACATTGTAAAACTGATAACCGACAATGAAATCGAGCAAAATCAGGATTTTTTTGAACAATGTGCAAAGGATTATAGGCAATTGGGAGAAGAACTAATTTTTAAGTTAGCGGATAAACTTGGAATTACCATTAATGCTGACTATCCCTTATCTACATTCAATGAATTAAAACGTGGGAAAAAGGAAGCCGGAAAACTGGGCGATTGGCGATATTACTTGCACGGATTTCATTGTTGTTTTGAAAATTTAAAAACAGGTCAAAACATTGAAGTGCCTCTGGTATTTGGGCTTGAATTTGGAGACTTAGACCCATATTTTTTCTCAAGTTTTATCAAATCAACACCTAGTTATCGACCATTGCCAATTGACATTTATGAAGATTATGCAGAGGGGAAAAGGATAAACAATAAAATGCTTTCTCTAGGAAAATTTGAAAGAATACACTCAAATGTTGGAAATCATTTTGGAGTCGTTGTAGCGGACAGACAGAAAGTAAAAATAAAAACTTACGATGAATTATAGAGCCAACCCGGGATGAGGACTGAAAGCAGTGGTCAACACCTCCTATAACCCCAAACCCAAAATCATCTTGTTGGCGATCGCCAACTCCGATACATTAGCAGCGTTAAAGCCTGCCATGAACCAAGGAAGCTGTTTTGAAGTTTAAAAGGAAAAACCTAACAATGAAAAGTCTAAAAAAAATCATAACCATTGGCGCAATAATGTTTGTAACAAGCTTGTCTGCGCAGCAGTTAGCAGTGGGTGATAAAGCAATTAAAATAGAGAAGCTTCCTGAATACATTGTCATTAATTGTGACAATTTTACTTCAATTGCAGGCGGAACAATAGGAATTGCTATTCAATCCAAAAAATCTGATTATGAGAAAGTGCTCACCGATTTGCGAGACGTGTTGGAAGAAAATAAGTACCTGGGCATCAGGAATCAAACCGATTTACTGAATACCATGTCCAAACTTGGATTCGATTACGTTAATGCCTATCCTCAAAGTTCACCAGAAACGGTTAGCTTTAGTAGATCAGGTTTTGTTTTTAGGAAAAAAGAAAAATACAGAAATTGACCGACCAATTGGGGAGTAGCCACAAAGGAGATCAACCGATTTACATTGCAATTAAAAAAGACTAAATTTGTAATATGGCGAACAATACCTCCCAACACATTTTAAGTACAGCTGGAAACCTCCTGGGCTTTTGCCTGGTTGTGATCACCTCTCTCCACCTCTCAAATCAGATTGAAAATCACCTCATTGATGAATTGACAGCTGTGGTGGCCATGCTACTCACTTTATCCTGCATTTTTTCATTCAGCTCTATTCGTACCAGTAGCGAAAAAAAAGAAAAGCGCTTTGAAACTACCGCTGATTATTTATTCATTGCCGCACTCGTCGGAATTTTGATCATTATTCTGCTCATTACGCTCAATTTTTTAAGCTAAACAAGATAGATGAACGCCTTTCATCCTCAAAACTCCTCCAACCACACCCCACCGCAGATTTTTGTCTTTTTTACAATTATTCTCGCCCCACATAGCTTCAAAATCTCCTAAATTTACCTCTCTTACATCAGCTATCTATGTTCCAAACAATTTGACTATGGCATTCAGAAAAACATTTAGAAAAAAAATCCCCCTTTTGGGCGTACTCACCCTGCTGGTCATCTCCTGCATGAAACTGCCGGATACCATCAGTGTGCAAGAAACTTCGGCCAGAGCCCAACAAAAGGCCCTGGAACTGAAGGATAAAACCACCATCAAACTAGCAGATGGGGTTCAACTTAGCCTGTGGGCCACTGACTCCCTGGCACCCGATCCGGTGGCCATGGACGTTGACCACCTCGGGCGCGTGTACCTCACGCGGACCAATCGCCAGAAAAACTCGGAATTCGACATCCGGGGCCACCGCGACTGGATGACCGAGTCGATCGGCCTGCAAAGTGTGGAAGACCGGCGGGCATTTTTGCACAAAACCTTCGCTCCCGAGCGCAGCAAAGAAAACGAATGGCTCAAAGACCTCAACAGCGACGGCTCCCACGACTGGAAGGACCTCGCCGTTGAGCGCGATGAGATCTGGCGCCTCGAAGACAGCGACGGCGATGGCATGGCCGACAAATCGACCCGCATCCTCAACGATTTTCACGATGAAGTGACCGACGTAGCGGGCGGTATCATGGTGGCAAGAGACAATGTCTATGTAGCCATTGCTCCAGATTTGTGGAAAATACAATACAAAAACGGCGTATTGGGCAAAAAAACCTCCCTCGCTACGGGGTATGCCGTACACATCGGGTTTAGCGGACACGGCATGTCTGGCGTAACCGAAGGCCCCGATGGACGCATCTATTGGAACATTGGCGACATTGGCTCCAACGTCACTACGGTGGATGGCAAAAAATGGCCCAACCCCAACTCCGGCACCATTGCCCGTTGTAACCCCGACGGCAGCGACTTTGAAATTTTTGCCACTGGTTTGCGAAACACCCACGAGTTTGCCTTTGACGAGTACGGCAACCTCATTTCTTCCGACAACGACGGTGACCATCCCGGCGAAAGTGAACGCCTCGTGCACGTCGTGGAAGGTTCGGATGCTGGCTGGCGCTCCAACTGGCAGTACGGCAAATACACCGACCCCAAAAACAACCGCTACAACGTATGGATGGACGAAAAACTGTACAAGCCGCGCTGGGAAGGCCAGGCTGCCTACATCATCCCTCCGATCATGAACTACCACAACGGCCCAACGGGTATGGTCTACAACCCCGGCACCGCTTTGGGCTCGGCCTGGAAAAACAAATTTTTCTTGGTGGAATTCGTCGGTACGCCCACCCGCTCGCCCATCTGGGCTTTTGACTTGAAGCCCAAGGGTGCCACGTTTGAATTGAAAAGTGAAACCAATGTGGTCAATGGCATTCTGCCTACGGGCATCGAATTTGGCCCCGACGGTGCCTTGTACATTGCCGACTGGGTGAATGGCTGGGGCACCAAAAACCTTGGCCGGGTTTGGAAACTCGACGTTACTGCCGATAAAAATGACCTAGCGGCTGAGCGCAAGATGACCAAAGGTTTGATGGAGTTGGACTACAGCGCCCAGGCAACTGCCAAATTGTTGGAGTTGCTGGGGTATAGCGACATGCGTATCCGCCAAAGAGCCCAATCTGAATTGGTGCGCCGGGGCAGCAAAGGTTTGCCGGTTTTGCAGCAAGCCATTGCTCAACGCACCAATCAATTGGCTCGTGTGCACGGCATTTGGGGTGTAGGGCAGTTTGCTCGGGCAGATCAAAAACAAGGCGCACAATTGTTGCCGCTGCTGAAAGATGCCGACTCCGAAATCATCGTCCAGGCCATCAAGATGTTGGGCGATGCCAAAATTGCTGCGGCAGGCCCAGAATTGCTTCCACTCTTGAAGCATGAAAACCCACGGGTACGTTTTTACAGTGCCGAAGCCCTCGGCCAATTGGCCTACGCACCAGCCGTTGAACCCTTGATCGCGCAGTTGAAAGACAACAACGATGAAGACCTCTACATTCGCCACGCAGCGGTATTGGCCTTGTCGCGCATAGGTCAGGCTGAACCAGTGATCGCTCTGGCCAATAACCCAAGCAAGGCACTGCGCACTGCCGCAGTGTTGGTTTTAAGAAAACTAAAAAGTGAAAAGGTTGCCCTATTCCTAAATGATTCCGACGAGTACATCGTAACCGAAGCGGCCCGGGCCATCAACGACGATTTGTCGATCCCCGCAGCATTGCCTGCACTGGCGGCTACCTTGAAGGAAAAACGATTTACGGCTGAGCCACTTTTGCGCCGCGCCATCAACGCAGCCTTGCGGGTAGGGAGCGCCACCGAATTGGATCTTCTGATTGCTTTTGCCAATCGTACCGACATCACTGACGTCATCAAAGCCGAAGCGCTGGCTACCATCGGCTCCTGGGGCAGTCCTTCGCTGACCGACCGGGTGGATGGCCGTTACCGGGGTAAACTGGATCGCGATGCCAATCTGGCCCGGACGAAGATCAAACCTTTTGTCAACAGCTTCCTGGAACAAACCAACCCTGAAACCCTGATTGCGGTAGCGGGCATGTTGGCCAACCTGGAATTGAGTGACGCCAACGATGCACTGGCGAAAATTTACAACACCAACAGCAATGTCAAAGTGCGGGCTGCCGTATTGCCTGCCTTGAATCTGTTGAAATACAAAGAGATTGATACCGCCATCAAAGCGGGTATGGAAGACAAGGAAGAGAGCCTGCGCACCGTTGCACTGGGCTTGTTGAACAACAGCAACGTAACCAAAGCCAGTTTACCCGCCATCGTACAAGCCGTTTTTGGCAAAGGCAGCACCCGCGAACAACAGCAATTGTTGACGGTAATGGGCAAATTGGATTTGGCGAAAACCGAAACGATTCTCGCTGATTTGGTCCAACAGATGGAAGACAAAAAACTGTCGCCCAACCTACGCCTGGAGCTAAAAGAAGCCATCGACGCAACGGGTTCAGCCAGTTTGAAAGCCAAAATGGCCGCCTTAAAGCCGGGAACAACGTTGATGGATGATTTTGCGGAAGCACTCTATGGGGGCAACTGGGCCCAGGGGCGCAACATCTTCAACAACAACGCCACCGCACAATGTACGCGTTGCCATGCCATACGTGGAGTAGGCGGCACCGCCGGGCCTTCGCTCACCGAGATTGGTAGCACCCTGACCCGCGAGCAATTGTTACAGGCCTTGATCGAACCGAGCGCCAGATTATCGCCGGGCTTTGGTACCGTAACCCTCAAGTTGAAAGACGGCCAGGAAATCTTTGGCACCTTGCTCAAAGAAACCGAAGAAGCAGTTACCCTGAATGTGACCAATGCCGAACCGCTGGTGATTCCGGTGTCGCGCATTGCCTCCCGCGACAACACGCCATCGAGTATGCCTCCGGTGGGCGCATCGCTGTCCAAGCGGGAGATCCGGGATTTGGTGGAGTATTTGGGGACTTTGAAAAAATAGAGCGATGGCTGAAATGTTTAGCTGAAAGCTATCATTTTATGTTTACGAACAGCGGCGCTAGCCGCGAAACGTCTGTAGCAAAGGGAACGGAGGGGGAATTTTAAGGTGCGTAGCACCGGAACCTCGTGATTGTTTCGGTGCTACGCACCTTAAGGCTTATGGGGCCCTGGATGCTACAGACGTTTCGCGGCTAACGCCGCTGGTCGTTTTAGTCTGGCTTTATAGCTATTTATAAACTTTTGCCTATTTAATTTGATAATACTTCGTCTCGGTCGTTGAGAGACTCAACTTCACTGATCAATAAACACAATCTCCACCCGCTGATTGGCCAGCCTTCCCGCCGGAGAGCTGTTGGTGGCAATGGGTTGCTCTTTGCCAGAGCCTCGCGCCCGAATCCGTTCCATCGGCACCTGATCCAGCACCAGCAATTCGGCAATTCTTTCTGCCCGGCGATTGGTCAGTTCTGTAGCGAAATTGTAGGTACAATGATTATTCGTATGCGCTACGATCTCGATGGCCAGATCGGGATTTTCCTTCAAAAAGGCTGCCATGCGGTGTATCTCCGCGTAAGCCGAGGAATCCAATTCACTTTGATTGGGCAGGAACACAATGTTTTCCAACACAATGGTTTTTTCTACAATGGGGTCAAAAAGCTGGATGTCCTGATCCAGTTCATTGGCAGCAATGACCATGAAGGTGTCCAACATCGTGGTTAATTCTGAAGCCGGACGGGTAGATGGGCGATATTGAAACCCACGTTCGATCCGCAATTGACCTTCTATTTTAATGCGAATTTGCTGATTCATTGCTGCCGATTGCGCTGCAAGCATCCGCATATCCAGCAGGGTTCGCAAGTAGTTGCGCACATCCGTTTTGATCTGGGTAGTCAGATCGTTTTGGTTTTTTTGCAAAATGTAATTGGAAATTTCACGAGAAATCTCCTCCTGCCATTCAAAACAAGGACTAAAAACCCCTTGCCACTTGGCCAGATCAGCTTCTGGCAACAACAACAAGGTGGGGTTTTTCAGGATTTGTTCTTTTTGTTCCCGCCAGATGGCTCTTTCATCTGCTTTGACCTGTTTGTCTTTCCTTTTGACCTCCTCAGTCAACATTTGTAGAATGAGTGACTGGGCGGTGGCAGGTAAAATTTCCCAGCGTTGCTGGATTTCAATGAGGCGGACAAAATCTTCAAAAACGGTGGGAATAAAGGTTTCAATGGGGCTCGACGGATCGTTGGGTTTGAGTGCGCCATCGTGAAATTTCAACGAGGCTTGCTGTTTTTGCGCTTTCGCGTAGTCTCCACGTAGTTTATTTAGCCCGGATTCCAACGTTTTGAAACTAATGGAGGCGGTATCCTCCCATTGCTGCAAAATTGAAGTTACATACCTTTGCCGCTCTTTATTCAGGTTTTTGATGGCCACCAGATTCTGATTGTACGCCAATTGTAGTGCTTCAATTTCTTGCTCTACCTGTCGATAAGTAGGGTTCGCATCTATCATGTCCTCGCCGTCTTCCCGTTCAATGGCGGCAGGCCCTTTGCGCAGCAAATTGTAGGTAGGCGAAAAAAACTGTCCAGACAGGGCGTTGATGGTCATCTCGGGGTTGCGGGGCAAAAGCAATTGATATTTTCCTTGCAGGTTGCTGATGCTTTGCCTGAGTACCCGAGTATTGCGTAGGGGGTCAAAGTAGTTCAAGCTCACCGTAACATTACTGGCCGGGTTTTTGGATTGCGGCAGATAGACTTGGCCTTTGACCAAAATAACCGCCTGAGCCCTTAAAGAACCAGGAATATTGCCACTCAGAATCCGGGGGATTTGGGCCTCCGTTCGGGTCCACCAGGCTTTTTCACCGATTACGGAAGTATAAAAACCCCATTCATCGTGTTCAGAATTGAAATTTGAGCCCAAGTTTACCGGAATACTCCATTCTGTCCAGGAATTGGAGACTCGGCGACTCATGAACAAGTCCAGCCCTCCAAAACCTTTGTGACCGCTGGAAGAAAAATAGAGGGTTTGGCCATCCGCCGCCAAAAAAGCGCTGCGCTCCTGCCCAGGAGTATTGATGATGGAACCCAGGCGTTGTAGGTTTTTCCACAACAGATCCCCTTCACGTTGAGCCACATAAATATCGCTTCGACGGCGGGTGCTATCGGGATGGCTCAGGCACAGCAATAAGGTTTGGCCATCATTGCTGACAAAACCGTGCTGAATCTGGAAGGCCGAATCCCAAGGCTCAATTTGCATGGTTTGAGGGGTAGACCAACTGCGGAAATTGAGTTTTGATTGGGCGATGTTTTTTTTTCCCGCTTCGTCTTCCATCAACAAGTAGAGCTCATTTTCATCCAGATTGATGGCCAGACATTGATCGTTTTGGTCTGAATTGATGGGCATTCCGGCATTGACGGGCCGACTCCATTGATTTTCACTCACGTTTTGGCAAATCCAAATATCCGCCAGATCGGATCGCCCGAAATTGGCGTGATTGCCTACTTCACTGTACAACAGCAGGCTGCCATCGGGACTCAGTACTGGGGCATAATGTGGGAAGTGTTGCTGGTCATTTACGCCGATACGCCTGGTATCCTGCGCCTGTAGCCCGGATTGACCGAGCCACAGCCACAGGAATAGCGCCAGGATATAGGTGTAAAAAGGCATACATTGTTTTTTTGCCCTTTAGAGCTTTTTTAAACGTCATAGGTGATTTCCACTTCCGCAGAAGTAGGATGCGACTGACAAGTCAGAATAAATCCTTTGCTTACTTCCTCATCGTCCAAGGCATAACAAGCGTCCATTTTTACTGAACCTTTCAGCACCTTGGCCATACAACTGGAGCAAGCACCGGAAGTACAGGAATAAGGTGGATCGAGTTTTTGATCCAGCATTGCATCCAGAATGGTTTTGTTTGATGCAACGGCAACGGTATGGGTTTGCCCATTGAGTACCGCAATGACCTGAGCCCCACTTACGCCACTTACCTGAGGCGCATCGGGATCAAGATTGGTGGTAAAATGCTCAACGTGGATGTGTTTTTTATCAATGTTTTGTTGGTGCAAAGCGTGTTCCACCACATTGATCATTGGGCCAGGGCCACAGATGAAATACTCGACTTCGCGGGTATTGCTGGCGTTTTCCAACAAAAAACGATTGATCAAAGCGCTGTCAACCCGACCGGTCAAACCTTCCCAGGAAACGGTGCCTTTGGCAAAAAGCCCCGAAAGTCCTTTGGGCTTTTCCCGTTTGGGTTGGCTGAGGGTATGGGTCACGCTCAATTGACCGTCGTAACGTTTTTGCAATTGTTCGAGCTGGTCGTAAAACAAAATCGACTCTTCGCTGCGGTTGCCATACAAGAGGTGTACCTTACTTTGGGGTTCTTCTTCCAGGATGGTTTTCAGGATGGCCATCAAGGGTGTAATGCCACTGCCTGCACCAAAGAGGTAGTACGTTTTGCGCTGATCCCCATCAAGATTGGGCGTAAAACGGCCATCGGGTTGCATCACTTCCACTTTGTCTCCTACCGCGAGTTTGTCGGCGATATAATTGGAAACCAGCCCTTTTTTTACTCTCTTTACCGTTACCGCAATGTCGCTTTCCAAAGGGCTGCTAGACATGGAGTACGCGCGGCGCACTTCTTTGCCATTGATGGAAAATTTCAAAGTAAGGTATTGACCTGCTTGGTACCCAAACTCAGATTTTATATCTTCGGGAATGCCAAATGCTACCGTAACGGCATCGGCAGTCTCCGGGCGGATTTCTTTCACCGTTAGGGTAAAAAATTTCTTGCTCATATCTTTGTTGTTGAGGAGTTGAAGGGTTGAGAAAGTTGAGAAGTTGAGGCTTCCGCAGTGACTTAGACGCGATCTTGTCAAAATCGCTGCGGTAGCCTCAACTTCTCAATCTCTCAACTCCTCAACTCTAACACAGTTTCAAGTTTTCAGTTTTGAGGAGGCAAAAATAATTAAATGTTTGGGAGTTCTTGAGGAACTATGTCATTGAATGCACAGCAAAAACTTTTACCGATGAAATGGAATGATTTGAAGTACCTGATTGCTTATTCTGCTCCTTTGGCGACCCTTTGGGGCTTGCATGAGCAAGGCCATTGGTCTTTTGCAGGGATCTATGTCGGCTTTGTGTTCATTCCATTGGCGGAATTGATTAGTCCGGCTTCCGAACGCAATTTGTCCCCGCAGGAAGAAGAACAAAAACTCAGCATGTGGTTTTTTGACCTCATGTTGTACCTCAATGTTCCGTTGCTGTACTACATTTTACATGTGTATTTTCAGCAGGTCTTTGCGGGGAACAGCGCAACCTATGAATTGATAGGAATGACTTGTAGTGTGGGCCTGATTGTAGGCACCATTGGCATCAATGTCGCCCATGAGTTGGGGCACCGCAGCAAAAAGAGCGAACAAACGATGGCCAAAATTTTACTACTGAGCGGCCTGTACATGCATTTTTTTATCGAACACAACCGGGGCCACCACAAACACGTGAGTACAGATGCTGATCCCGCTTCGGCGCGTTTTGGCGAAAACATCTATACTTTCTGGCTGCGTTCGGTACTGGGCTCCTGGCGCAATGCCTGGAAACTGGAGGCTGAACGTTTACAAAAAATGGGCTTGTCCTGGTTTTCCTGGCAAAACGAAATGCTGCGCTTTCAGGTAATCCAACTGGGGTATTTGCTCTGTATTGGGTTGGTTTACGCCTGGTGGATGCTGGGGTATGCCCTGGCTGTAGCGGTATTTGGTTTTTTGTTGCTGGAATCAGTCAATTACATCGAGCATTACGGCTTGCGCCGAAAAACATTGGCCAATGGCCGCCCCGAACCGGTTCAGGCCTGGCATTCCTGGAATTCGGACCACGAGTTGGGGCGCATTTTTTTGTACGAATTGACCCGACATTCGGATCACCATTTCAAGGCAAGCCGCAAGTATCAAATTTTGCGGCATTTTGACGAAAGTCCACAATTGCCCTTTGGTTATCCTACTTCCATCATCATTGCTTTGTTTCCCCCTTTATGGTTTACATTGATGAACCCCCGGGTAAAACAAGCACAACTTCGGCTTTCAATGCCAACCACTTAACGATGCAACAAACTGGCAAACTGTATTTGATCCCGGTGCCCTTGGGCGAAACAGCCCACCATACCATTCCTCAATACGTCAAAGAATGCCTTTGGCAGTTGGACTATTTTATTGTGGAGCGGGCCAAAACCGCCCGGCATTTCATCAAGGCCGCCCAACATCCCCGCCCACTGCCAGAATTGGAGATGGTAGAGCTCAGCGAACACACCAAAGAGGCGGAGTACCGTTCCTTTTTAGCACCAGCACTGAGTGGTCGGAATATCGGGCTGATGTCGGAGGCGGGCTGCCCGGGAGTAGCTGATCCGGGCGCGGCAGTAGTCGAACTCGCACACCGACAGGGCATTCAGGTGCTGCCACTCGTGGGACCTTCTTCCATTTTGCTGGCGCTGATGGGGTCGGGGATGAATGGCCAAAAGTTTTGTTTTCAAGGGTATTTGAGTGCCAAAAAACAAGACCTAGGGCAGCAGCTCAAACGCCTGGAACAATTGGTCGAACGCGATCAATGCACCCAGATTTTTATTGAAGCACCTTACCGCAATCAACAGATTGTGACCGCAGTGCTTCAGCACCTGGCACCCCAAACGCGTTTGTGTATTGCCGTGGATTTGACCCTGCCCAGCGAATACATTGTAACCCGGAAAGTAGAAGAATGGAAGCGGAATCCTCCGGCGGATTTGCACAAACGGCCGGCGATATTTTTATTGGGTTGAGCGCTTGAGGCCAGCTTTATCAATACCTGATTTGTAAAGCTTGAGGCTTTTGACTTTATTTGCAGGGTAAAAACCATTTGTAAAGCTAAGCTCATTGCTGAATCTTTGAACACACTCGACCATGATTTTTATAGACGAAAAAACCATCGACCTCGCCATTGACGCCATCAGTGATTCTGATGAGCGTTACGATGCTGCGCTGGCAGCTATCGAAAGCCAACAAGCTGAACTGATGTCTTATCTGTTTGCAGAAGACGAGGCGACTTTTAATGAAGACGAGAAGGATTTCCTCTTGTACCTGCTCCTGATCATCTGGGAAGCAGTGCGGATGAAGGTTGAAAAAATCAATCCAATCCCTGCCTCGGCCATTTCCGATGTCGAAGAGGCCAGCTGGGAATCTTTGGAAGCCAGTGTGGGTAAAAAATTCCGGGATCGGCTTGATCCTTTCTTTGAGGCCACCAAACAAGAAGATTTGTTGGCTTTTGTCGAGGACGCGCTACTCGACGATGACGATACTCCGGTTACGAAAGAAGGCCGCGAGCCGATGTTTGTGACGTTGAAGGCAGTAATTGACTGTTTGGATCAGTTCAATTAGTTGAGAAGTTGAGGGGTTGAGAAGTTGAGGCTACCGCAAGAATGGGTGTGGGTGTGATGTGTGCGTGTGAAAGTGTGTATGTCGCTGCGGTAGCCTCAACTTCTCAACCTTCTCAACCCCTCAACTTTCTCAACCTTTACTTGCATTCCACCTTCCCCAGATAGGTCCCAATCTTCGCATTCGCGGGATCTTTTAGCACCAGTTTCCCACCAGGGCCTTCGGTAAGCTCTCCGGTCATTTCGCCAACTGCATCGGCTTCAATGATGAAGATTTTTTCTTCAGCTTGTTCACTTCCCTCAATCACGTAATCCCAGTCGGCGGTCACTTTGTTGCCATCTAGAGTGCCAGAAAGGTCGCCACGGGCACCATCTTTTTCCCAGGGTTCCCAGGCCATGTATCCTGTCACTTTTGTCCCTTCAACGGTTAAAGTCAGGTAAGTAGAGTCTTGACCTTCGGTGAAGAGGTAACAAGTAGTCCCGTCTTCAACTGTGAATTCTCCTTCTGTGCTGGTTTCTTCCTCGGTGCTTGGTTTGGCTTTAGGCTGGCAAGCCACAAAAGCGATTGCCAAAATCAGGCAAGCGCATAATCTGAGTAGGTTGGACATTGGATCTCGGTTTTTAATGTTTTAATAGATCAAGGTAACAAGGCTTGGGAAAATACTTGAGCAAACCCACTGTATTTTTCCCAAAAGCCCCTAATTTGAACACCTAAATGTATTTCTGGCAAATGGATTTTTTCAATACCTTATTGCTCACACTGCGCCTGGCGGGCGTTACGACTGCAATTTTGCTGGTTTTGGGCATTCCCATTGCCTACCGTTTGGCGTATACCCGCAGTTTTTTAAAACCTGTTTTTGAGGCGCTGGTTAGTTTGCCATTGGTATTGCCACCTACGGTGATCGGGTTTTATTTGCTGATTGCTTTTAGTCCCAATAGCGCTTTGGGGGAGTGGTTGCAAAACAACCTGGACATCCGCTTGGTGTTTACCTTTGAGGGCCTGGTGTTGGGCTCGGTCATTTACAGTTTTCCCTTTATGGTACAACCCCTGCAATCGGGATTTGAACACTTGCCGCCACATTTGGCGGAGGCTTCTTATACCTTGGGCAAATCGACCTGGGTCACCTTGTGGCGGGTGCTCTTGCCCAACATTCGCCCGGCCTTACTGAGTGGGATCGTGTTGTCGTTTGCGCATACAGTAGGGGAGTTTGGAGTGGTATTGATGATTGGGGGCAATATTCCTTCGGTTACGCGGGTCGCGTCGATTGCCATCTACGACGAGGTGGAAGCGCTCAATTTTGCGGCTGCCAATCAGTATGCTCTCAGCATGGTCGTGCTTACTTTTGTTTTTTTGGTGCTATTTTTCCGTTTCAATCGCCGCTCACAAATAGACTTGTTTTAACGGGAGCGCTTGAGATCAAAAATAAGGGATTTTTTTCCTGATTGAGGCTTATTTTTGAGTGCGTAGCAGCGCTACGGACGAGAAAATAAACGAAAAGCAGGGAAAAAAGACCATTTTTGAGCCAAGCAGTCTCCTGTTAAAACAAGTCTAATGGATCACTCGATAAGCAGCCTCAATTGTAGCCTAGAGCTCAAGGACTCCCAGCGCTCCTTCCACCTGGAGGTCGACTTACAGTTTTACGAAAAGGAACTGCTGGCTTTGACTGGGCCATCGGGCAGTGGCAAAACGACCATTCTGCGCATCCTGGCGGGTCTGGAAAAAAGGGCAAAAGGACGTTTGACGGTGCAAGGTGAGCTGTGGCAGGATTCCGCAAAAGGTATTTTTTTAGCCCCCCAACAACGTTCGATTGGGGTGGTATTTCAGGATTATGCGCTTTTTCCCAACATGAGTGTGTTGCAAAACTTGCAGTTTGCTTTGCCTAAAACCGAAAATCAGACTTTGATTGAGGAGTTGTTGGAGGTCATGGATTTGCAGGAACTGAAAAAAGCTTATCCTCGGGAATTGTCTGGTGGTCAACAACAAAGAGTTGCTCTGGCCCGTGCCCTTGTACGTCGTCCCAAATTGTTGTTGCTCGACGAACCCCTTTCAGCTCTGGATACGCAGATGCGGGAGCATTTGCAAGTGTTTATCCGCCTGCTTCATGAGCGTTATGCGCTGACCACACTTTTGATCAGTCACCACCCGGAAGAAATTCAGCGCCTGGCCGATCGGGTACTGGTATTGGAAAAAGGAAAGATCATTGATGAAAATTTGACTCCCGAAACGAAGCCGGAGGGTTTGTTGCTGCGGGCCATCTGGTTGGCGCCGCAAAATGGGCTGATTCGGGTGCAATTGGGGGACAATGAGTTGCAGATGCCGCAGCCTGCGAAAGTGATTGCGGATTATCTTCCGGGGCAGGAGGTGTGGATTCGGATGGTATCGGCGGAGCGGTTTGAGGTGTGTGATGATGAAAAATTCAACAGATAATGAGCACCTTGTAGCGAAAAAAATACCAGAGACTGTACCTTTGCGCCAATTTTTATCGTTCCTAATGCAAAATTAAGACTGTGCATACGATGATTCTGAGTGGAAAGCCGTTTTTGCGGATTGTTTTTGTGGTTATTTTCAGCTTGGTTCTGGTGAAAACGTGGGCCCAAAAGGGCTGGGAAGCCGGTGTTTGGCTAGGAACAGCCTATTATTTTGGCGACCTGAATACCAGCTACAACCTGGGTGATCCCCGGCCAGCCGGAGGGATCATTGCCCGATACAATTTCGACAATCGCATCTGTTTCAAAATGGGTGGTGGCTACGGTATCGTCAGCGGTGATGATGCCCGTTCGAGAAACCCCTTTGAAAAGGCGCGTAACCTCAGTTTTCGCTCGGAAGTCTTTGATGTCAGTGGCCAACTGGAGATCAACTTTTTGCCTTATGTACATGGCAGCCGCTCGGAATTTTTCACGCCTTACCTTTTTGCAGGTTTTTCAGCCTTTTCCTTCAATCCAACGGCGGACTTGAATGGTGCCCGTTACAACTTGCGCGAGTTGGGTACCGAAGGTCAGTTCAAAGGAGAAGAATACTACAGCGTGAGTGGCAGTTTTGTATACGGCGGTGGATTGAAAATTGACGTGAGCAAAACCTGGAGCCTCAACCTGGAGTTGGGTGCCCGTGCCGCCTTTACCGATTACATTGATGACGTAAGTACGGTTTATGCCGATAGAAAAGACATCCTGCGCAGTCGGGGCGAAGTAGCCGCTGCACTTTCCGATCGTTCCATCATGATTCCGGGGGTCGACAGCAGCCAATTGGGCAAAGAAGGTTCTCAACGTGGCAACAGCAGCAACAAAGACAATTTGGTGTTTATACAGATTGGGATAGTCAGGTATTTTGGGAATTTGGCTTGTCCGAAGCCGTAGTATTAAAGGGCGTTAACCATTTTCAACCTTGCTCTAAAATCCTCCCACTATTGCCTTTTCCCCTGAATCTAACTATATTTGAAAAAAAGTGCGCATGATTTCAGCAGCTGTTTCCGCGCCCACGGAAACCAAAATCAAAACGAAACGCCGCAAAATTCCAGCCTATCTCGTACGGGAAACGATAGATGGGATAGAGTTTTATTATCCAGGCTTTCGTCAGGTTTTAAACAAGCAAAAAAAATTAGATGAAATTATGGGAGATAGTGGCTTGCAATATTTTTTGAAACTATATATGTATGATGTTTTAAAAGCTGGACTGGATCAGAAAAAATATAGAGTAGGTAGTGGGGAATTGGGTTTCCACGCTAGTGTGCGTAACAATATGGGTTTAGATGTAGTCATCTTTGATCGTGCCCAGTTAACTCCCGACAAAATCACTCCTCGTTACGTTACCGTAGCACCTAAAGTGGTCATCGAAATTGACGTCAATGTAGAATTGCCAGATCGCAATTCGGACTTATTCCAGGAGTACGTTATCCACAAGGTTGAAAACCTCTTCAAAAATGGGGTGGAAAAAGTAATCTGGGTTTTTACCAAAAGCAAAAAAGTCTTCGTTGCCTTGCCGGACGAGCCCTGGCAGATGGATGACTGGAATAAAGATGTGACGCTTTTTGAAGATGTTACGGTCAATGTAGCAGCCTACATTGAACAGGAAGGATTTAAGTTGGAATAAATAAAAACAACCTCGTGACCAAGCAAAGCACCTACCCACGCTTAATCTGGAGTTTAGTCATCGCCCTTTTGATGCTTGGCCTCCAGTCCTGCCGTACCGGCTGTGGTTGCCCCATGGCCCAAACAGAAAGAGGATTCCAGGTTGCCCCAGAATCCTCCCCCATAACCCACGAATTCATTCGTGGGCCAATAACCCATGAATGAATTCGTAGGCTAATAACCCATGAATTCATTCGTGGGAATAAGGATGCTCACATCACATGGCATTCAGCCTGATCTCGTCGTCGTTGTCGTCGAAGAAGCGGTATTTTCCTAGGTGGTAGGTGCCATCCGCAGCAATCTCGACGCGCCGGAAGTATTGTTTGAACCACTTCCATTGGAAACTGCTGAACCAGCCCTTGGTCAGGTAAGCCTGTAGGTACGGGTGTACCACCAGCTTGATCTTTGACTTGGGATGGGCAGACTGGATGTATGCCAAATCGCGTTCAATGTCGGTCACCATAAGGATGGAAGCATTCGTTTTGCCGGTGCCATCACAAGTAGGACAAACCTCGGTCGTATCGATTTTCACCTCAGGCCGAACCCGCTGGCGGGTGATTTGCATCAACCCAAATTTGCTCAGTGGCAAAATGGTGTGTTGCGCCCGGTCTTTTTTCATGGCGTTCTTCATCTCCTTGACCAAATCCTTCCGGTATTCCAGATTTTTCATGTCGATGAAGTCGACGATAATGATGCCCCCGATGTCGCGTAGGCGCAGCTGGCGAGCAATCTCTTCCACCGCTTCCATGTTCACCTTCGACACTGCCTCTTCGGCGTTGGTGCTGGACATTTTGTGCCCACTGTTCACGTCGATGACGTGCATGGCTTCCGTAGATTCGATCACCAGGTAAGCTCCGCTGGACATGGTAGCCGTTTTGCCAAAAGATGCCTGAATCTGGCGGGTGACCCCATGGGTTTCAAAAATCGACTTGGTGCCTTTGTAGTGGCTCACGATGTTGACTTGATCTGGAGCTATGGAGCCCAGGTAACTCTTGATGTTGAGGTACAACTCCTTGTCGTTGACCACGATGCGGCTGAAGGAATCGCTTAGCAGATCGCGCAGGATACTGGAAGTTTTGTCCAGCTCACTCAGCAATTTGGCGGGGCCATCCGTTTTGTACATGGATTTGTACATCTCCTCCCACTTCTCCAGCATGTAGGAGAGTTCTTCGTGCAGGTCGGCTACTTTTTTTCCTTCCGCTGCCGTACGCACAATCACGCCAAAGTTTTTAGGCTTGATGCTTTCGATGAGCACCTTCAAACGTTTGCGTTCTTCGTTGTTGGCAATTTTTTTGGAAACAGCCACCACGTCGGTGAAAGGTGTGAGGACCAGGTAACGGCCAGGAATGGTGATTTCGCAACTCAGGCGTGGGCCTTTCGTGGAAATGGGTTCTTTGAGTACTTGCACAAGCACATTTTGGCGCTTGTTGAGCACCTGATCGATTTTGCCATTTTTATTGATCTCCGGTTCAATGGCAAAATTATCCAGACTGAAGGTGTTGGATTGTCCGCCGGAAACTTGTTGGGTAAATTTCAACAAGGAGCGGAGTTTCGGTCCTAAGTCGGTGTAGTGTAAGAAGGCATCTTTTTTGTGCCCAATGTCTACAAAAGCCGCATTAAGTCCCGGCATCAAGCGCCGGACTTTGCCCAGGAAAATATCACCTACGGTGAAATTATTGTTGGTTTTCTGGTAGTGTATTTCTACCAGTTTGCCATCTTCCAAAAGGGCAATTTCGACTTCTGTGGGAGTTGAATTGATAATAAGATCTTTTTCCACAGACTGCCAATTTAAGGCGATCCGGACTGCAAGGAGCGTACAAAGGCGGCGGAGAAGAGTAAAAGTAAAATAATTAGGCAGTACCTATGGTCATTAGCTCTTGTGGAAATCAAAAATAAGAGGAATTTTTTTCTGTATTGTTGGGGCTGAAAAATAGACGAAAAATGCACATCAACATTAAAAAGCTCACAACTGCTCTTATCTTGACCGGTTCCGTCCAAGCTGGACATAAGAATGGTAATGCCGTATTTGTAACTTTTGAGTAGGCCATATGCACATAATCCAGATTATAGGCAACATGACCTATAATCTGGATTTTTCCGGCAGATGGCAAACTTGGTGACTAATGCCGCAAGGAATGCCCCTCTACAAATTCCGGAGCCACTTTATAAAAATAAGTTGATCAGTGAAACATGCTGCGTATTGCACACGAGTTAGGCTAATTTCAATAACCTCGACTCCGCATACCATACGTTCCAGCACTGTTCACTATCTGTTCTTCTTCTTATGGCGATTCTTACGCAGACGCTTCTTGCGCTTGTGCGTGGCAATCTTATGTCTTTTACGTTTTTTACCGCAAGGCATAGTATGACCTTTTAAAGGTGAATAAATTTATTTCCTAATGTCTCAATCCCAGACGCACAACCGTGCGCGTCTCTACTGAGCACATTTTTCTGCAAACGAATTTGCTTTGGCCTTGTCGCCTAACGCATTATACGCATCGGCAAGCATACAGGCTGCTTCTGTAAGGCTTGGATCGAGTTCGAAAGCCCGTCCCAAACGCTCTACGGCACGATCAAATTGGTTCGTGCGCATAGCCAAACGTCCCAATTGCACCAAAATTGCCGGATTGTCGGGGTTGCTGTCGTTCAATTCACGGAGCATCAGAATACCTTTCATTGGGTTGTCCTGCGGTGGATTGTCGGTGTACACCAAAGCCAGATTGATTTTATGCGACAGCTCTTCAGGATTGATAGAGATGGCATTTTCAAAAGCTTTGGTCGCACGTGAAGCCGCAAAGTCTCGTACCACCTGATCATTCAGCCCAGGCAATGCCAGGGCATAAGTAGTTCCGGCAATCGACCAACTTTCCTCAGTATTGAGCAATTCGGCAATTTGTTGGGCGTAATGCCCAGAAATGACCGCGTTGCCCAAACTATACCACTCTCCAGCCAGGCGTTTGAATACCGCGATTTTTGCGGTATCGCTGCTTTGGCGGGCTAGTTCATCCTCCAGTGCTTCTACCAGTGCTACGTCATTCGCTGCGAGGCTATCCTTTGCAGCTGGGAGGAGCACATTGATGTCCGTGTTTTGTGCAACCAGAGACCGGGACTTTTCCAAGCCTTTCATATTTGGCGCTTTGGTTTCACAACCGAAGCGGAGAACCAGCAACAGCAATAAAGCGGCTGCGATTACAGCATATTGCAATTTTGTCATCGGTGCTGGTTATGCCAGACTAGGAACCATTGGGTTTGAGCCCACGGAACCCTGCTGGGTTGGATGCTAATCTTCGTCTTCGTCCTCTTCGTAGTTGTCTTTCGGCAAAGAGTCTACGTTGGCTTTTACTTGCTCAACGAACACTTTTGCTGGCTTGAAAGACGGAATAAAGTGCTCAGGAATCTCAATCGCTACATTTTTCTTGATGTGGCGACCAATTTTCTTAGCGCGTCTTTTGATCACAAAACTACCGAACCCGCGAATGTACACATTCTCCCCTTCGGCTAAAGAGCCTTTTACTTCTTTGAAGAAAGTCTCCAACGTTACCAGTACATCAACTTTTGGTACACCTGTCTTCTCAGATATTGCTGCAACTAGATCAGCTTTTCTCATCGGTATATACTTGGTTTATAGTAAGTTATAAATGTTTCCGGCTTATTCGGAAAGCGAGTGGCAAATTTCGTAATTTTCTTCCTTATTTAAAAACTAAAAGCGCTTTTATTTCTTTAGTTTTCTTTAATTTTCAATTCATTATCTTTGCCGCTCACCAAGCACCCTCGGACTTTGGACGAGGAATGCCTACTTTCAACTCTATGTTATTATCGATGACTGGCTATGGTAGGGTAAGCCGCAACTACCTCGACAAGACGATTATTGTAGAAATTCGGTCGCTCAACAGCAAATTCACCGACCTTCGACTAAAAGCCCCCCAGCATTACAAAGAAAAGGAACCAGATATTCGGAAAATTTTGACCGAACGCCTGGAACGTGGAAAAATCGATTTTAGCCTGGAAATCAATTCTTCTACGGGTGAAGACGGTTTTGCGCTCAACATCCCACTATTCAAGCGCTACGTAGTCGAGTTGCGACAGCTTAGCGCGGAGTTGCAAGTAGAAACGGGTGATTTGTTGCAGGCAGTTTTGCGTTTGCCCAATGTAGTTTCCAGTGCCAACGAGGATATTGAAGAAAAAGAGTGGGAGAATGTCTACTCGGCCATCAAAGAAGCCATCGAACAATTCGAACAGTTTCGGGCATCTGAAGGCAATGTCCTAAAAGAGGAATTGCGCAGCCGGATCGTATTGATTCAGGAAAACTTGGAAAAGGTAGGTCCCCTGGAAGGTGAACGGGTGGTACGGATGCGCCAACGTTTGCACCAGAACCTGGAAGAATCACTGGGCAAGGAAAAAATTGATGAAAACCGCTTTGAGCAGGAAATCATTCATTACCTCGAAAAACTGGACATCACTGAAGAAAAAGTACGCCTGGCTCAACATTGCAAGTACTTCATCGAAGAGCTCAGCCAGCCCGGCACCCAGAAAGGCCGCAAACTCAGTTTCATCAGCCAGGAAATTGGTCGGGAGATCAATACCTTGGGGGCTAAGGCTTATTCATCTGAAATTCAACGGCTGGTGGTCGTGATGAAGGATGAATTGGAAAAAATCAAAGAGCAGGTCGCTAATTGTTTGTAAAATGAGTAAGCTCATCATCTTGACTGCGCCCTCGGGGGCAGGGAAAACGACCATTGTGCGGCATTTGTTGAATACCATACCCGAGCTGGCTTTTTCCATCTCGGCTACTACCCGCGAACGCCGTCCAAATGAAGTGGAAGGAGAAGACTACTACTATATAGGTGTAGCCGAGTTTAAAAAACTGATTGCCGAAGATGCTTTTGCCGAATGGCAAGAGGTTTACCCCGATCGGTTTTACGGAACGCTTCACCGCGAAATGGCTCGAATGTGGGCGGAAGGTAAACACATCGTTTTTGACATTGACGTAAAAGGGGCGGTCAACCTAAAAAAGGCCTACCCCCACCCCGATCAGTCATTGGCCATCTTTGTAAAACCACCTTCGAAAGAAGCTTTATTTGAAAGATTGCGCCGACGCAATACAGAAAATGAGGAAAGCTTGCGCGAGCGTTTGGCAAAAGCCGAAGAAGAGCTTACCTTTGAAAACAAATTTGACCATATTCTGGTTAACGATGTTTTGGAAGATGCACTCGACGAGGCCCAAACGGTCGTTCGCCGATTTATCCATACTAGCTAGCATACGTCATGGACACACTCATCACCAACGGCATTAAAATATCGGTAGAAACTTTCTATCAACCCAGTTATTCCAATCCGGTTGAGGCTAAGTTCATCCATGCCTACCGGATCACCATTGAAAACCTGAGCGACATGACCGTACAGCTCATGCGGCGCCATTGGGTCATCACTGATTCGGATGGCATTGTACGCGAGGTAGAAGGAGAAGGAGTCATTGGCCGTCAGCCCGTGCTGGAGCCTAATGAATCGCATCAATACGTATCCTGGTGTAATCTACACACAGGCATGGGGCGGATGGTGGGTTCGTACGAGATGCAGAACATTCATTCGGGAGACCTGTTTCAGGTCGATATTCCCGCGTTTCAGTTGATCGCACCGTTCCAACTCAATTAATTTGTGTGGGCAAAAAGAAAGCCGGATCGAAGATGACTTCGATCCGGCTTTCTTTTTGCCTAAGCTCAATCAGGAATACTGATTATTGCTTGCTGATTTGGAGCAGAGGCGCCAT
Organism: Saprospiraceae bacterium; assembly: GCA_027488855.1. Taxonomy (GTDB): domain Bacteria; phylum Bacteroidota; class Bacteroidia; order Chitinophagales; family Saprospiraceae; genus Haliscomenobacter. The sequence goes on from JAIYAV010000284.1 coordinate 21,703, forward strand.
ATCAGGATCCGCTACTACGTCAGATCTGCGGTTGGCAGCTTTGCCTTCCTTGGTGGCGTTGTCAGCTTTAGGCACGGTATCGCCACGGCCAACAGTAGCCACTTGTGCAGGGCTAACACCATTTTTGATCAATTCGCGGCAGATGGCCAAAGAACGCTTGGAAGAAAGCTCCCAGTTGTCTTGGTAAGCACCACCACCACGTACTTTGTCAGTATCGGTGTGACCTTCAACCAAAATTTTCAACTTTGGGTTGCTTTTCAGCGTAGTAGCCAATTGAGCAACTGCATCACGTTGTGCTTTAGACAGCGCATAAGAGCCAGTCTTATAGTCCATTGGTGCGCTGGTCATCAGGTACAAACGGCCATTTCTTTCTTCGGCAGTCAAGCCGCTGCTTTTGTAAGCAGAGAAAATTCCGTTAACCTCGTTTTTGATTTTGGTGAGTTCAGCCTGACTCATGTCCAATTTTTGCTGAACTGCGCTGATTTGAGCCTTAGTGGCATCAAGATCTTTGCGCAAGTTGGCGATTTCGCCGTTCAAGCGAGCTTTTTCAGCTTCCAATTGGGCTTTCAGGTCGGTGTTTTCTTTCTCCAGGTTGGCTACTTTTGTCTGTGTTTCAGCCAAAGCCTTGTCTGCTGCTTCTTTGCTGGCGAGCAGTTCATCGAACTTTTTCTTAGAAACACAAGATTGCATAGAACCTAGCGCAAGAACAACTACTAGTAAGTTGAGTACTAGACGCATGTTTTTCTGTTTAATTTGAAAATGAATAGTTTCGTAACCATGATGGCGCTCTCGCCAGTCAAGCTTTGAGCAGGTTTAACATGCTCTTAGGAATAGGAAACGCCCTAATCCTAGCTTTCATCTTGCAAAACAAGGCATATTTTGTGAATAAAACAAAACAACCCTTAAATTTATTAGCAATGTAAGCCAGCTAATTGTCAGTTTGGGGTCTGAAATGGTCTCTTTGCGAAAGAAGATGATGTTGAACTGCAAATCAAATCTTAAATTCACCACCTAAGTATGGCGCAAAAAATTACTTCCCGATTTTTTTAGAGGCTTTTGAATAGGAAGCTCACTTGAAATGAACCATTCGACTTCCTATTCAAAACCCAAGTCGGGAACTTAATTTTTCTGCGTTGCTAAACTGCATTTTATGAAGAAGCTTTTAGTCCTACTTTGCACTATTTTGGGATTTATTTCCATTTCGCTGGCTCAAGCCCGGTTGGATACCAATGTATTTATCTTTAGTCGGCTTATCCCGGTAAGCCGCACACAAGTAGTCACCGTTCAACAAAACTGGAGCAGCACTGGGGCACCGCTGCAATTGTACTTCCAAAGCATTTCGAGCATCTCTGCGACCAAAGCCGAAAAGCTAGTGTCCCTAAAAACAGGTCCCTTCAAAGCCCAGGTCAAAGATGTATTTTCATGGAATGGCACGTTGAACCTGCTGACATCGGTCTACCATCCGGGGCCTGGCCGCAGCAATTTTCTTTTGCAGCAATTCGACGCGAAAAGCCTCAAAGAAAAACACAGCCAACTCATTGACGCCGTAGCAACCCCCCGGCCCAGTAGCAGTTCGAGCTACCTGGGGTATTGCATTTCCCCTGACAGTAGCCACATCGGGTTTTACAGCTGGATTTATGCCTATTCTGAAGACTCGGTGCGACTCAATGTGCAAGTCTTTAACCGTAAGATGGAAAAACAGTGGTCGAAGCAGTACACCTTGGCTTATCTCAACAACCGTTTTTTGATCAACAACTGCGCACTTCGCAACAATGGTGAGTTTTTTCTTTTTGCCGAAAACTACACCGGCAGGATTGGCGCTGCAACGGTCATCAGAGCCAACCTGATCGAGCACATGGCCCTGCACCTGCGCAAAGATATAGACACTGCCCGGGTGCTGCGCACTGTACTGGACAAAGGGGTTTATTTTACCAGCCTCAAGTTTGGGTTGGCCGCCAATGAAACCCTTTACGGCATCGGCATTACCACGCAGAATAGTCTTTATACTTTAAAAATGCCTTTGGGTACAGCGGTATATACCCAAAACATTGACGCCTTTCCCAAAGCCTTGTACCAGAACGCTGAACGGGCGGCGCGCCAAGATTCAGTGCTGGGAGACAATTTTTCTACCGCCAGCTTTTCTGATTACAACATCTTCAAACTCTATTTTCAACCTCAAGGGCAAATGTACCTACTGGCCGCGTACAATGGTGCAAATATGCTGATCCGCTTCGATGACCAGGCCAAGGCCAAGTACATCAGTATCATTCCTCGGATGAAGTATGGTTTTTTTGGTGCAATATATGATGGCAATTTGTTCATCAAAGGGGACACGTCATTTTTTCTACAAACGCAAATAGACAGTCCCACCGAAATACCTTATAAATTGATTCGAATCGGGCCAAATGGCGAGTTGATTCATGGCGTTGTGCAATCCAAAATCACCAATCGGAGGCCCCAATTTATGCTGAGTGCCTTTTATTGTGAACAAATTGATAATCAGCGCATCATTTTGACTGCTACGGACAATCAAATGCCCTACAATGCTCCACGCACCTTGACCTTCCGGATCGAGGAAATCGATCAGGTGTTTAAAGACAATTGAGATCAACGGGCGGTGTAAAATTTAAAATACTTGCACTCGGCCACAATCCGGGCATAAAACTGGGTATCGGCGTAATCGCGTTTTAGGATGGCGAAGTTTTCGTACGTGCGGGTTCCGCCACGCCAGTAAAAATTATTCTGTTCACAGCGCGCCGCCATAAAGGTAGCCCGGGCGGCCAGTTCGCGGCTGCCCGTAAACTGTCGGGCCATATTGAAGTAATTCAAAGCCTGGGTACAATCAAAATGCTCCCGATTGCCGAGGGCAAAACGTTCATCGGGTACCACGCTAGGATCCTGGGCATTTTTGCGCCGCTTCAAACTACTCCCGCTGCGAAAATTGTCCATCACCTGCCAGGCTGAACCAAAATAACTCATGTTGTAATAGGCCAGTCCCATTTGGTAAAAAAAGCCTCCACCTTCGAGGCGATTGGCCAAGGCGCGGTATTCCAAATCCAGCATCCGCTCGATGATTTCGCCCCGGTTCAAAAAAGTAACCGTATCCCGAATGGGACAATTCACACAATCGTGAAAACGCTCCACAAAGGGTGCCCACACCCCATAATCGGTCCAGGCATTGCGGTCAATTTTTTTCATTTCCTCCAAAGAAGCAGCAAGTTGATATTGATCCAACAAAACTGTGGCTTTGAGCATGTGGACATCGTTGACGGTCAGCAGGGTATCGCCTTGTTTGAGCAAATTGCGTTCCATGCGGTTGAGCCGCCGTTGTTGCAGCATAGCGAGGAGGTCGTTGAGCTCAGTTTCCCGAGGATTGATCCGCAAATCGCGGAAGGGATAATACGACAAAAAGGCTTTGCCGGGCATGTTGTAGCGCTTGTACAACCAGCCCATTTTATCGCGGGTATAGGGCTCAAATTTGGATGGAAAACGCAGAAAAAATTCATTGCTCCGCATCATCGTGGCGATGTCGTCTTCCATGTCATCGTCTACTTCCTGATAGGCTCCAATTTGAGCACCCAGTTTAAAAATGCTTAGTTGTTCCTGTAATGCCTCGTCTTTGATGCCGTCTTCAATGCGCTCAAAAGATTTTATAGCGGCATAAAAATCACCGGAAACCATTTCCAGGTAGCCCTCAGCGATGGCCCAGAGTTCAGGATTGGTCGTTTTTTTCTCTAGATTGATTTTTTTTACAAATTCTTGTACCTGAATCAAATAATCATCGATCCCGGGCTGGGGGATTTTATGGTAACGTCGATTCTGTTCGCGGTTTTTATTGAACTCCAAACCCAGCAGCTGTTTTTCCAAACGCCGCATTTCCCGCACCAGCAGCACGTCGAGGTACTCAGTTTTGGGGTCAAGCTCATAGATGAGGTTCATCTCCTCAAGGGCCCGGCTGCGGTCGAGGTAGGCCCGCATGGCGTAGAGCGTGGCCCGCTCTTGGTCATTTCGGCACAAGGTATAGGTCGCTTTCCATTCTTCGTCGCTGCGGATGCGGAAACTTTGTAGGGCCGACTCCCGCTTGCTGGGGCAATGCAAAAATACCTTGGCGTAGTTGTAAGCTGCTTCGGGATAACGCCCCAAGGCTTGCAATGCTCCCGCCCGATGCCCCAAAATCCAGTACTCGATCAAACTGGGGTCATTGTCCACTTTGGGCATCAACCAGTCGTACAATTCAATCGTACGGTTGTACTGCCGGGAATAATGGGCCAAACGAATGATTTGAAAAGCGTAGCGCAAGCGGATGTAGTGGGAAGCACATTGCATCATTTCATCGCGCCCCCGAACAATCAAACTATTGATGATGGCCAAATTGCTGGGCCGGTCCTCCCAGGGGTCGGTGCTGGTCACATGGGGCTCCACATCGCGGGTGTATTGTAGGTAACGCAGGGTTTCGGTGCAACCGTAGCGGTACAAGTAAGCAGCAAAGGTATTTTGGCGCAAATAAGGACTCAATCCGTAACTCTTGACCGTGATGCCATTGATCACTTCTTCGAGGTCACTTTTCGGCCAATCGTACACTACTGCATAGATGTCCGCTTTTTCAGCCTGGGCGCAGTAGCGGCTGTGCCACTCGTCGAGGTTGTCCTGCATCATGTTGGTCTTTTGCACCCCGTAGCGCTCGTACAATACATCGAAGCCCAATACATAGGGCGCACCCGCCGTGGCTCCATTGATGATGGTGGAGCGGAGGAAGGAAAAACCTTTGAATTCTTGGAGATTGGGACCGCAGTCTCCGCCGAGGGTGATCGGCCAGAAACACAGGCAGGCCCATACCAGGAGGGTGGCTCCGGGTGCGATTAAGCGCAGGGCTCGATTAAAAAATGGTGAAAATAGGCTCCAACTTGTCATGCTTGGGTACTTTGTGCAGGCGATGCAGCAAGTGTTAAAATGCTCAATTTGCAACAAATCGCTTGGGTACAAATAATGCTGGTTAAGATAAGGACTTTTTTCGGCGGTAGAACTGGCGGGTAAAGCTTTGAAGCTAACCTGGAAAATTTTTTCCGCTAACCTGGTTTTTTGGAAAGTTTTTTCCGTTTAAATACTCCCGCATTGCCTCATCCTTTGAGTTAGAGTGCTCGTTTCCAGATGCCGTTTTTATCCACCTTCCCCTCATTCCGTCTTCTCCTTCCACACCCTTTCCAATTCCGCCAATTTTTTTTCAAAATACTCCTTATCCACATCCGCTGCGAGACAAGCCTGATACAGGCGTTTCGCACGTGCATAATCCGCCTTTTGGGGCAGGCTTTTGGCGATTTTATCCGCGTACAAATCAGCAAAGGCCGCTATTTGCCAGGTATTGCCACTGGCGAGCAGAATGGCCTCGTTGTCCGGTTTGAGGTCGAGGAGGTTTTCCAGGCCGTACTCGGTCAGTTGGGGAAGGATAAGGCTAACGAGGCGCTTTCTTTGTACTGCTTTTATACAGCCTTGAGGGGTGATTTCCCAGATTTTGACCGTCTGGTCGGAAGACCCTGTTGCTAAGTGTTTGCCGTCTGGCGAAAAGGCGACGCTGTTGACATCATCCTCGTGACCAGCAAGCGTAAGTGCGACCTTCCCGGTCTCCAAATCCCATATTTTGGCCGTCTGGTCGGAAGACCCCGTTGCGAGGTGTTTGCCATCAGGAGAAAAGGCGACGCTATTGACATCATCCTCATGACCAGCAAGCGTAAGTGCTACTTTCCCGGTCTCCAAATCCCAGATTTTGGCCGTCTGGTCGGAAGACCCCGTTGCGAGGTGTTTGCCATCAGGAGAAAAGGCGACGCTATTGACATTCTCTTGATCAGCAAGCGTAATTACTACCTTCCCGGTCTCCAAATCCCAGATTTTGGCCGTCTGGTCGGAAGACCCTGTTGCGAGATGTTTACCATCAGGAGAAAAGGCGACGCTATAGAACACTCCGATTTGGCCTTTAAGTGTCAGTGTGACCTTCCCTGTTTCCAAATCCCATATTTTGGCGGTATTGTCCCAAGACCCCGTTCCAAGGCGTTTACCGTCTGACGAAAAAGATACGCTTTTAACCCAATCAGAATGCCCTTCAAGCGTTAGGATTATTTTGCTGCTATTTAAATCCCAAATTTTAGCCGTTTTGTCATAGGCCCCACTAACCAATCTTTTTCCATCGGGGGAAAAAGCGACACACAAAACTCCTGATGAATCTATATTAGTAAATGGATCTATTCTTCTCAGTTCCTTAAATTTATCCCAGGAAGAATGGCCCTCGAGCGTCAAACTTACTCTCCTATTCTCCAAATCCCATATTTTAGCTGTATTATCATCAATAGTCCGCGCAGTTTATTCGGACAGGATTTGAAAGAATAAAAAAAGGTCGTAATGTTAGAGTTCTCACACACGAACATGCGACCTATGACAAGCATCGCCGGGATACTTGATACAATATTCGCACGAAGTGGCGAGACAAACAAATGGACGAGCAAATTTTTTAAAGAAATATTCGTCCTAGTGTTTTCAATACAAGG